>NZ_KV818024.1:63636-112879 GCF_001814825.1 Corynebacterium sp. HMSC071B10 | reverse complement strand
TGGTGGTGGTATCCCCCTCGGTGGCGCACAGCTGCGCGGTGTACTCCCAACGCTTCGTCGGATTCGTGATCCGGCGTGCGGTGCGTTCGATCAGCTCTAGGGTTTCGATGCAGTGGCGGTTGGCCTCGGCCGCGGCGCGGGCCTCAAGCTGGAAGCGGGAGTGGCTGGTGGGCCGGAAAAACCGGCGGGCAAGGCGCACGAGTGTGTCTGCGTAGTCGTCGGCCGCGCCCATCCCAATGAGCGTATCCGCATCCAGGCCCGCCTCGTAGACAAGCCGTAGTGTGGCGATTCCCCCTGCTTTGAAGGCCAAAAAGGCCCGTAATTGTTGTTGATCCCCCATAGGGCCACAACCTAATGCAGCCCCGGGCACCTCGCAACTTAAAGATTGAGCGCCATGACGTTGGCTTTGCCCTTGACGTCGTCGAAGCCGAACTGCTCGTAGCGGTGGCGGGCCCGCGGATTGTCCGGGTCGACCCACAGGGCGAGGCGCTCGGCACCCTGCTCCTGGCCCAGAAGTACGGCCTGCTCCAGCAGGAGCGCGCCGAGCCGGTGCCCGGCGTAGCGGCCCTCCACGGCGATGGCGAGCTCCGGGATGTCCGGGCCGAGGTTCGCGTGCCCCTCATCCGGCGAAGCCCAGTAGCGGAACCAGATGCCGCCGGCCGGGGTGTGGAATTCGTCGCTGACGATGATGCCGCCGTCAGAATCCGGGTCCCAGCCGTAGATGTACTCGTGCACGCCGGCGACGATGCCCTCGCGTTCCTGCGGGTGCATCGGGGCCGTCTCGTCACCGAAGACCTCGGTGAGGAAATTGAGACGTTGGAGGTAGGTGCGGTCGGCTTCTTTGGCTCTGCGGAAGTGGAATTCCATGCGCCCCACAATAGCAAGGCGATAGGTTGTACTATTTGGCCCATGCATACCGTTGCCCGTCGCGCCGCCGTCCTCGCCGCAGCTGCCGCCCTTGCCGCCCCGCCGGTTGCGGGAGCGGCAGAAGTGGTGCAGCAGGGCTCGCAGATCGTCGTGGCGGACGCCTCAAGCTGCGCGATCGCCTACAACGACCGCGCCGAGAACATCAGCTACACCGCAGCACACTGCGGGCTCACCGGTGAGCGGGTGCGGCTCAAGCGCGCGGACGGGTCGACCACGGGCGAGGTGGGCACGTTTTACCCCTCATCAAAGTGGGGCAAAGGTACCGGCAACGACTGGGCCGCGATCCGCTGGGATCCGGGCGTGCGGGTGGGGGTGAATGGTCGGAGTGGGGACACGGTGGCGTCGCTAAGCGAGATGGCGAAAGGCGAGCAAGTCTGCACCTTTGGGGTGGCCTCGCGGCAGGTGCAGTGCGGGACGTTCGCCGGCAGCATCGACAACAATCTCTACTTCGACGGGGTCAGCGGGCAGCACGGCGACTCCGGCGGGCCAGTGTGGTCGCCGCGGCGCGGGTTCCTCGGGGTCTACTCGGGAATCAGCGTTATTCGTACGACGAGCGGCAGCGAGCACCAGCTCTCGCGCGCGTCCGTACCGGCAAACGGCGACGAGGTGACCGAAGGCGAGGAAATCCGGCTGATCGCCGACTACTTCCGCGCCCCACAGGTCAACGACCACCGCGCGGAGCTGCCGGACGACGCGCTGTCCGGCGCGGCGGCGGGGTCCGCACGCCGCATCGAGGCCAGCAGCAATATGGATGAGGGTACGCTGCCGGTCATCGCGATTATCATCGTCGGCGTGCTCGCCGCCTCGGCGCCGGTGCTCGGCCAGATTTTGCAGACCGTGGCGCAGTGGCGCATCGACGGCCTGCTGCCGCGCTAGCTACTTCAGCTCCATCAGCACGGCGGCCTTGTTCACCTGGGCGCCCTCCTCGGCGGCCAGGCCGGTGACGGTGCCGGCCTTGTGCGCTTTGACGGGGTTTTCCATCTTCATGGCCTCGAGCACCACGAGGACGTCGCCCTCTTCGACGGTGTCGCCTTCGGAAACGTTGCACTTGATCACGGTGCCCTGCATCGGCGCAGCGACGGCATCGCCCGAGACGGCAGCCTTCGAGCCGCTGGAGCGGCGCTTCTTCGGGCGCTTGCGCTGCGCCCCGCCGAGCAGCAGGGAGGAGGGCAGAGCCACCTCGATGCGGCGGCCGTTGATTTCCACGGCGAAGGTGCGGGAGTTGTCGGTGTCCGTCTCGGTCTCGGTATCCGCGTCGGCGGCGGGCAGCTCGTTGACCCACTCCTCCTCGATCCAGCGGGTGTAGACGCCGAAGGAGTCGCCGTCGCCGACAAACGCCGGGTCGTCCACGATCACGCGGTGGAAGGGGATGACGGTGGGCAGACCCTTGACCACGTACTCGTCGAGCGCGCGGCGGGCGCGCTGCAGCGCCTCCTCGCGGGTCTCGCCGTGGACGATCAGCTTGGCCAGCATGGAGTCGAACTGGCCGCCGATGACCGAGCCGGCGCGCACACCGGAGTCGACGCGCACGCCCGGGCCGGCCGGCTCGGCGTACTCGGCGATGGTGCCCGGCGCCGGCATGAAGTTCGCCGCGGCGTCCTCGCCGTTGATGCGGAACTCGATGGCGTGGCCGTGTGGGGCGGGGTCGGCGTCAAAGCGGAGCTCCTCGCCGCGGGCGATGCGGAACTGTTCGCGCACCAGGTCCACGCCGGTGGTGGCCTCGGTGACGGGGTGCTCGACCTGCAGGCGCGTGTTGACCTCCAAAAACGAGATGAGCCCGTCGGAGCCGACGAGGTACTCCACGGTGCCGGCACCGTAGTAGCCGGCCTCGCGGCAGATCGCCTTCGCCGAGGAGTGGATGCGTTCGCGCTGCTCGTCGGTCAAAAACGGGGCCGGGGCCTCCTCGACCAGCTTCTGGAAGCGGCGCTGCAGGGAGCAGTCGCGCGTGCCCATCACGACGACGTTGCCGTGCTGGTCAGCGAGTACCTGGGCCTCCACGTGGCGGGCCTTGTCCAGGTAGCGCTCGACGAAGCACTCGCCACGGCCAAATGCGGCGGTGGCCTCGCGGGTGGCGGACTCGAACAGCTCCGGGATCTCCTCGCGGGTGTAGGCGACCTTCATGCCGCGCCCGCCGCCGCCGAAGGCTGCTTTGATGGCCACCGGCAGGCCGTGCTCGTCGGCAAACGCGAGGACCTCTTCGGCATCTGCAACCGGGTCCTTGGTGCCCGGCGCCATCGGGGCGTCGGCAGCCTCGGCGATGTGGCGCGCAGTGACCTTGTCGCCGAGCGCTGCGATGGCTGAAGGCGAGGGGCCGATCCAGGTCAGGCCCGCGTCGATGACGCGCTGGGCGAACTCGGCGTTCTCGGACAAGAAACCGTAGCCGGGGTGGATGGCGTCGGCGCCGGACTTCGCCGCGGCGTCGAGAAGCTTGTCCATGTCCAGGTAAGACTCCGCCGCGGTCGCACCGCCGAGGGCGAAGGCCTCGTCGGCCAGCCCGACGAAGGGGGCATCCTTGTCCGGCTCCGCGTACACGGCGACAGAGGCAATACCTGCGTCTTTCGCCGCGCGGATGACTCGGACGGCAATCTCGCCGCGGTTGGCCACCAGCACCTTCGAAAGCGCGTGGCTCAGGTTCGTGGCGTCTGCGGTAGAAGCGTCGTTTGAAGTAGGCACGAAAACATCCCGTCTTTCTTGCAAGCGATTAGTGATGCCAAACTATATCGGTTCTCGACGCCCCATGTTACAACTCGCATGAAAAAACGTCGCGGAGGCTGGGCGGCCAACGCGACGTCGAAAAGCGGGCTAGGCGCCCGAGCCCTGCTCAACGGGCACGCGCACCATGTTGCCCCACTCGGCCCACGAGCCGTCGTAGAGCGAGATGTTGCTAAAGCCCAGGATGTGGTTGAGCACGTACCAGGTGTGTGCGGAGCTTTCGCCCAGCTGGCAGTACACCACCGTTTCGGCGTCCGGGTCGAAGTCCTCGTAGATCGCGGCGATGTCAGGCAGGTCCTTGAACAGCGCGTTGGGGAACAGGGAGCGGCCCCAGGTCACGTTCACCGCGCCCGGGATGTGGCCGTGGCGCAGCGTGGAGGGCGACTTGCCGGGGGCGCGGTCGGAGGCGTTGCCGTCGGTGCCGTCGTACTGGCCGGGCTGGCGGGCGTCGATAAGCTGGGTGGGCGTGTGCTGCAACAGATCGGTAGCGAAGGTGCGGTACGGCTTGTCCTGGCGCTCCACCACCGGGTACTCGGTGGCCGGGTACTCGGGCACGGCGAACGAAGTGTCGCGCTCCTCGCCCATCCACGCGTCGCGGCCGCCGTCGAGCAGGCGCACGTCCGGGTGGCCGAACAGCTCGAAGACCCAGGCGGTGTAGGCGGCCCACCAGTTAGACTTGTCCCCGTAGACCACGACCGTGTCGTCGCGGGAGATGCCGCGCTCGCTCATCAGCTTGGCGAAAGCCTTGCCGTCGATGAAGTCGCGGGTGACGGGGTCGTTGAGGTCGCGGTGCCAGTCGATGCGCACCGCGCCCGGGATGTGCCCGATGTCGTAGAGGTAGGCGTCCTCGTCGCTTTCCACCACGCGCAGCCCCGGCTTGCCCAGGCGCGCGGACAGCCACGCTGCGGAGACGAACTTCTCCGGGTGCGCGAAGTCTTTAAACTTCGGGTGGTCGTCGAGCTCAATGGCCATGGTTGCTCCCCTTCATCTGCATGCTTATCGACGCTCCCACGCCGGTTTTCTCCGCCCCAACCCTACAGAATTTGCGCTCCCTGCGAGGCAAAATCGCCGCGCGGGGGTGCTTTGCGCACGGCTCAGCGCAGGGGGAGGGCGGCGGGTGTGAACTTGCCCACTTGGGGCGCGCTCGTGGAGAGAAAACGTGGCATTGGCCTTAAAATTTGATGGGTAAGAGCTGATTGGCACCGGAACATAGCCGGACCAAGAGAGAAAGGGCCACCCCGTGCACAAAGCAATTGTTGTCTTCGAGGTTGAAGGCGGATCCGACAAGTACTTTGACGGCCACCGCAAAGACACCATGCCCATCGTCAACGCCATCAAGGATGCCGGCTGGCACGCCGAGGTGGTCTACTACCGCCCCGAGTGGAGCGACGACATCTACGCGTACGTCAGCGAGAACTTCGACGGCTACATCTCGCGCGTCAACCCCGGCAACATCCCGGGCGGTGAGCAGGGCTACTTCCAGCTTCTGACCAGCCTGTCGGTCGCTGGCCTGGTCGGCATGTCGACCCCGGGCGAGATGATGGCCTACGGTGCCAAGGACGCCCTGGTCAAGCTCAACGACACCGACCTGGTGCCCGCCGACACCGCCGCCTACTACGACGTGGAGACCTTCCACAAGACGTTCCCGACGTCGCTGTCCTACGGCGAGCGCGTGCTCAAGCAGAACCGCGGCTCCACCGGCTCCGGCATCTGGCGTGTGCGCCTCGACGACGAGGAGGCCGCCGCCAGCGTCGAGCCGGGCACCGCGCTGCCGCTGGACACCAAGCTGCGCTGCACCGAGGCCGTGGACAACCACACCGAGGTCCGCCAGCTGGGCGAATTCATGGACTTCTGCGACCAGTACATCGTGGGCGACAACGGCATGCTCGTAGATATGCGGTTTATGCCGCGCATCACCGAGGGCGAAATCCGCATCCTGCTCGTCGGCCCGCACCCCGTGTTCGTGGTGCACAAGAAGCCGGCCGAGGGCGGCGACGCGTTCTCCGCGACCCTGTTCTCCGGCGCGAAGTACACCTACAACAAGCCGGAGGAGTGGCAGGAGCTCATCGACATGTTCGCCGAGGCCCGCCCGGTGATTGCGGAGAAGCTCGGCGGCGACAACATCCCGCTGATCTGGACCGCGGACTTCATGCTTGCCGACGACGACGAGACCGGCGAGGACACATACGTGCTCGGCGAGATCAACTGCTCGTGTGTCGGCTTCACCTCGGAGCTGGACATGGGCATCCAGGAGCTGGTGGCCAAGGAAGCCATCAGCCGCATCGAGGCGAAGCTTGCGTAAGCGCGGTTAGTCGTACGTGCCCAGTAGGTAGCTGACGGGGTAGTCCCACCACTCGTGGAACTTCGCGGTGTCACCGGCAACGGCTGTTACCGCGCCGTCGATGACCTGGAGTTCTGCGGAGTAGTGGTTGACGTAGCCGTCGGCGGTGTACTGGCCTCGCTCCGACCACTCGAAGGTGGCGCCGCCGTTTTCGAGTGGTGTGATGTTGTCGATCCGGCCGAAGAGTTTCACCTCTCTGGCCGGTTCGCCGTTGATATAGAGCGCCAGCCCGTCGGCGATTGAGGCTGCGGTGCCGGCGTGGCTGTGCTCGTCGCCAAGCGAGCCGCGGAAGACGATCCAGCTCAGCGGCGCGCAGGGGTCGTAGGCGTTGTCGATGTCATCGATCCAGTAGTTGTAGTCGCTGCCGTCGTCGGCGGGCATGCGCCCGGGTGCTGTGCCGGAAGGGTAGGCCTCGCGGGGGTCCTTCGGCAGCTGCGCGCAAGTGTCCGCATTGTCAGGCTGCGCTTGCTGGGTCGGCGGCGCTGCACTCTCCGGGCCGACGTCCTCCTCCACCACGGTGGTCTGCGTGACCGTCACGGTGGGCGGGTCGGCTGGCTCGGTGCTGCAGGCGGCAAGCGGGAGCAGTGCCGTGAGGACAGTGGCGGGAACGAAGCGTTGCATGGGTCTTTAGAGCAGTTCGTCGACGCTGGCCGGGTCGGCGTCGGAAAGCATTTGGCGGCAGCGGTCGTACTCGGCATCGTCACCAATCGCCTTGGAAGCAAGTGCCAGCATCGCGATGGCCTTGAGCACCGGCACATTCGGCTCGTGGGAGGCGGGGACCGGGCCCCAGCCCTTCCAGCCGTTGGCGCGCAGGCGGTCGAGCGAGCGGTGGTAGCCGGTGCGCGCGTACGCGTACGCGACGAGCACGTCGCCGCTGTCGAGCTCCGCTTCGGCGCGGGCGGCCCATACCGCAGGCGAGTCCGGGTGCGCGAGCGCGGTCTCGCGGTCTAAGAGGTCCTTGCCGTGCGCGGGGTCTTCGGGCAGGTGCAGGGGCGGTGGTGCGAGCATGTCGTTGATTTCCATGGCGCCAGGCTAGCAGTTTGCGCTTTTCGACGAGCGCCCACGCACCAGAGGCTTTACAGTAGTGCGCAACCCGACGCGAAGGAGTCCTCATGGCAAGCCCGCTGTATGTTGCAAAGAAGGGCAGTCACGAAGAGTTCTGCGAGGTCTTCGATCCCGCGAAAAACGACGTAACCGACATGCTGTTCGCAGCACTGACCAACGGTGACCCGGAGGCGCGCGCGAAGATCTGCAACGACATGTTGGGCCGTGGCGCTGACGCGTCGCGCGAGGAATACGGGCAGAACGCGCTGACGATCCTGCTTGGTCGGCATCGCGACCTCGGGGAGGGCGACGCGGCGCTAGTGCAAAGGCTTATCGACGGCGGCGCGGACGTGAATTTCCGCAACCGTAGTGGGGACGTGCCCATCAAGCTGGCTATTGACATGGGGACGGATGATGCACAGCGTCGGCCGATCTACGAGGCGTTGTTCGGCACGGGCGCGCTCGACCTGAGCGAGCCTTCGAGCGTGCGCAACCCGAAAAACACGATCGGTGGTTGGCTACGCATGTGCGTGGACGCGAACCCCGAAGGGCTTGCGGTGCTCGACGAGTTCCTTGCCGCTCGCGGGTACTAGTCCCAGAAGTCGGAGGCGTTGAGGCCGAAGCGGTAGAGGCAGCGGCGCAAAAGCGGCATGGAGAGGCCGATGACGCTGGTGGGGTCGCCGTCGATGGAGTCGATGAACCAGCTGCCGAGCGCCTCGAGAGTGAACGCGCCTGCGCACTCGAGCGGTTGGCCGGAGGCGGCGTAGGCGGCGATGTCGGCGTCCGAGACGTCGCCGAAGCGGATCGCGGTGGCCACCGTGTCGACGACCCACTCGCCCTTATACGCCACGGCGTGGCCGGTGAGCAGGTGCGCTTCTTGGCCTCGCTGGGCTTTCCAACGCGCGATGGTGCGCTCACGGGTGTGGGGCTTGCCGAGGAGTTGGCCGTCGAGAAGCAGCATGGAGTCGCAGCCGACGACGACGTCGGAGGGGAAGTCGTCTGCGACGGTAGCGGCCTTCGCCTGTGCGAGCTTTTCGACGACGATGCGCGGTTCGGCCTCGCCGAGCTCTGCGATGATGGCGTCCTCGTCGATATGGGCGGGTCGGAGGACGGGGGTGATGCCGCCTTGCTCGAGCAGCATGCGGCGTGAGGGCGATTGGGAGGCGAGGACGAGGCGCATGAATTAGAAGTAGGTGACGTTGGCGAAGGCGTGCGGGTTGAACACCACGTTCTGGTGCTGCGGAAGGGCGGGCGCACCCCAGCGGTTGCGGTCAGCGGGCTGCAGCTTCGCCTTCGCGGCGGCCTGCATGTCGGCAAGCACCGAGGACAGGGCGGCGAGCTCCTCCTCGGTCGGGTTGCCCTTGGTGACGGTGAACAGGGTTGCAGTTGGTGCAGTCATAGTAATCCTTTCGGCGAGAAAGCACTTAGTGTAGCAAAAGTATGTTGCTACAGCGGAATGTTACCGTGCTTCTTCTGCACCGGGTAGACCACCTTGCGCTCCAAAAGGCGCAGGCCTTCGAGCACGTGGTGGCGGGTTTCCGACGGCGGGATGACCGCGTCGACCAGGCCGCGCTCGGTGGCCACGTACGGGTTGATGTTCTCCGCGGCGTAGGCGTCTGGGTCGACGTCGAGGCGGGTGGCGGCGGTGGGGGCGTCGGCAAGCGCGATCTGCGCGGTCGGCCACGCGAACACTAGGTCAGCGCCCAGGCCCTTGGAGCCGAGGACGGTGTAGGCGGTGCCGAGCGCCTTGCGGGTGATCACGGTGATGGTGCCGACCTGGGCCTCGGCGAACGCGTAGGCGAGGGCGGCAGCACCGGCGGCCGCACCCGCGCGCTCCTCGTCCTCGGAGGGGACGAAGCCGGGGGAGTCCACGAACTGGATCAGCGGCAGGTTGAACGCGTCGCAGGTGCGGATGAAACGGGCGGCCTTGCGCGCGCCCGCCGCGGTCAGGCAGCCGGCGAGCACGCTCGGCTGGGTGGCGACGATGCCGACCGCGCGGCCGTTGACGTGTGCAAAGCCGGTCAGTACGTTGCCGGCGTGGGCGGCGGAAAGCTCGAAGAAGTCGCCGTCGGTGACTGCGGCGATGATGTCGGCGACCTCGTAGGGTTGCGCGTCGTCGTCGGGGATGATCGCGTCCAGGTCCGTCTCGGAGGTGGCGGCGTTCCCGCCGAGCGGGGAGGCGGCCTGGTTGTTCAGCGGCAGGTAGCCCACGATGCGCTGGACCGCGTCGAGCGCGTCCGCCGTGTCGGCTGCCGTGACTTGCGCCAGGCCCGTTTCCGCGGAATGGACGCCCACGCCGCCGAGCGCCTCGGCCGTGGTTGGGGTGCCGGAGACCTGGCCGACGATGTCGGTGTCCGCCAGGTGCAGGCTCGCGCCCTCGACCATCACGGTGACGTCGGCAAGCGGCACCGTGGTGGCTGCAAGCGTTGCCACCTCGCCGGCGATCAGGGCGATTTGCGGCACCAGCCCGGAGGCCTGGGTGGCCGCGCGCAGCAGCTTGGCCTGCATGTGCGCGGTGACAATACCCTCCTGCCAGCGTGGGCCGGCAGAGTCGTAGATGCCGATGATCGGCACACCAGTCTTGGTTGCCAGGTCATAAAGCTTCAACATCTTCTCAGCGTAAACTTCGCCGATGGCACCGTCGAAGATGTCGGGGTCTTGGCTGAAGATGCAGACCCGGCGGCCGTCGATAAGCCCATAGCCCGTGATGACGCCATCGGTGGCGGGCTTGGTGCGATCCATCTTGTAGGCCTCGACGCGGTGGCGGGCCAGCGCGTCAGTCTCTACAAAGGAACCTTCATCGAGCAGCTTCTCCACGCGCGCGCGAGCCGTCATCGCGCCCTCAGTCGGCGCCTCCGCGTGCTCGGCCGCAGGCGTGCGCGCCTCGTCGAGACGGTTGCGCAGGTCTTGGATGCGGCCCGCAGTGGTCTTCAAATCGGGTTTAGCAGTCTTTTCGCCCATAAGCCCTCAGTCTATGCCCCTATCTGTCATGCAACAAAGATGAAACCACAGAGCCTATCGTCCGATCGGGCACGGGTGTTTCGGGGCGTTGCTACTCGTTCCGCTCGTGCACCACGACCTGCGGTCCTTCCGCACCTGCGAAGATGAGCTCGAGGCGGGTGACTTTTTGACCAAGCGCTTCCTCGAGGAACGTGGCGTAGATGTCTAGCTGCACAAAGTAGCTGGTCACCGTCTCCGGGGTTGCGGTGACGTCGGTTTTCCAGTCGGCGATGACCCAAGCGTCGCCGTCGGCGTAGAGCAGGTCGATGTAGCCGTTGACCGCGGTGTCGCCGACAGAGCCGATGACGGGGACCTCCCGGTGCGACTCCGTTTCAAGACTGCGCGCGTACGGGGCGGACTGCGCGAAGCAGTCAGCGACGCGCGCCACCTCCTTCGCCGCCCCGTCCGGCAGTTCGTAGAGCGAGGCGACGGTCGCCGCGATCTCCTCGAGCTCGCCGCCGGCGGGCAGATGCTCCATCACGTCGTGGACGGCGGAGCCGAACTCGGTTCCCGCGTTATCGCGGAACAGCCCGGTAGCGATCTGGCGCGCCGGGTAGCCTGCGCGTGCTACCTGCTCGTCGAGGGATGCGCGCAGGCGGGTGCCGGTCAGGCGCGTGTGCCGTGGGGTGTCGTTGGCCTGGTCCGCGGCGTGCGCGATGGCGGTCACCCCCATGCGCTGGGTAAAACCGGTCGCCGCGGCAAGCGCTTCGGCGTTGGCGTTGAAGCGCTTAGCGGCCGGCGCACCGGGTTCCGCGTCTGGTGTCGCGGGCGCTGCGGTGGGGTCAAAGCCGGGCAGCTCCTCGCGGGTGATCGGGGCGTACTGGGTGGAGTCGTCGATGACCGCGGCGAGCTTCGCGCCACGCTGCGCCTTGGCGTAGTCACGCGGCCCGCCCTTCTTCCGGGGCTTATTCTTCTTCAGCTGCAGCGGGATCGCCAGGACGGACTTGGCACGCGTCATGGCGACGTAGAGCAGGCGGGTCAGCTCGTTGGCGTCGGCTTCGTCGTCGAAGGCCTTGGCCGTCAGGTAGTCGGGGGTCTGGGCGTCTCTGAGTTTGAACTGCGCGGTGCGGTTTTCGCGGGAGAAAGCCCGGACGGCGCGGCTGCCCGTGGTGTGCCCGGACATGCCGGCGGCGATGACCATGGGAAACTCGCGGCCCTTGGACTTGTGGATCGTCATGAAGCGGACCGCGTCGGTGCCGGTGTCGAGGAGCGGCTCGGTCACACCCTGGTTGGTCTCAGCCTGGGCATCGGACCAGCGCACAAATTCGCGCAGGCCCAGCCCGGTGGCGGCGGAGAAGCGTTCGGCCAGCGCGAGCAGCGTCTCCACGCGCGGGAGGTGGTCGAGGTGGCCGCTGGCGGCGTAGGCCTCCGCGAGCCCGAATTCGGAAACGACGTTGCGCACCATGCTTGCCGCGTCGACGCGCAGCGCCTCCCCGGTGAGTCGTCGCAGTTGTGCCTCGGCCTCCACAACGCGCGTTGCGGTCGGATCCTGCTGCGCCCAGCGCGCGATCTCCGCGTCCGAGCACCCCACTAGCGCGGTGCGCAGGGCGGCGACGCGGGTGAAGTCGTCGGCCGGGTCGGCGATCGCGCGCAGCACGGTGAACAGGTCGTTGAGTTCCGGGGTAGCGAACAGGGCACCGGAGCCTTCGGAGACCCAGGGGATGGCGGCGCTATCAAGCACCTGCATTAGGCGCAGCGCATCGTTGTGCGTGGGCACGACGATGGCGATGTCGGAGTAGCGCATGGGCCCACCTGCGCGCGTGCCGCTGTGGTGGACGAAGCGCGGGTCCACCCCTGCAACCGCCGCGCGGATGAGCGCGACGACGTCCGCGGCCTCGCGCTCGCGCAGTTCGGTGGGTGTGAGGTCTTCCGCGTCCGCATCCTGCAGGACGATGAACGCGCCTTCGCGGCCGTCGGTTGCGTCCTGGGGGAGCATGGGCACGTAGTGGGCTTGGGCGGGGCCGTCGGTGGAGGCCGCGTGGGCGTCGAAAAGCTGCCCGTAGAGCTCGTTGACGGCGGCGACGACGGCTTGCGAGGAGCGGAAGTTGCGCGAGAGCTGCTTGACACCGTGGTCGGCGTCGCGGGCGGCGGCGCTGGTGCGAGCGGCGACGTAGGTGTCGATGTCGGCGTTGCGGAACTTGTAGATCGACTGCTTCGGGTCGCCGACCATGAACAGGCGGCCGGGCTGCGGGGTGTCGTGTGGACCGCGGGCGATCGCGGTGACGATGTCGAGCTGCGCGGGGTCGGTGTCCTGGAACTCGTCGACGAAGATGACGCGGTATTGCTCGTGCAGCTTCGCGCGCACCTCGTCGTTGTCTACGAGTTTTTGCGTCAGGTAGATCATGTCGTGGAACTCGAGCACGCCGGTGCGGCGGCGGGCGTCGGCGGCTTCGCGCACAAGCGCTGCGAGCACGGGGGCGATTGTCGACGTCGCCGCGTACCCGGCGCAGAGCCCAAGCGCACCGAGTCGCTCGCGGAAGGTCTTGTATTCCGCTCTGGCTTCCTTGGCTTCCGCGCCGTTGCCGCCGAGCGTGCGTGGCGTAGGCAGGCTGAGCTCGGCAAGAGAGTCTGCTGCGTCGAGGTCGGCGAGGCGGTCGTCGAAAAACGTGAGGAGCTTTTCGGAGACACCGGCGGTATGCACCCGGTCGCGAATCAGGCGCAGCTCTTTGCGCAGGCTGGCGCGGAGCTCGTCTTCCGATGGGGCCTCGAAGGCGGGCGCGGCGATGGTGGCGTCGAGCTCGCCCCAGTGCGCATCCATCCACTCAGCCAGTTCCTGTATGTGCTGGAAGGTCACGCTCTCGCCGAGGAGATACTGCAGTTGGGTGAGGAATTCGTCTGCGGTGATGTCCGTCGGCAGGGCGTTGATGGCTGCTGCGGCCTCCTCGTTGCCCTCGAACAGCGCGGTGATGGTCTCAATGATCGCCTCGCTGTGCTGGGCGGGGGAGAAGTAGGCGGCGAGGTCGTCGACGGCATCGACCTTGGGCGGCAGGCCCGCCTCGAGCGGGTACTGCTTGAGCACGCGCAGGCAGAAGGAGTGCAGCGTGCCGAGCGCCGCGCCGGGCAGTCCCTCGAGCGCTTGGGCGGCGCGGGTTTTCGCCAGCACAGCGTCGGCGAAGGTGCGGGGCGCTCCGTTGCCGAGCGTGTACTCGCCAGTGTCGCAGACTTGGATGAGTGCGCGGCGCAGGCGGGCGGTCAGCTCCGCGGCGGCGGCTTCGTTGAAGGTGATGGCGGCGATCTCGTCGATGCGCACGCCGTGCTCGATGATGAGCGTGAGCAGGCGCTGGATGAGCATAACGGTCTTGCCGGAGCCGGCACCCGCCTCGACGAAGCAGGATAGGCCGACCTGGTTCTGGATGAATTCGCGGTTGGCTTCGTCCTCGGCGAGGCGGTCGGCAAACTGTGCGGTAGTCATTTTTGGTGTTCCTCTCGCGGGCTAAGCGTCGGCGGGCTCGGTGGGTTCTGTGTGCTCGGTGGTCAGCGGCTGGTCGAAGTCCAGCGGTGGCAGGATTGCGGTCAGCGCGTTGTAGTTGGCCACGCCGAGGCGCAGGCGTTCGTCGCTGGCCCAGCGCTCCGGGATGGCGTGCGGCGGGAACGCGCCGCGCTGGATGTGGCGGTAGACGTTGCTCAGGTTGGTTTGCAGCGTCGCGACCGCGTTGTCGTCCACGGTGATATTCACGTGCGAATCCTTCGGGTCGCGGAAGAACCAGTAGCGCGCCTGCACTGCGGCGATGTCCCCGGGCCACAGGCCGGGCCCGCCGGGGAAAAGCTCGGTCGGATCTCCGGTGGCGGCGAGAGTGCGCACGATGTAGCCGTACAGGGCGAGCTGGAAGTAGTAGTGCGGCGCGCCATCTTTGACCTGCCCGGTCGGCGTCTTTTGGTCCACGTACGAATCCGTCGTCTTGCCCTTGCCCGACTTGTAGTCGGTCACGCGCAGGGTGACGGCGCCATCTTCTACCTTGTAGTCCACGCGGTCGGCGTAGCCCTTGATGGGAAGCTCGACGCCGAGCTCGGGCAGCGGAAGCGACGCGGCGGGTTCGTCCTCGGTGTTGCCGAAGGCGAACTCGGTCGCAAGCGGGGTCCACCCGTCCTCGGCTTCGCCTTGTTCGGCTTTCAGCCAGGTCAGCACGTCGACAAGCGCCTGCTCGGCGAAAGTTTCCCACACCAGCGGGTTGACCTGGTCGGTGCGGCGCGCGGCAAGCTCCTCGTCGAGGATGCGCTCGAGCGCGGCGCGGGCCGTACCGTCCCAGTCCAGGTCGGCGTAGCGCGCGGGGCGAGCGGGGTTGTCCAGCCACACCTCGTTGGTCCAGCGCTCGAACACGGCGTGCAGGATGGTGCCGGTATCTGCGGCGGCGACTTCCATCTCCGCCGCGTCGTCAGCCAGGACCCAGTTGCCGGTGACACGCTCGATGAAAAACGCCAGCGGAGACCTAGTAAAGCCCTCCAGCGCGGAGCTGGAGATCGGTCTTGTCAGCGTGCGCAGGCCAACATCGGAGCCGACAAAACCGGTGAACTCGCCGGCCTCGCCAGCTTGCCGCGCCCGCATGATCTGCGCGTAGCGCGCCGCCCGCTCGCTCGGGGTACCTGCCAGCGCGTTCGCCAGCGCCAGCTCCGCGTGACTGATCGGTGTGCGCTCACCACTTGCAAGTGCTGGGTGCAGCGCGCCGATGCGTGTTTCTTCCTGCTCCAGCCAGGTCGAGGGCTCGGTCAGCCCGCCGCCGCTAATGCCGGATCGGGCCCGCGTGAGCACAATGCTTCTCGACGCCTCAAGCGCCGCCGCAAGCGTACGGCCCCGCCTAGCCAGAAACTGTTCCGGAGTGGTCTGCTGCTGCGCCTGCGTCAGCGTCGCACTCGGAGTCAGCGTGCCGGGCAGGGCCGCGTCGGTGGTGCCGGTGATGAAGGCGAGCTGGAGGTTGCGACCGTCCAGGCTTTCCAGCGGGCCGACCGTGAGCACGCCGGTGGTGGTGGCGCGCGCCGGGCGGGCGGCAAAGGCGCTGGCGATCTCGAGCGCGCGCTCGCGATTGGGCGTGCCCTGCTGGGCGGCGAGCTGCTCGCACAGCGGGTCGAGGAAGGCGGCCAGCTGGGACTGGTCGGAGAGTACCGCGCCTGCCACGCCTCGGAACGCGTCGGCGAACGTCTCCCAGCTCTTCGTTTCCCAGAGTGGGGTGAGCACCTCGCGCAGGTCTACAACCCAGCGGGCGGCGGTGATGCTGCGCTCGGGGACACGCTCCCGATCCGGGGTAGCGTCCTCGGCCTGGCGCGCGGCCGTGGCAAGGACCGCGTCCCAATCGCGGCCGGTCAGCGCGGTGCCGAGGCGGTCGCGCGAACCGGCGTCAAAGGCGCGTAGGCCGGGGGAGTTGTTAACCTCCCCGGTGGAGAGCAGTTCCACGAGCTGGTGGCGGTGCATCTCCTCGGGGCGCAGCGTGAGCAGAGCGCGCAGCGCGCGAAACACGTTGTGCTGCGCCCACACCTCGCGCGCGGGCGCGTGGTAGGGGATGCCCGCCGCATCGAGCGCGTGGGTGAGGAAGGGCAGCTCTGCGTCCTCGCAGTAGGCCACCGCGATGGCGTGCAGTGGAGTGCCGCTGGCCACGGCGTCGAGGATGCGACCGGTGACGTAAGCCGCCTCGTCCGGCTCGGAGATTAGCGAGACGCGCTCGGTGTGCTCTCGCAGTTTCGGCAGTTCCACCGGCGTGGCTTGCGGGAACTGGGCAAGCGCCCACTCGGTGCGCGCGTCGTGGGCACACGCGCCCACGGTGACAAGCGCCCCACGGTGGGAGGCGGCGGCCGCTTCTACTGCGTCCGGGAAGGTGAAGTGGGTGTCGTGAAAGTGCGCTTCGGCACGCTCGGCGAGCTGCGCCACAGTTTCGGGAAGGCGAGCGTTACCGTGCTGCGTGCGCCATTCTGCGGGGCTGTTGAGGAGTGCAAACAGGGCATCCGTCAGCGCCTCGTGCGTGGCCGCGGAAGTGTGCAGCTGCGCTTCGTGGAAGGGCGTTGGCGTCGCACCCTCGGCAAGCGCTGCGGCAACGAAGGCGGCGACGTCGCTGCGCTGCAAGAGCGTGCGCGGCGCCAGGTCGCGGGCGGCGCGGGAAAGCAGCATGTCGAGCGTGACCACGTCCACCCCGAGGCGCGGGCCGCCGGTGGCGACGGCGGCGACCACATCGTCGAAGGCGGGCGTGGGGCACAGCACCGTGACCGGGGTGAGGGGGTCGCCGGCTTGCGCAGTATCGACGGCCGCGAGCAGCGCGGTGGCGTACGGGGATGTGGGCGGGTGGGGCGTAGCTGTCATGTGGCCCACAGTAATTGGGCAGCCGAACATCGGCAGAGGAATCGTCGAACATATAGGCGGAATCGGTCGCGAGGCGCTATCCTATGAGGCATGTTGCGTACGGACAAGCTTGTCGCAGTCATTTACTCTGCTGGCAAAGTATTTGAAAATTTGCGGTCAGGGCGGCTCGCGACCGCGGCTTTTTTGGAAAACGGCACAACCGACGGGATTTCCTCGCGTGCCGACCTGCAGCTGTTACAAGATTTGCAGGCTGCTGCGCGAGTGGCGTTGCGGATAAAACGTGGCCGCGAGACAATCGCAGCGACGCATGTCTGTGAGATTAATGCCGCAATGACGCGCTCGGCGGCCTTACATCCGGGTGAGCTGCGCCGCGAGGAGCAGCGCATTGGTGTGCGCACGGTCCACGGCGACCATATGCCCCCGGCTTTGGATATGGACGCGCTGCAATTGCTTATCGACGACACCGTGACCGGACCAAGCCCGACGCTCGCTGACGCAGCACGGCTTTTCGTCGTATTGGCCAGGGCTCAGCCGTTCGAGGACGGTAACAAGCGGACCGCGATTTTGGCTGCGAACGCGCTCCTGCCTGACGACATCGTGTTGGTGGTCCCGCACGATCGGGAGGGGAGCGGGACCGTAGAGGCGCAATTCCATGACCTCCTGGCTCGTGCCTACGTCTGTGGTGACGAGGATGGCCGCGTGATCGATGCCGTCGTCGAATTTATGCTGGCTCACCAAGCAGACGAGGGGAACTAGCAGCGAACTGGCACGTGTTATTTCGCGCCCTGCTTATGGAGGTCCCACGCCGCGCGGATCATCGGGATCTGCAGCGGGAGACGCGCGATGGCACCCGCCTGCAAATACCAGGGCTTGTTGCGCCACTGCCACGCCATATTGAAGTTGGCCGGCCACACGGCGAGCAGGAGCGCTGCGGCGACGGAACCACCGGTCGCGCGGGTTTTCGTGTTTGCCAGCAGGGCTGCGGTGGCGAGTTCGGCCACGCCGGAGACGTAGGTGTAGGTCCGCGCGCTGCCCGGAAGCTGCTCGGGAACGATGCCGTCGAAGGGCTCGGGCTTTACAAAGTGGAGTACGCCCGCGCCGCCGAGGATAGGGATGAGTGCTTTCTGCATCGTATTCATGTCTGCCAGGCTACGCCGGTGTGATGTGGCAAAGGAAAACCTAGGAATCGTAGTTGGCGAGGTAGCGGATCTTCGGGGTGATTTCCAAGCGAGTGTGCGAGCCGGACCCCGGAACAAACGGGAGGTACGCACTCGTCCAAGTGCATGCTTTTCGACGCCATGTGGTGCAGAAGAAGGCCCCGAACAGCAGTTGTCCGGGGCCTGTAGCCAAGCGCTAGTTCATCGAAACTAGAATCTTGACTTCCTGCGGGTTCCGCAGCGCGTTGAACCCGTCCTCGACAACGTTCTCCGCCTTGATCTTGGACGTGATGAGCGGGGCAAGATCGACCTTTCCATCCTGTACAAGCTTGATCACCGTGGGATGATCGTTGCAGTAGCCGATGGAAGAACCCATGACGCGTTCCTTCATCGTGAGATCCCCCATGATGTCCATGGAGTAGGGGTGCATGTGAAGGGCCAGGACCTCAATCCGGCCCGCAGGACGTGTTGCATGAATAAGGTCGTGGAGCCCTTGGGGGACACCAGCCGCGTCGAAAGACACGGAGACCAACTCGCCGTCAGTGAGCTCAGTAACCTTCTCGTGCAGGTCCTCCTCGAGCGGGTTGACCACGTGGTCTGCAACTCCAGCTTCGAGCGCCTTGTCACGACGTGCGCCAGATGGCTCCGAAATGATGACCTTCATCCCATACGCCTTGAGGACTGCGCCAGTGAGCAGGCCGATAGGGCCAGCGCCGCCGACGAGCGCCCACTCTCCCTCGTGGTCGGTGTTGGCGTAGCCGGCATGGGCGATGCCGTGGTGTGCGACTGCAAGCGGCTCGATGAGCGCGGCCTGGTCGAGGGGAATGCTGCCGGTGGGGTGTACCCAACGCTCTTCCACAACGATGTGCTCCGCCAGGCCGCCGCCGCGGCCGGAAATACCGATGAACCCCATCTGGTCGCACAGGTGGTAATCGCCGCGATTGCAGGAGAGGCAGGTGCCATCGACCATGAAAGGCTCAACAACAACGTGGTCACCGACGTTGATCCCGGTGACACCAGAGCCAACCTCTTCAACGACACCGGAAAACTCGTGCCCCATCACCACAGGTAGCGTTTCGCCGGAGACAGGATGCGGCGCATCCTCGGATGGGGCAGGGGGCATGGGCCCGTCGAAGTAGAGGTGGACATCCGAGCCGCAGATACCTGTGTAGGCGGGAGCGATTTTGACTGTGCCGGGGCGTACCTCGGGCTCTGCAATGTCGTCGATTCGTAGGTCTTCTTTGCCGTAGTAACGAACTGATTTCATGCCAAATCCTTTCGGTCCGTGTGACCTCGATTCTACGCGTGGTTATCAGGTGTAGCCATGGGAAATGTGCGTTCAGGCAGCCGAACTGGCAACGGTTTGGAGCACAGAAGAGACCCCGAATTAGTCCTCGTAGCTCGCGAGGTAACGGATCTTCGGTGTGATCTCCACGCGCCCTTTGCCCTCGTGGTGGCGCTTCATAATGAGTTTGGCAGTCGCACCCTGCGCTGAGGCCGGAGTCATCTTTCGATTAAGCCATAGTCCTTACTGCTAGTTTGTGCTCGTTATTCCTTCTTGGAAGGAGAATACGAGGCTCAACTACTTCTCTTTCTCTCGTTGTTCCAAATGTGATTGGATTGCCTGTTCAATCAGATTTGCGGAAGCGGTGCTTCTCAGTACTTCGCGCTCCAATTGCAAGTTCGTGGATTCTAGAACTTCAATGGCCTCTTTGAACAGAGCTTCGCACTTGTGATCATCCCAGATCGTGTCCAAAAACGGTGAAAGCCGCTTTCGAATTTTTCTATCCGTAGGGTCATCGAACTCACCAGCGACAGCAATTTTTCTAGCAATATTCAGAAGGTGCCAACGTGCCGGCTTGAGATACGCTTCTAACTTGCTTGTCTTAAGCAGCAGATCCAGTTTGTAGTATGCCGAAGCGGCTGCGTAGTAGAGAATGGGCTCATCATCGTCGCCCAGGTATCGGCGTTTCTCAGAATCCTTGGTTTCCCTAAGCCTTTTAAGTAGTTGTTGCTGGTATCCCGTCGCGGTGTGAGCTTCATTGCCAAAAGTAGATGCGGTAGCTCTCACCAAGGCTGTCCTGTCTATGACCCGAGCTTTCACGATGCTCGTATCTCGGTCGTACTGACCTTTCCTTCGCTCGTAAAGTAGATTGCGAGGCGGGTTTTTGGCTGCGAAGAACTTCTCGATGTTTCGTTCGGCTTTCGCTCGCGCGTTAAGTTGGGTCGTGGTCACTTCAGTTTGGCTATTTGTGGCCAGGACAACCCGAGTGATTAGCTCCTCGTCGTTCGATTGAATTAGTTTTGTCGGGATCAGGATATCTTCGCCACTGAGGGAAGCTCGGTTATTGAAAATCACATTGGAGGTTTGAGCACCATTTACTATCTGGAAGTCGCGCAACGTTAACTGATTGCCGATTACAGTTAGGTCCCGAGCAACTATGGTGATGCCATTATTCATGACAGTGAATTGCTTGCGGTGCTTGGAGGTAAGAGTTTCTTTCATGCCACTATTCGCAACTGTGTCATCGCCCTGATAGTCGCGGACATTATCGTCAAATATGTATGAGCGCAGACTGCCCTGGTTTTCGTCGATGATCAGCTTTAGGAGCTGAGATAACGGCAATAAACCTAGGTAAGCTTGCTGGATACCATCGATCGATGGCAGAGTCACCCGCTCACTGAAGTCGATAGTGACCTCTACTGCTGTTGTCGCAGATCTATAGCTTTCGGCTAGTTCATTGGTGCCGTAAAGCCTGGGCTTGATTGAGGAAAACAGCTGTAGACGGCTTAAATCCCTCTTGAGTTCCTTCATATACTTTGTCGAGTTATGATCTTTCATTTCTTGCGGATCATTACGCCCTGTCGTTACGAAATACGCGGAGATGGACGGATTCTCGGCAAAGTTTGCTGCGTACGATAGTAATTTTGAATGAATATCCCGACAAGTTGCAACGCGTTCGCAAGTACCTATGTCGGTTCCTTCTGAGAAAAATTCCCGGACTGCTCTTGTGAATTTGAGCGTATCTCCACCGTCGAACTTCTCCGCCCGCTTCGCTTGAATGAATACGTACTCGGCGCGCAGTTCGTTTTCTCTGTTTGCGATGTCCTCAATCTGTTCCGGCTCTGTAATGAGAATGCCGTTGAGGATGATTGCAATTGCGTCAATTCCTTCCTCACCTTTGCCGGTCAAGGCATCTGTGTAGGTGCCTTGGCGGATTTGTCGTGGAGTCAATATTGAGTAAGTGACAAAGTGCTCGAAGCGTTCGTCCTCCGGGAGGCGTGTAATCTCGAACTGCTTACAGAACCCGCTCAAGAGGGAGTCGATGATGGGGTGCACTTTTCCTCCTTTATGTAAATGGGCGCACACCATCAAACTTTAGATTAAGGACGCCTGAGGCGTGTGATTGTTCTGGGAAAAGAACTTCTTGGCGGAATTTGAGATGTATTACATAACCGTAATCCGGTTATTTTAAAAGCTCATGCCAAGGAGCATGGGTTTCCTTGTAGACTCCTGTGGGGTACACCGGCCCAGCCGGTCGCATGGATCCAACCAAGAGAGAAGCGGACAGTGGCAAGACTGAATCTGAAAGCGATCGAGGAACGAATCAAGCCTTTAGCTGGGCAAGAAGAGTATGACCGCGAGTTCATCTTCGACCTCCTACTTGCATACGGCCGCTCCAAGGGCAATGTCACGCGCCTGCGCAATGGTTCGCTGAATATCGCGGATGACCCGGAACACGAGATCGCGCAGAAGAACATCATCTACGTCCGCGAGACAGAGGGGGATCTCCTCGCAGAACTCGAGCGTCTGCGTGTTTCGCCGACGGTGGTGAAGTTCGCCACCCGCTTTGTCATTGTGACCGACTACGAGGACATGATTGCCTATGACCTCAAGACCGCAGAAAACCGGGCATTTCCGCTGCGCGAGATTGACCAGCATTTCACGTTCTTCCTTCCGTGGGCCGGAATGGAGAAGGCTCAGTACACCGCAGAATCGCACGCCGACGTCAAGGCCGCTGAAAAAATGGGCAAGCTTTTCGACGAGCTCGCCTCCGCCAACCCAGGCCTCATGAAAGACTCGGAGCACCGCCACGGGCTAAATGTCTTCTTTACTCGCCTGCTGTTCTGCTACTTCGCCGAGGACACGGGCATCTTTGAAGAGAATCAGTTTACCAATGCGGTGGGCTCGCACACGCTTGACGACGGCTCCGACACCGCCGATTTCATCCGCGATCTTTTCGCTGCACTGGACGAGTCCGATCCCGCGAAGAAGCCGGGGCACCTCGCAGACTTCCCGTACGTCAACGGTCGTCTTTTTCGATCTGACGCGCACCTGACTGTTCCTCGTTTCTCGCCGAAAGCTCGCGAGTTGCTCATCGAATTGGGCAAGCAGATCTGGTTGGACATCAACCCGGACATCTTTGGTTCTATGTTCCAGGCGATCGTTACTCCGGGCAAGCGCTCGAACCTGGGCCAGCACTACACCTCGGTGCCCAACATCCTCAAGACCATTGAGCCGTTGTTCATGGACGAGCTCAAAGAGGAATTCGACGCCGCTTATGACAGCTCCAAGAAACTAGAAAAGCTGCTCGACCGGATTGCACGCATCAAGGTTTTTGACCCCGCCTGTGGTTCCGGCAACTTCCTCATTATCGCGTACAAGGAGCTGCGCAGACTGGAGCACGCGATCCTGCAGCGGCAGACAGAGCTCGGTGCTAACGATGTGCTGTTCAATGAGTCGCGCATCAACATTGAGAACTTCTACGGCATCGAGATCGATGACTTTGCTGTCGAGGTGGCGATCCTTTCGATGTGGATTGCCAAGCACCAGATGAACCGCGAGTTCCGTGAGCAGTTTGGCATCTCGATCCCCTTGATCCCGCTGAAAGAAACCGGTCAGATCCGGTGCGACAACGCCACCCGTATTGACTGGAACGAGGTGTGCCCGAACAACGGAACTGATGAGATCTATTTGATCGGTAATCCGCCATACGTCGGGTCAAGCATGCAAACGGCTGAGCAGAAAGATGATTTAGCTTTCGTGTTCCAAGGGGAGAAATACTCGAAAAACTTAGACTACATCTCACTTTGGTTTGTGGTCGGGGCACGGTACATACGAGACTCGAATGCAGAATTGTCATTTGTCTCTACAAATTCGATCGTGCAGGGAGATCATGTAGCACTTCTGTTCCCGAAGATACTGATCGGCGGCATCGAAATTGGTTATGCGTATACCTCGTTTAAATGGGAAAATAATGCTAAGTATAATGCTGGAGTTACTGTTTGCGTCGTCTCATTGCGAAATATGAGTTCAAAGCGCAAATGGATATTCTCCGAAGGACTGCGCAATGATGCCGAAAATATCAATGCGTACCTAGTTGATGCTCCTGACCTAATCATTTATCGCCGCTCTAGGCCGCTCGCAGCAGGGTTCCCGGACATGTTGTTTGGCTCGAAGCCGACCGATGGTGGGCACCTTTTATTGTCGCCAGCTGAAAAAGACGAACTCCTCGAAAGTTCGCCTGAAGCAAAACACTTTATTAAGAAGTATGTCGGGGCCTCTGACTACATCAAAGGCACGGAACGCTACTGTTTGTGGATTGACGAGAGCGAGAAAGAACGAGCTAGCCATATACCCAAAATTAAGAACCGTCTAACTTCGGTTGCGTCTTTCCGGAGCAATAGTAAAGCACAAAGCACGGTGGATTTTGCCAAACGACCTTTTAGGTTTAAGCAGCTAGCATACAAACCAACCGACTCGATCATTGTTCCTCGTGTTTCTTCGGAGCGGCGGGACTATATCCCGATTGGCTACCTCAGCCCCGACACTGTCATTTCAGACGCTGCCTTTGCGATCTACGATGCAGAACCTTGGCTGTTCGCGTTACTGACATCTAAAATGCACGTGGCGTGGACCCGGGCCGTTGGTGGGAAGATGAAGACGGACTACCGGTATTCCAACACCATCGTCTACAACAACTTCCCAGTACCGGAGTTATCCGAGCGGCAGAAGCAGCGTCTGACGGAGCTTGCTCTGCGGGTTTTGGATGTGCGCGAGTATCACTGCGATAAAACACTTGCCCAGTTGTATGACCCGGAGCTGATGCCGGACAACCTACGCCAAGCCCACCGGGAGATCGACGAGTACGTCGACTCGCTGTACTCCAAACGTGCGTACGAAACTGATGAGGATCGCTTGTCCGACCTGTTTGCTATGTATGAGGAGATGATTGCCGCAGAAGAAGCGGCCAAACCGAAGAAGAAGACGCGAAAGCGGAAGAACTAGGAGCAAACAGATGGGCAAGCACTCGCGGGAAAACCTGGTCAGCGTGGAGTACGCGCAGGCGGGAACCTCAGTAAGCACGGATGCACTTGGTATGCGTGAAATGCAACGCCGCGTGTACGAAAAGCGTGACGCTGAGTACCTGTTGATTAAGGCACCGCCGGCTTCGGGTAAGTCACGTGCGCTGATGTTCGTCGGCCTGGACAAGCTGTATAACCAGGACCGCAAGAAAGTCATCGTTGCAGTGCCGGAACGCTCTATCGGCGGGTCATTCGCTCCGACGGAGTTGAAGAAGTATGGGTTCTTCGCCGATTGGGAGATCAAGGAAAAGAACAACCTCTGCAACCCAGGGAGTGCGTCGAGCAAGGTTGATGAGTTTATCCGGTTTTTGAAGGGTGACGACGCGATCCTGGTCTGCACTCATGCGACCTTGCGCTTTGCATTTGAGAAACTCTCGCCGGAGGATTTCAACGGCACGGTACTTGCTATCGATGAGTTCCACCACGTCTCCGCCGACCTGGAGAACAGCCGGCTTGGTAGTCTGCTGCGCGAAGTGATGAACGGCTCTGATGCGCACATCGTGGCAATGACAGGCTCTTATTTCCGTGGTGACTCGGTGCCGGTGCTGCTGCCGGGTGATGAGGCGAAGTTCACCCCGGTGACCTTCAACTACTACGACCAGCTCAACGGGTATAAGCACCTGAAGTCCTTGGGCATTGGGCACCACTTTTACCAGGGGCGTTACACCGAATCTGTCGGTGAGGTGCTTGATCTGGACAAGAAGACGATTCTGCACATCCCGAACGTGAACTCGGGCGAGTCCACGAAGGACAAGATCGAAGAAGTCGGCTTGATCCTGGACATTATTGGTGAGCACGTCGGGGTGGAGGAGGACACCGGGATCATCCTCATGCGCCGCCACGACAACGGGGAGATCCTCCGGGTGGCGGACCTCGTGGATGACACAGATCAGAAAGCTCGTGCGCGCACACTGCTGTACCTCACGGAAACCGCATCACACGACCGCGATGCGGTGGACATCATCATTGCGCTGGGGATGGCCAAGGAAGGTTTTGACTGGCCGTATGCGGAGCACGCGCTCACGGTGGGGTACCGGGCGTCGCTGACGGAAATCATCCAGATCATTGGCCGCGTGACCCGCGATGCAGAGGGCAAAGAACACGCGCAGTTTACGAACCTGCTCGCCGAGCCCGATGCCGCGCAGAGCGAGGTCACCGTCTCGGTCAACAACATGCTGAAAGCGATTACGGCCTCCCTGTTGATGGAGCAGGTGCTGGCGCAGAACTTCGATTTCAAGCCGAAAGGTCATGACGATGGGGGAGATGAGTCCGGTGTGCTGCGCATCAAGGGGCTTAAGGAGCCGTCGACGGATCGCGTCCGTCAGATCGTGGACACGGATTTGAACGATTTGAAGGCGAAGATCCTGCAGGACGACACCTTCGCGCGTGCTGCGGTGGGAAGCGTTGATCCAGAAACTACGAACAAGGTGCTCATTCCCAAGATTATCCGGGAACAATACCCAGAGCTGACAGAAACCGAAGTCGAGGAAGTCCGCCAGCGTGTCGTGGTCGACTCGGTTATCAAAACTGGTGAAGTGCGCGAGGTAGGGGATCAGCGCTTTATCAAGATGGCGAGCCAGTTCGTCAACATCGATGAGCTCAACATCAACCTGATCGACAAGATCAACCCCTTCCAGCGCGCGTTTGAGATCCTGTCTAAGACCGTGACTCCATCGGTGCTGCAGCTCATCCAGGATTCGATCTACACCACCAGAATCGACATGTCGTTAGAGGAAGCGCTCTCGCTGCACCCGAAGGTGCAAGCGTGGGTGCAGGCAAACGGTCGCGAGCCAGACCACCGCTCCGAGGACATGGAGGAGCGACAGCTTGCAGATGCGCTCCTCGTCCTGCGCAAAGCTGTGGCAGATCGCAAGGCTGAGCAGGCGAAGGCCCAAAAGGAAGGCGAGAACGCATGAGTACAGAGCCAGTAAACCCTGCAGCACTGAAGCAGCTTGATGCGCTGATGGCGCAAGACACCGAAGGTCTGCTCGACATGCCGGAGAAGCCAAAGCCGGTGACCGATGTTGACCGTCTGACTAAGGCGTTCCGCGAGGTCTGCGAGTTCTACGCCGCGAATGGGCGCGAACCGGATCCGAACACGATGGATATTTCGGAGCGGAAACTCGGCGCACGACTCGTGGGAATCCGCGCGAGCAGCGAAAAGATGGAAGCGCTCAAAGACCACGATGAGCACGGTCTTCTTGAAGCCGTGAAGGCGCCGTCGTCACTCGATGATCTTCTCGCCACCGACACGCTCGGACTGGTGGATGACATACCGGATCTCTACGACACCTCTTCGCTTCCCGCGCGCAAGAGCCCTGCCGATGAGGGGCAGCGCGCGACCCGTGTGAAGTCCGAGGACTTCGCCGCGTTCGCCGAGCACTTCAAAGTGAAGCATGCAGGACTTGCTGATGGCTCCTGGGCGTTGACCAAGTTCGCCGGGGAGCACACGATTCGGGAGGGACGGTTCTTCCTTGTCAACGGCCTGCTCTGCTTTGTTGCGGAGGTGCGCGAGCCTGACACTTCCCACGGGGAAGAAAAGCCTCGCCTGCGAGTGATCTTTGAAAACGGCACTGAGTCATCCATGTACCGCGAGTCCCTCGCCAACAGGTTGTACGAAACCGGTGGGCAGGCAGTCACGCGGGCAACCATGGACGCCACCGAGATCGGGGACGCCGACGAAGAAACCGGCTATATTTACGTGCTGCGTTCCTTAAGCGACAACCCAGACATTGCCAGCCTGGACAATCTGTACAAGATCGGTTTTTCCCGCGGCCCGGTGGAAAAGCGTATCCAGGGCGCGGAGAAGAGCCCGACCTACCTCATGGCACCGGTAGAGATCGTCGCGTCCTACCGTGCGTACAACCTGCGTCCTTCCGCTCTGGAACACCTCCTGCACCGCGTGTTCGCCGCCGTGCGGTTAGATGCCGCGATCATCAACGAAGTCGGCGGCAGTGTCGCCTCTACCGAGTGGTTCGTTGTCCCGCTGACCGCGATTAACCAAGCGATCGAGCTGATCATTTCTGGCGACATCGTCAGTTACGTCTACGAGCCATCCGCAGGAGAACTTGTAGCGCGCTAGCGTCAACAAACACCAACGGGGTGGGCCGGGGAAGTGGCCCACCCCGTTGACGTCTGCAGCAGGTATATCCCCTGCACGACTGGGTGGTGTTACCGGCGGCACGCACCGCCGGTGGGATTACGGCGCGACCGGGTACACCCCGTCTTCGCCCAGGCGGGCGTCCGCGTCCAGCAGGAGAGCGATCTCACTGTCGTGAGTGTGGCCCTCGGCGAAGCGGCGGTTGTGCACCTGCTCGAACAGGGCTGCGCGTCCGACCATGCCTGCCTCCAGGTGGCCGGCACCGGCGCGCAGGCGCGCGGTGGCGCGTGCGCGCCAGGCCTCGACGTCGCGCCCCTCGGCAGCGAGTGCCGCCTCGAACACACCTGGGTGGGCGAGTACGACGAGCGCGCCGACGTGGCCGAAGCCCAGCGAGGTCAGCGCCGCTGCTTTCACTGCGCCCTCGCCAAGGTCGAGGGTGTCACGCAGCCAGACCAGGTTGGTGGCCTTCGGCGCAATCAGCGGATCGACGCAGTCCAGCGACGCATTCTGCGGCAGGCGGCCGGTGCGTAAGACCTCGATCAGCCCGCCGATCTGGAACAGGGCTGCGCCCGCCTTGGCGTGACCGGTGAGCGACTTCTGCGAGATGACGTACATCGGCGCGTGCGGGTCGCGGCCGGCTGCGGGCCAGAGCAGGGAGTGCAGCTCGGACTCGTTCGGGTCGTTGGCGTTGGTGGAGGTGTCGTGCTTGGAGACGACGTTGACGTCGTCAAGCGAAAGCCCAAGCGAGGTAATACTGCGGGTCAGGCGGGAGCTTTCGCCACCGCGAGCCGCGGCGAGCACGCCCAGACCTGGTGCCGGGATGGAGGTGTGCGCGCCATCGCCGAAGGAATCGGCATAGGCCACCACCGCATGCACCGGCAGGCCCAGCTCGGCGGCGAGCGAGCCGCGCACCACCAGCAGGGTGCCGCCGCCCTCGCCTTCGAGGAAGCCGCCGCGACGGCGGTCGTTCGCGCGAGAGATGAAGCGGTCGTCGATGCCCTGCGCGGTCATCTTCGCGGTCTCGGCGGTGGCGTTCATGTCGCCGAAGCCCTGGAGCGATTCGACCTGGACATCGTCGATGCCGCCGGCGACGACAAAGTCGGCCTTGCCGAGTGTGATCTTGTCCACGGCCTCCTCCACGGATACCGCGGCGGTAGCGCAGGCGGCGACCGGGTGGATCATGGATCCGTAGCCGCCCACCAGCGACTGCATCACATGCGCGGCCACCACGTTCGGCAGGGCCTCCTGCAAGATGTCGGACTGGCGCTCCTCGCCAATGAAGCGAGAGACGAAGACCTGGTGCAGGGACTCCATGCCGCCGATGCCGGTGCCCTGGGTGGACGCGACATCCGCCGGGTGGATCGCGCGTAGCAGCTCAGCGGGGGTGAAGCCTGCGGAGATGAACGCGTCGACAGCGGTGACCAGGTTCCACACCGCGATGCGGTCCATGTTGTCCACCATCTGGGCGGGGATGCCCCACTTGGCGGGGTCGAAGCCCTCCGGCATCTGGCCGGCGACGGAGCGAGAAAGCGTAGCTTTGCGCGGCAGCTGTGCGGTGGCACCAGCCAGGCGGGTGACCTGCCACTCGCCGTCGGTGCAGGTGATGCGGGTCTTATCCGGGTCGGCCTCGGCGAACTCACGTGCCTCGGCTTCGTTGGCGACGCTGAAGGTGACGTCGCGGTCTAAGAAGACCTCGGTGAGATCGATGGAGCCGCCGTCGGTGAGGAAGTACTTGTCGCTCAGGCGGCGCACACCGGCGCGCGCGATGACCTCGTCGCGGAAGCGGTCCGCGATATCCTCCTCGGCCACTTCCTGGCCGTCGGCGTCGTACCAGCCCGGGGTGGGGTCCTCGGCCCAGTGGACAAGGCCCGTCATCCAGGCGAGCTCGAGCACGCCGGCGGCGGTGAGCTCGACCGTGCCGTCGCGCTGGATGCCGTACTCGGCCTCCGTGCGCGTGCGGCCGGAGCCCCAGGAGGAGACCTCGCCGATACCGGCGATGACGATCATGTCGTCCAGCGGGCAAGTGACCTCGCCGAGCTGGCCGATCGCCGAGCCGTCCGGCTGGGCCGGGTTGGCCACGTTCGGCAGTGCCTTGATGCGCGGGGCGTCGGATTCGGTGGTGGCTTCCTGCGCCGGGGTGGTGTCGATGTTCGCCTCGCGGGCGAGCTCCGCGATGGACACACCCGAGTCGGCAAGCCCACCGGTCAGATCCAGGTCCAGCGGGTGCTCCTGCGCCTTCTCACGCGACTCGGTACTTGCCAGGCCCATGAGCTGCGAGGAGATCTCCTCCGGGTCCCAGACGTGGATGCCGGCTTCGCGGGCGGCGGGGATGAGCACGTCATTGCCGCCCATCAGGTGCGTGCCCGCAACCCAGCCGATGCGCGCCTGGGCCAGCGTCACGCCTTCGGGCCAGCCGGTCTCGGCGTGCCACTTGTTCACGATCGCGTCGAGCGCGGCCTTGACCTCGCCGTAGGCACCGTCGCCACCGAAGGTGCCGCGGTTGGGCGAGCCCGGAAGCACGATGTGCGCGCGGGTGGGCACGTCCGCGTCTTGGGCGAGGCGGGCCAGGCCGGCGATGGTGCGCTCCAGCGACCAGAGCAGCAGCCTTGCCTGGGTCTCGGTGTTGCCGCCGACCTCGGCCAGCGAGCCGGAGACACCCGGCGCGGCAAAGGGGAAGGCGAGCGTTGGCACGAGTGCGGGCTTGATCAGCTTGACCTCGTTGCCCACGGTCTCGCGTTGTGCGGTACCGATCCAGTCGATGAGCGCATCGACGTCGCGGTAGGACGACAGGTTCGCCGGGACCAGCCAGAGCGCGGCACCCGGGGTGCCGTGGTCGCGGAAGAGTTCGCGGGCGAACTCCTTGCGGGACTGGGTGATCCGCGAGGCCGTCATGATGACGGTCGCGCCTCCCTCGAGCAGGCGCTCGACCAGGGCGGTGGCGATGGAGCCGGGCGCGGCACCGGTGACAAGCGCGACGTCGCCTGCGTACTCAAGCTCCGGGGTCTCGAGCGCGTTGGCCGCGATGTCCTCCAGGACCTTGCGCGGTGCGCCTTCGGTGTGCGCGGCGTACCAGCGTGCCTGGTCGGCGATCGTCTGGCCGGTGCCGGTGAAGCGTGCGGGCGCAAAGCGGGCTGCATCGGAATCTGCGCCGGTGTCGCCGGTGGCGATGCGGGCGAGGTCCTCGCGGGCCTGGGCCCAGCGGTCGTCGAAAAGGATTGCGCGGCGGGCGTCGAAGACAGGGGAGACCTGCGCAACCCAGTTCGTGCCGAGCTCGGCCTCGATAGTGTCAAGCACGTCGCGGGCCTCGGCGGCTGCCTCGGCGTCGGCGGAGGTGTCTGCAGCCGTGGACTCCACGCCGAGCTTGTCCAGCAGGGTGCGCGCGGTGGCAACGAGCGTGTCGGAGACCTCCTCGCGGTAGGCATCGAGTGCTGCGGAGTCGACGACCCCGCCACCGGAGGACGCTGCGGCGGATGCCTTGGCGACTTCCTGGTTGTGGTTGGCCGCGACGAGTTCGACGGCGGCGTCGAGAAGCGTGGCGACCTCGGCCTTCGAGCTGGCCTGCGGCAGGGTGGCAAGAGTGCCACCGCGGACCGAGTCCTCCTCGCGGGTGCCGAGCAGGACGGCGGCCTCGACGTGCGGGACCCAGCTTGCGGGCAGCGCCCAGGTGCCGGTGACGTAGTCGGCGACGTGCGAGGGTGCCAGGCTTGCGGCGCCGAGGACCTGGCGCAGGCGCGCGCCGATCGCCTCGGAGAGCACGGAGCCGAAGGGGGCGTAGCTGGGCGCGGCGGTGTTCACGCGCTCGCGCAGGGTGACCACGTCGGCTTCGGCGGCGCCGTCGATGGCGGGCACGCCGAGCTCCGCGGACATGTCCATGAGCAGCTGGTTGCGGCGCGAGGACACGCCGCCGGTGAGCTCCTCGATGGTGTCTGCGTCCGTGATCTGCTCGGGGCGGATCTTGTTCTGGAAGGCGAAGAGCACGTTGATCGCGTCTGCGGCGCTAAACGGCAGGTCGGAAGCGGGCTGGGCAGGGGCGGCTGCTGGTGCCGCGGCGGGAGCCGCAGGTGCGGCTGGTGCCGGTTCGGCAGGCACGGACTCGGCCGGTGCTTCTGCCTCGGTGGTCTCCTCTTCCGTCACCTCCGGCTCTGGCGCGGCGACGGTGTCGCTCAGCGTGACCTGCTCCCAGTTTGCCTCGGCGTTGACCACCGGGATGTGGTGGCCGGTCACGGCCATCTCGCGCTTGGCCAGGTTGGTCAGGGTCGGCGCGGACGCCAGGCCCACCTCGATCGCCTGCTCGACGCGGGCGAAGATGAGATCCTGGGTCTCAATCCAGCGCACCGGGGAGGCGAACTGCCAGGCCAAAAGCTGGATCAGCAGGACGCGAGCGACGTCGGAGCGGTCCATGGTGGCCGGGTCGAGGCTGGCGAGTGCGTCCTGGGAGGCGCGGTCGTCGGCAGGCACTTCGGCGCGCACGGCGTCGATGAATTCCTGCGTGAGCTCGAAGGGGCGCGCGACCAGGTTGGGCACGTAGCGGTGCTCGAGGGCGTCGACGTCGATACGCGCGGGCAGCAGCTCGTCGAGCTTGGCGGCGAAGTCGGCCACGCCCGAGCGCAGTACGCGAGAGTGGAAGGGCACGTCGATGCCCGGCACCGGCACGTAGGCACGCTCGCGCACAGCGTTGGCGCGCTCGGCCAGGACGGCGAGGCCGCGCTTCGTGCCGGCGACGGAATACTGCTGGCCCTTGATGTTGTAGTTGACAATCTCCAGGAACTCGCCGGTGTCTTCCGACACCTTGGCAACGTAGTCGGCGACCTCAGCATCGGACACCCCGATCATGTTGGGGCGCAGCGCGCCCATGCCGTAGTCGGAGTTGCCGTCCGCATCGCGCGGGACCAGCGAGCCCATGGAAGAGCCGCGGGAGTAGACCACGTCGATGACGGATTCCAAGTCGAAGATGTTGCCCAGCGAGGCGAGCGCGGTGTACTCGCCCAGCGAGTGGCCGGCGTACATGGCGCCGGTGGCCAGCGCGTCGGCGTCGCGAAGCCGCGTGGTCTGCGCGTACGCGACGACGGCGAGGGCGACCTGCGTGAACTGCGTGAGGTGCAGCACGCCCTCGGGGTGCTTGAACACCTCGCCGCGCACGGTGAGCTCGGTCGGGTTGGCGTCCACGATGCGCTGGATGGAAAAGCCCAGGTTCTCGCGGGTGTGCGCGTCGGCGCGCCGCCAAATCTCGCGGGCGGCCGGGCTGGCCGCACGGTCGCCGGCGCCCATGCCCTCGGACTGGATGCCCTGGCCCGGGTAAAGGTAGGCGGTGGCCGGCTGCGCGAGCAGCGCCTGGCCGCGCGAGACGACCTCGCCGCCGATGCGGCAGGTCACCTCGAGCGCGGGCTGGATGCCGGCGCGGCCGACGCGCTCGACGGTCAGCTCTACCTCGTCGTTCAGCTGCACCATGCCGTACATGGAGTAGGTCCAGCCGGTCACGCGCCCGTGGCGTCCGGCGAGGTGCTGCGCGGTGGCAGACAGCCACATGCCGTGCACCAGCGGTGCTGCGAGCCCGACGAGCCCGGAGGCGTTGTAGGAGGAGTGGATCGGGTTGTAGTCGCCGGAGACCAGGGCGAAAGGCGTCATGTCCGCAGGGGCGGTGACGGTCGCGCGGTCGACAAACGAGCGCGGGGTCGCCTCGATCGCAGCGTCCACGCCGCCGAACTCGGGCGCGGCACTCGGCGGGGTGGAGGTGGTCGCGCGGCCGCGGATGGCGAAGCGGTGCATTTGCTTGACCGCGCCACGCTCACCGTCCTCAATCAGCAGCTCAACCGTGACGATGCGCCCGGAGACCGACTCCTCGATGCCGCTGCACCAGGAGGTGACGGCGAGCTCGCGGCCGTCGGCAAGCGTGTGCAGGTCCACGCCGGGTTCAAGCGCGATGAGGTGGTCGAGGTGCACGGCGTTGAGCAGGCCCTCGATGACCGGGTAGCCGTCTGTGAGCGTGGCGGAGCCGAGCGCGGTGTAGATCGCCGGCCAGCACGGGCCGACCAGTGCGTCGGGTGTGCCGTCGGGCACATCGGTGCCAAGGGCGGCACCGGTGACCGCAGTGTGTGCCTGCAGCAGGGAGGCGGGGAAGTGGAAGCTGGTGCGCGCAAGCCCGAAGGGGTGCGCCGTATCCGCAGAACCCGCGATAATCGACGGCAGCTCGGTGATCTCGTCGCCGGCCTCGGACACCGAGCCCACGCCGGCCAGGCCCGCGAGCAGGTCGAAGACGGCCTTCGGCAGGCGCGCGTCGTCGACGACCGGCGAGGCACCGGTGTGCACGCCCTCGGGCAGGTTGATCGGGATGGTCACGTCGCGCACGTAGAAGGGGCGCTGGTCCTCCGGCAGGTCGTCCCAGTAGGAGTCGGTGTGGATGCGGATGGCCAGCCCGCCTGCCCCATCGGAGGCGTCGGAGCCGTAGAAGTCGTGGACGATCTCGAAGCTCGCATCGTCCATGGTGTAGGCCGGGTTGTCCATGAGGTGCCCGTGCCAGAACAAGGTCGGGGCCGCGCGCAGGTAGTCCTCGACGCTCACGGCGTCAGCGAGGCGGGCGAAGCGGTCGGTGGGGGTGACGTCGGCGTCGAGAAGCGCCTGCGTCGTGGCGGCCTCGAAGCGGCCGAGCAGCTCTGCGACCGGCTCGTTCTTGCGGGTAATGCCGGCGACTGCGACCGGGCCGGGGATGATGCGGACCTCGTCGGCGGTATAGCGCGGGTCTTGCGCCTGCCAGAGGGTGTCCTTGCCAAACCACATTTTCAGGTCGCCGTCGATCGCCGGGACCCATGGCATGGGCTTGGGATATTCGTAGTGCAGCGAAATCCACCAGGCGGCATCGCGCGGAGAGACGCGGATCTCGCGGGCCTGCGGGTAGGCCTCGATGAGGCGGGCACACGCCTCGTGCGGATCCTGCGGGCCGTCGGCGAACTGGCTGACAATCTCGCCGCTGTCCTGCGGCGCAAGGCGCGCCTCGATGCGGCGCAGCGTGGAGACAAAACGGGCGTCCCACGAGGCGTCGACAAACGGGTGGGCCAGCTCGATGAAGCGCTCGACCCACTCGGCGTAGGTCATGTCCTCGATGTCGCCGAAGAAAGGCTTGGAGGTCTTAGCCAGTGCGGCGATGATCTCCTCGCGGCGCTCGTGGTACTCCTCGGCCGGCATGTTGGTGATCAGGCGGGAGGCCTTGGCAAAAGAGTTGTCCAGGTCGTGGATGTCGGCGAGCAAGTGGCTTTGCGACGACGCCACGCCGTTGCGCCCCGAACCACGCGGCACCCAGCCACCGTTGTCCGCGGGGCTGAGCCCCTTCGTGTTGACCAGCAGGTCTTTCACCGAATCGGTGGCTTTTGCCTCCTTGGTGGCCATCGCGACGGTGCCCAAGAAGACGGCGTCGACAGGCATGTGCGGCATGTCGAAGCGCTGCGCCCACGCGCCGGTGAGCAGCTCCGCGGCGCGCTCCGGCGAGTACACCCCACCTCCGACGGTAAGGATCGCGTTGTCGTGCTCGCGGACCTGCGCGTAGGTGTCCACCAGCATGTCGTCCAGGTCCACCCAGGAGTGGTGGCCGCCGGCGTGGCCGTCCTCGACCATGAGGATCACCGGCACATCCGGGTTAGCCGCGGCGATCGCGACCGCGTCGCGGACCTGGGTGGGCGTGCCCGGCTTGAACGCAATGTAGGGGAAGCCGTCTTTACGTAAGCCGTCGATGATCTCGGTGGCCTCGTCGATCTCGGGGATACCTGCGGAGATGCACACGCCGTTGAAGGGTGCGCCGGCGGCACGAGCCTTGGGCACCATGCGGGTCTGGCCGAAGTGCATGTTCCACAGGAAGCGGTCGAAGAACATGGTGTTGAACTGGGCGGTGCGACCCGGCGCGAGGTGTGCGGCGAGCGTGTCGCGGTGCTCGTTGAACACCTCCTCGGAGTACATGCCGCCGCCGGCTAGCTCGGTCCAGTAGCCGGCGTTAGCGGCGGCGGCGACGATCTCGCCGTCCGCCGAGGTAGGCGTCATGCCGCCCAAGATGATGGGGGACAGGCCGGTGACCTGCGAGAAGCGGGTCTGGGTGTAGACTTTGCCGTCCGGCAGGCGCACCAGGCGCGGGGCGAACTTCTCGTAGGAGACCGCCTCGGGGATCTCAGTGCCCGGGGTGGCAAGCGCGTCGCGGGCACGCGCGTTATCGGCGGTGATCACGGGCACGCCGGAGCCGGCGACGAGCTTTGACGTAATCCCGCTGAGTGCGGAGTCGAGCGAAACGACATGCGTGGTCCCGCCCTCGAGCAGGCCGCGCACGGAGGCGGGCCAATCGTGGCGGTCGACGAGGATCGCCTGCGCGAGCGCGCGTGGGGAGTCCTCGCCCAGATCCAGGCCGCACTTCTCGGCCCACTCGGCGGCCAAGTCGACGGCGCGGGTGTTGGCGTCGCTTGCGTGGTGGAAGGGGTAGGCCACCGGCAGCTCGTCGAAAATGGGGTTCAGCTCAGAACCACCGAACTCTGCTGCCTCCAGCTTGGCGTTAAACGCCTCGGCGTGGTGTTCTATGGCCTCGCGGACCTGTGCCAGCTCGGCGGGTTCGCCGGCGAGCACTGCGTGGCGCGGGCCGTTGACCACGGACAGGTACTTCTCGTCGAGCAGGTCGGAAAGCGCGGGCACCGGGATGCCGCGCACGCTGAGCATCCGCGGGGCCGTATCGCGCGCGCCGTAGGCAGTCGAGGCGGCAGCGCCGAGGATGAGAGCGAAGGCGAGCGCGTGCTCCGGGTGCTTCACCGCAGCCACGCCGAGCGCGCCCTGCGAGTGGCCGGCGAGATCGACGTTTTCGACCTCCAGGCCGAGGTCGCGCAGGTGCTGCACGGCCGCAAGCTGGGCGAGCACGATGCCGGGCACCGAGACCGCCGGGTGCGCGTCCATGGGCAGCGACGCGACGTCTCCGTCCTCGGAGTCCTCGGAGCCGAAGAGCGCGCCGAGACGGTCGACCGTGCCCGGTACTGCAGACGCCAGCGGGCGGGCGACGGGGCCGGTGAGGGTGAGCGCGGCGTCGAGAAGCGAGCGCAGTGTCACGCGCGCGGTGGGCGAGGCGGCATCGTGCAGAGCGCGCTGCCAGGGGCTTCCCTGGCCCTGGAAGATCAGTGCGGGGCGGGCGGAATTGAGCGCGGCAATGGGATTAATCGTCATGAATCGTCCTTTTAGGCTGGTGAGAGGTTTACAGCGGCATGTTGCCGTGCTTGCGGGCGGGGCGGGCGACGGTCTTGTCGCGGTAGAGGCGCAGGTTGGCGGCGATCGCGTCGCGGGTCTCCGAAGGCAGGATCACCGCGTCGATGAGCCCGCGCTCGGCGGCGTTGTACGGGTTCAAGATGGTGTCCTCGTACTCGCGCTCGAAGCTGGCGATCAGCTCGTTAAGCGCCTGCTCATCCATCCCGGACTCGCGGGCGGCCTTGATCTCCTTGCGGTTGATAAAGCCGACGGCGCCGGCCGCGCCCATCACCGCGATCTGCGCGGTCGGCCACGCGAGGTTCACGTCCGCGCCCAGGCCCTTCGAGCCCATGACGCAGTAGGCGCCGCCGTAGGCCTTGCGCATGGTCACGGTGATCTTCGGCACGGTCGCCTCGCCGTAGGCGTAGAGCAGCTTCGCGCCGCGGCGCAGGATGCCGCCGTACTCCTGGCCCGCGCCGGGCAAAAACCCGGGCACGTCCACCAGCATGACGATCGGGATGTTGAAGGCGTCGCAGGTGCGCACGAAGCGGGCGGCCTTCTCGGAAGAATCGATGTCTAGGCAGCCGGCGAAGACCTGCGGCTGGTTCGCCACAAAGCCGACGACCTGGTCGTCAATGTGCCCGAACGCGGTGACGACGTTCTCGGCGCGCTGCTCCATGATCTCGAGGTACTCGCCGTCGTCGGCAAGCTCGGCGATGACCTCGCGCACGTCGTATGGGGTGTTGGGGGAGTCGGGGATGAGCTGATCCAGCGCCTCTTTGGGCTCGCTGCTTATCGACGCCTTCGTGTCCACCTTCTCCCGACTATTCGCCGGCAGGTAGCTCACCAGGTCCATGACCCAGTCAAGCGCCTCCTGGTCGTTTTCGGCGACGTAGTGGCAGTTGCCCGCGGTGGCCATGTGCGTCCACGCGCCGCCGAGCTCCTCCTGGCTGATCTCCTCGCCGGTGACGGTCTTGATCACGTCCGGGCCGGTGACAAACATCTTGGAGGTCTTGTCCACCATCACCACGAAGTCGGTGAGCGCGGGCGAGTACGCGTTGCCGCCGGCGCAGGCGCCCAGGATCACGGAGATCTGCGGCACCACGCCGCTGGCCTGCACGTTCTGGTAGAAGGTCTGGGCGATCCAGTCGAGCGAGACCGCGCCGTCCTGGATGCGCGCGCCCGCCCCCTCGTAGAGGCCGATCAGCGGGCGGCCGGTGGCAATGGCCAGCTTCTGGATCTTGATCATCTTCTCGCCGTAGACCTCGCCGAGCGCGCCGCCGAAGACGGTGCCGTCCTGGGAGAAGATGCAGACCTCGCGGCCGTCGATGGTGCCCCAGCCGGTGACGATGCCGTCGGTGACCGGGCGCTTGGCGTACATGCCGAAATCGTGGGTGCGGTGGCGGGCGAGCATGTCGGTTTCCACGAAGGATCCCTCGTCCAGGATGTAGTCGAGCCGCTCACGGGCGGTGAGTCTTCCGGCGTCGCGCACCTTGTCGTGTGCTTGCTCGCCCATGGGGGCGAGCGCTTCGGCGCGGCGGGCGCGCAGGTCGTCGAGCTTTTCTGCGGGGGTTTGTGTCGTGTGTGACATCTTCGCTGAAACTGTCATGCGGGGTAGCATAAGCTTTTGTGTTAATAATTAGCTATACAAAACATGAATAACCTACGCTTCGGTAGGTTTTGGGGCGCGCGCCCGCCCGTTAAGGTGGGAGAACGCTCCGCTGTGAGTTTGATCACGTTTGCGTTACGAAGGGAGGCCACGCGTGCACATCGGCACCGATCTCGTCCACATCCCCACCTTCCGCGCGCAGCTCGCCACACCCGGTACCACCTTCGCCCGCGCCTTCACCGACCGCGAGCTGCGCGACTGCGCGGCCAAGCCTGACCGCGACGCCTCTCTTGCCGCGCGCTGGGCCGCGAAAGAGGCGTACGTCAAAGCGTGGGGCAGCGCGCGCTTCGGCCGCCCGCCCGCGCTCGAGACCATCGACTTCCGCGAGCTCGAAGTGCTTATCGACGCCTACGCGCGCCCCACCCTCGCGGTGAGTTCACAGCTCGCTGCTGCGGGGGCACCGGCGGTCGCGTCACTCTCGCTGAGCCACGACGGCGACTACGCCACTGCCACCTGCCTGGTAGCCACCGCTTAAACTTGGCGGCATGACAATCACAGACCTCGCCCGCATTCAAGACGCCGTTGCCTCCTATTGGCCACAGGTGCGCTACGTCGAGACCACCGGCTCCACCAACGCCGACATGGTCAAAGAGGGCAAAGCGGGCATGGTGCTCATCGCCAACGAGCAGACCGCGTCCAAGGGGCGCTTAAACCGCACGTGGGTCACACCAAAAGGCGCGCAGCTGGCCATGAGCATGGTCATCGATGCAGGCGCAGACCCCAACCACTACGGCCTGCTGTCCATCGCGCCGGGCGTGGCGGTCACCGACGTCATCCCGCAGGCGCGCCTGAAGTGGCCGAACGACGTGCAGGTCGGCGGCAAGAAGATCGCGGGCATCCTGTCCAACCTGGCGCTGCCGAACGTGGTCGTGGGCATTGGCATCAACGTCAACTTCCGCCCCGAGCAGCTGCCCGTCGACACCGCGACCGCGCTCAACCTCGAGGGCATCGACGTCGACTTCGACGAGTTCACCATCGAGATCCTCCGCGCCATGGGCCGCCGCTTGAAGCAGTGGCAGGACGGCGACCCGCAGCTGCTGAGCGACTACCGCAATGTCTGCTCCACCATCGGCCAGACCGTGCGCATGGAGCTGCACGACCGCGACGTCCACGGCGTCGTCGACGGCATCAACGAGCACGGCGAAGTCATCATCGACGGCACCGCTTACTCCGTCGGCGATGTGCATCACCTGCGCCCGAAACAGTAGCCTGGTCGCGTGTCAAAAAAGGTGCGGTTTCAAACTCACGACGGCGAGCAAGTGCTTGTCGACGTCTGCGCACCCCTTTCCACCCTTACCTTCCCTTTGATGGAGCTGATCGTGATCACGGGCGTGGCCTGGATCGCGATCGGCTGGATGGACGTCACCCCAGGCATCGACCCGGCGCTGCGCAACCTCGTCGTGCTTTTGTGGGCGCTGCTCGCGCTGTGGCGCTTCGTCGGACCGCTGGTAGCTTCTCGACGCCGGCGCTTCATACTCACCGACCGCCGCATCCTTGCCCGCGGGCGCCGCGGCGCGGTCGACTCCATCCCCTTAGAGCAGATCCACTCCGCCCGCCGCGTCAAAGGTGGGATCTCGGTGGCGGTCTACGGCTACGACCGTCCGCTGGTCTTTGAGGATGTGGGCAAGGCGCGCGCCGTCGATAAGGCGCTGCAGAAGGCGCTTGCCGGCGAGCTGCGCTAACGCTTCCGGTACACGAAGTACATGATCGGCCCTAACAACGGGAGCAGTAGCACTACGAGAAGCGACACCATACCCGATTTGATTGTGTGCTCGTCGCGTGCAATGAGCACGAGCGCCACGACTGCCAGGACAAACGCCAGCGCCGTCAAACCCCAGAAGACGTAGTCAATCGGCTCCGGCACCAGCGGTGAAGAAGCGCTACCCATTAATCTGCGCGCCCTTGATCTCCGTGTCGTGCAGCTGGCTGTCCAGGTCCTCCGGCGTGAGATCGCCCTGCTGGAACTCCGCGGTGACCGGCAGGTGCAGGTCCATGTCGGTGCCGGGGCACAGCTCGATGCGGGCGTCGCGCACCGTGTAGTCGAGGACGTGGCCGCCGGAGGTGCGCGCCTCGTCGATGAAGTGCACGTGGCAGCCGGGCACGCTGATGCCCTTTGCGTAGGCCGGGGTGCGGAAGCCGCCGATGATGCCGGTGACGTTTTCGAAGTGGTGCTCGGCGTCGTCGTTAATCGCTTCGGTCATGGGGCGGTAGGGCTTTTCCTGCTTGCTCACGGTGCGGGTGACCACCTCGTCGAAGGTGCCGGTGATGCGCACGGCGTAGAAGAAGTTGCGGCTGGGTTCGAGCGAGTCGATGAAGGAGGACAGCTCGCTGCGGCGCATGCCCTGCGGCGCGTCGACGGTGATGCGAGGCACGAAGTTCGTCACCACCGTAAACGGCGTGCGCTGGTCCAGGTCTGCGACGCGGGCTTTGCCGTCGCTGGTGAGCTGGTAGCAGGTGCCGTCGAGAATGATCATCTCGCCGTCGAGGCCGTCGAAGGTGCCGAGCCCGAAGTTGCCTTTTGCCAGGATGTCGCCGATGGTCAGCTCGCCGTCGTAGATGCCGTCGAGGAGTGCGGTCATGAGCGAGTTCTGGAAAATCGTGTGGCGCGAAACCGCCTGAGAGTTCGTGGACATAGCACCAGGGTAAGGTGTGATGTGTGAATGACGCACAAGGAATGCCAATTGTCGTGGTCGTCGGCGACGGCCAACTCGCCCGCATGATGCACACCGAGGCGATCGAGCTCGGCCTGCGCCTGCGCCTGCTTGCCGGGAGCGAGGACGCATCCGCCGCCCAGGTCTACGGCGACGTGCGCCTCGGCGATTACCGCGAGCTGGAGGATCTGCGGGAGGTGGTGCGCGGGGCGTCGGCAGTGACCTTCGACCATGAGCACGTGCCGAATGCGCACTTGGAGCAGCTTCTCGACGAGCACGTGGTCGTCGAACCCCGCCCCAGCGCACTCCTGTACGCCCAGGACAAGTTGGCGCAGCGCCGCAAGCTCGAAGAGCTGGGCCTGCCCGTGCCGGCATACGCCGCGATCGACTCCGTGGATGCGGCGCGGACGTTTTGGGAGCAGCACGAGCACCGCGTCTGCCTGAAAACCACGCGCGGCGGCTACGACGGCAAGGGTGTCTGGTTCCCCGACTCCCAGAGCGAGCTGCTCGACCTTGTCGAGGACCTGCTGGGCCGCGGCATGGAGCTCTACGCGGAAGAGAAGGTCGACTTCGTGCGCGAGCTGTCCATCATGGTGGCGCGCTCCCGCTCCGGCGAGATGCGCGTGTGGCCGGTGGTGGAGTCGCGCCAGGACAACGGTATTTGCCGCGTCGCGATCGCGCCTGCGCCGGACCTGCCGTCGCGGCTGGCGCGCGAGTGCAAGAAGCTGGCGCGCCTGATTGCGCGCAAGCTGGACGTCACCGGCGTGATGGCGGTGGAGCTGTTCGAGTACAAGACGGAAACCGGCACGGCCGTGTCCATCAACGAGCTGGCGATGCGCCCGCACAACACTGGGCACTGGACCCAGGATGGCTCGCTGACCTCGCAGTTCGAGCAGCACCTGCGCGCCGTACTGGACTGGCCGCTCGGCGAGACCGAGACGGTCGCCCCGGTCACCGTGATGGTGAACGTCCTCGGCGGCGAGGAGGACCCGGAGATGTCGATGGAAAACCGCGTCAAGGAAGTGATGCTGCGCTACCCGGAGGCCAAGATCCACCTCTACGGCAAGGGCTGGCGCCCGGGCCGCAAGATCGGTCACGTGAACGTGACGGGCTACGACGTGGTCACCACCCGCAAGATCGCGGAGCACGCCGCGAAGTATCTGATTACGGCCCGCTGGATCTAGAAAGGCTTTTGCACTCATGTCTGCACCCCTCGTCGGCCTGATTATGGGCTCCGATTCTGACTGGGACACCGTCAAACCCGCCGCCGAAGTCCTCGCCGAGTTCGGCATTCCCTTCGAGGTCGGCGTCGTGTCCGCGCACCGCACCCCGGACAAGATGCTCGCGTACGCGAAGCAGGCGCACGAGCGGGGCCTGCGCGTGATCATCGCGTGTGCTGGCGGTGCCGCGCACCTGCCCGGCATGGTGGCGGCCGCGACCCCGCTGCCGGTCATCGGTATCCCGCGCGCGCTCGACACGCTCGACGGCATGGATTCTTTGCTGTCGATCGTGCAGATGCCGGGCGGCGTGCCCGTTGCCACCGTCTCCATCGGCGGCGCGAAGAACGCCGGCCTGCTTGCCGCCCGCATCCTGGGCGCGGCTGATCCGCAGCTGCAGGAGAAGATGGTGCGCTACCAGGAGGACATGGCGGCGGCCGTCGAGAAGAAGGACGAGGCGCTGCGCAGCCGGTTGATGGGTGAGTAGCAGCCCCATCGTGGTGCTGGGCGCGCGGATTATCGACGGCCACCCGTCGCGCATGCTGCACGCCCGGCTCTGTGCCGCGCTCATCCACTGGCGCACCGACGCGCGCCGCGGCGTGCGCCGCAGAATCGTGGTCACCGGCCGCGGGGAGGCGGCAGTGATGGCGGGCTGGCTCGCCGGCCGCGGCGTGCCCCGCGAGCTGATCGTAGAGGAGCCGTACGCCACCTCGACGAACGAAAACCTCGAGCGCACCCGTGCGCTCTTCCCGCATGCGCCGCGCATGATCGTGGTGACCAGTAACTTCCACGTCCGCCGCACGCGCGTGTGGGCCTGGCACCTAGGCATTCCGGTGGAGATGGTGCCCGCGCGTACCCCGCGCCGCTCCCGGCCGAAGAACTACGCGCGCGAGCTTATCGCGCTGCCGCACTCCGCGGCGCGGGTTGTGTGGCGGCGACTTATGCACAAAATGCGCTAGAGTAAATCCGATGGTGCTACTTTTGGCACCATGTACTTCAGGCCTAGGAGGGCTCCATTCATGGCACACTTACAGCGCCGCATCGCCGGCTTGATCACCGTTGCACTACTGGGGGCCAGCGTGGCCTCATGCGCCACAAATGCGCCGCAGACCGACAAGGACGGTACCGCGGTGACTGCCGGGGCCAGCCAACCCGCAGAAGTCAACGGGGTAGATTTGCATTTTATTGCGATGATGACACCGCATCACCAGCAAGCCGTGGACATGAGCGAGATCATCCTGGCCGCCGACGGCATCAGCGAAGCGACAGCGGACTTGGCCGAGCGGATTAAGGTCGGGCAACAAGAAGAAATCGACACCATGGTCGGCTGGGCGGAACAATGGGACCAAGGCGACTTAATGGCACACCACGCCCCGCACATTGCCAATGGCATGCTCACTCCGGGGCAGATGGACCAGCTGAAAACGCTTTCTGGAGAGGATGCAGACACCCGGTTCCTCCAGCTGATGCATTTTCACCACGCAGGTGCCGTTGCCATGACTCAAGACCAAATCGATAACGGCGGCTACCAGCCTCTCGTGGACCTGGCACAGCAGATGGTCGACGTCCAAACCGCTGAGATGCACGAGATGGAAGAACGCTTAGAAGCCAAAGGCGAAAGCGTGCTGACTGAGTAAAGAAAAGACGCGGGGGAGTGCCAAACCGGGTATAAGTTCGTAGTGCACCAGTAGTACGACTGTAAAGGAACGCACATGACTTCGAACTTCAATGCCGCGCAAAGCAAGCAGACTGCCGACGGCTTCTTCTCCGCACTCTTCGACTTCTCGTTCTCCCAGTACATCACCCTGAAGTTCGCGCGGGTGATCTACCTGATCTCCGCTGTGCTCATCGGCCTGTTCTGGGTCTTTGGCCTGCTCATGACGCTGGCAGCATTTGCCAATGGTTTCGGCTCCGGCCTGCTCGCACTCATCGGCTTCCTCATTGTCGGGACGGCGGCGGCACTGTTCTGGCTGATCGGCGCGCGCGTCACGCTCGAGTTCATGGTCTCGGCGATCAAGACGGCGCAGAACACCTCCGAGATCGCCGACGCGCAGCGCCGTTAGAGCCCGCCTGGGAGGCTGTGCAGCGTGATCCCGCGTTCGGCGGCGGCTTCGCCGAAGCGCGCCACGAAATCGGCCGAGCGCTTGCCAGAAGCACAGTAGACCACGACCTCGCCTCGCAGCTCGTCGAGGAGCGAGGTCGCGGTGTCCGGGTCCTCGCGCCAAACCGATGCCGGCAGGTGGACGGACGCGTGCGGCAGGTCCTTGATCGCTTTCTCGCCGAGCTCGCGCACGTCGAGCGCGGTGGCGTCGCCGTCCGCGACTCGTGCGAGTAGTCGCGCCTTGTCGCCATCCTGCGGCAGCGCGCACGATGCGGACTCTGCGACGAGTTCGGTGACCAGCTCCCGCTCCGGGTCCGCGGCGACCTCGAAGCGCCTGAGCGTCCCGGCGAGCGCCTCGTAGACGTGGAGCACGCCCACCTCGGCGTCCATGCCCGCCAGGTACTTCACCGCCTCCGTGGCCATCAGCCCGCCGACGACCGAGGTGGTCACCCCGAGCACGCCCGCGGTGGCGCAGTCCGGCGTGTCCTCCGGCGCCGGGTGGGTGGGGTAGAGGTCGCGCAGCCCGACCCCGCGCGTGTCCGGCCCCGAGTGCCACAGCGCGAGTTCGCCGTGGAAGCGCAGCACCGAGCCCCACACCAACGGCGTGCCGGTGAGCTCGGCGGCGTCGGCGGAGAGGAACTTCGTGGTGAAAGTATCCGAGCCGTCGATGACCAGGTCGTGTTCGCGGAAGAGCCCAGGCGCGTTGGAAGCGTCGAGGCGCGCACGCAGCGGCACGATCGTGGCATCCGCGCGGTGGCGCCGCAGCTGCTCGGCCGCCACCTCCACCTTCGGCCGGCCCTCGTCGGCGGCGCTGAACAGGATCTGGCGGTGGATGTTGGTGTCGTCGACCACGTCGTCGTCAATCACCGTGATCGTGCCAACACCCGTCGCCACGAGCGCCTGCATCACGGGGCACCCGAGCCCGCCGGCGCCGACGACCAGCACCCGCGCCCGGTTCAGCGCCTCCTGGCCTTCCACCCCGAAGCCCGGCAACAGTGTTTGGCGCGCGGTGCGCCGCAGCTCAGCATGGGGCAGGCTCATAGGACCTCATCCGCCCAGCTCGCCAAGCCATCAAAGCTTGACGACGCCAACGCCCCCTCCGCATGCGTCCGCCGCGGAATCCGCCCCGCGCCCCGAGCCAGCCGACCCGCCTCGACCGCGTGCCGCATCGCGCGCGCCATCGCGACCGGGTCCTGGCAGCGGTTGACCGCGCTGGCGAGCAGCACGCCATCACAGCCGAGTTCCATGGCGGCGGTGGCGTCGGAGGCGGTGCCGACGCCGGCGTCGAGAAGCACTGGCACCTGCGCACGCGCGCAGATCAGCTCGATGTTGTGCGGGTTCAAAATGCCAAGGCCGGTGCCGATCGGCGAGCCGAGCGGCATCACCGCGTGCACCCCGACCTGCTCGAGCCGCGCCGCGACGACCGGGTCGTCCGAGGTGTAGGCAAGCACGACGAAGCCTTCGGCGACGAGCAGCTCGCAGGCGTCGACGAGCTCGACGACATCCGGCAGCAGCGTGTGGTCGTCCGCGATGACCTCGACTTTGACCCAGTTCGTGCCGAGCGCCTCGCGCGCCAGCTGCGCGGTCAGCACCGCGTCGCGGGCGGTGCGGCAGCCCGCGGTGTTCGGCAGCGGATCGATGCCCAAGCGGGTGAGCATCTCGAAGACGCTCTCGCCGCTGTCCGCGCGGGCGGCGTGGCGGCGCATCGCGACGGTGGTCAGCTGCGTGCCGCTGGCCACCAGGGCGTCCTCGAGCAGCTGCTGGCTGGTCGCGCCGCCGGTGCCCATGATCAGGTGCGAGTCGAATTCCTTGTCGGCGATCTTCAGCACGGCTAGCCTCCTTGGACGGCGGTGAGGATGTCGACGGTGTCGGCGTCGGTAAGCGAGCTGCCCCAGCGGCTTGCGGGCACGACCTTGCCATTGACGGCGACGGCGACGCCCTTCGAGTGGCCGACGACCTCGTCGACCAGCGCCTGCACGGTCGGCGCGGTGTCGAAGGTGCGGGGCTTACCGTTGATGATGATGCACATGATGCTCCTTAGGATTCGTGGCGGGCGGGGTCGCACGCGGAGATATCGACGGCCGTTTCGCGACCGAGCCCGAGGTCAGCGCCAACGCGCGCGCCGAGCGCGGCCAGCAGGATCCCGTGGCGGAAGTAGCCGGTCGAGATCACCAGGTTCTCGCCGCGCAAGCCCAGGTAGGGAAGGTCGTCGGGGGTGCCGGGGCGATTGCCGACGAGCGCCTCCACAAGCTCGCAGTCCTCGAGTGCGGGGACGACGCGGATGGCGTCGCGAAGCAGCGTGTAGACGCCGTCGACCGCGGGCCGCTCGCGCGCGTCCTCGCGGCTGGTCGCGCCCACGGCGATGGTGCCGTCGGTGCGCGGGATGATGTAGACGGGGCGATCCTCGACGAAGGCGCGCACCACGCGGCCGACCGGCATGCGGCCGGCAAGGCGCAGCATGTCGCCGCGCACCGGGCGCAGGTTCAGCGGCAGGCCGAGCGCGCTGGCGCCGAGCCCGTTGCAGGCGTAGACGGTGTCGCCGCGCAGATTGTCGACGCCGACGCACCTGTCACCCTCCCAACGCAGGGCGTGTGCCTTTTCGCGCACGAGGGTCACGCCGCGCGATTGCAGCTCGCGCAGCAGGGCGGCGGCGAACATGCGCGGGTTGACCTGGTGGTCGCCCGGGATCTCCACCACGCCGGCGAGCTGCGGGCTTAAGCCCGGCTCCTGTGTGCGGGCCTGGCGCAGCGTGAGGCGGTCGACGGTCATGCCGTGGGCATGCTGGTGCTCGGTGAGTTCGCGGAGGTGGGTGGCGTCGGCGCGGTCGGCGGCGACGACGAAGGTCGACTCGGTGCGGTACCCGGTCTCGTCACCCGGCAGGTCCGCGATCAGCGACGGGTACAGCGCCGCCGACTCCAGCATGAGCGGGTAGAGCGGCTCCTGGCGGTACTGGACTTCCGCGGCCGGGGCGAGCATGCCGCCGGCGACATTTGTCGCGCCGCTGGCCGGGGCCGGGTCCACCAGCGCGATCTGGCGCGGGTCGACGCCGCGGCGGGTGAGCTCGAAGGCGGTGGTCAGGCCGATGATGCCGGCGCCGACGATGAGGTGTTCGTAGGTACTCACGCTGCGGCCTCGAAGTCTGCGACAATGCCTGCCGCCATTGCGCGCGGGTCCTCGGCCCGCATGAACCCGCGCACGATCGCCACGCCGGCCACGCCCGTGGCGGCGAGTGCGGCGGCGTCGGAGGCGCGCACGTCGCCGATCGCCACGACCGGCACCTTCGAGGCCGCGACCAGCGGCGGGTAGCCGTCAAGGCCGAGGGGCGCGCGGCCGGAGTTCTTCGTGGGGGTCGGGCGGAAGGGGCCCGCGCCGACGTAGTCGATCACATCCGCGTACGCGTTCGCCGCCTCGACGAGTGCGAGCGTGCCGGTGGTCAGTCCGAGGATCGCGTCCGGGCCGAGCAGCTCGCGCGCGGCGCGCGGGTCCATGTCGTCCTGGCCGATGTGCGCGCCGTGGATGTGGTGGGTTTGCATGAGGCGGGCGGCGAGGGGGACGTTGTCGTCGATAAGCACGCGCGTGCGCGGGTTCGCCGCGGCGACCGCATCGGCGACCTCGCAGGCGAGCCTCTCGAGCGCGGACTCGGCGATCGGCTTGCTGCGCACCTGCACCACGCCAGCCCCGCCCGCGGCGGCGCAAGCGGCGACGCGCGCCACGTCGGCGACCGGCTGGCCCGTGACGAAGTAGCAGCGCAGGTCGAGCGACTTAGACATCGCGCACCACCCACGCGCGGTCGGCCTGGTCGAAGAAGTCGAGCTCGTAGCGAGAGGCGACCGCGCAGGCGCGCACCGCCGCCTCCAGCAAGTCGGGGTTGTCCGCGAGCGTGGCCTCGCAGCGCTCGATCGCGCCGCGCACCGCCTCGTAGAAACCGTCGCCGGCGTAGGTGGCCAGCCAGTCGCGGTAGGGGTGCGCATCGTGATTGCGCTCAGCCAGGCGCGCGCCGACCTCGTAGTAGAGCCAGTAGCAGGGCAGCACCGCCGCCTGCCCGATCGCAGCCGGCTCGCCCAGAGTCGAAGCGAGCAGGAAGTCGGTGTAGGCGCGCGTGACCGGCGACGGCAGCGTCTCGCGGTCCAGCTCAGCGAGCCAGGTGCGCTGCATTTCCTGCTCGTCGACGATGGCGGCGTCGGCATCCGTAGCCCACGCGCCGCCGAGCGCGTGCAGCGAGCGCGCGTACTTGGTCAGGTAGTAGGCGTCCTGCTCGAGGTAGAACATGAAGTCGGCGCGGTCGAGCGTGCCGTCGCCGAGCGCGCGGATAAACGGCAGCTCCATGATCGCGGTGAGGTACGGCGCCGAGGCGTCCCACAGCGCCTGGGTGTGCGGGCCGGCCGGCGCAGCGAGGGGTGGGGTTGGTGGGGCGTCGATAAGCAGGAAGTGCTCCGGGTTGCAATCGGCGGCGCGCTGCATGCGGCGATTGAGGTGCCCATGGTCGACGGGGCCGTGCCCGCGCCCGACGCCGAGCGCGTCGGCGTGCGCGATCGCCTCGTGCAGCCAGCGCGAGGCCCACTCGGTCGCCGCGGGCGTATCGAAGCCGGCGCCCAGGCGCGTGGCCAGCGCCGACGAGAACGAGCAGCCGGTGCCGTGCGTGTTTGTCGTCTCCACGCGGGTCACGGGCACGCGGTGCACGCGCTCGGCCGTGACCACGGCGTTGTCCGCGCGCGGGCCGGCAAGGTGCCCGCCCTTGACAATCACAGTCGTGCCCAGCTCGCGCGCCAGCCCCTGCGCCTGCGCGATCGCGGCGTCCCAGTTTTCTGCCGGATCTTGGCCTGCGAGCACGGCGAGTTCGGGGAGGTTGGGCGTGATGACGTCGGCAAGCGAGGCGAGCTCGCGCAGCGCCTCTTCCGCCTCGCGCGTGAGGAGCCTATCGCTTGACGACGCCACCATCACCGGATCCAACACCACCTTGCAGTCGCGCGCGTGTGTGGTGAGGAACTCGCGCACCACCTCGATGATTTCGGTGGTGCCGAGCATGCCGATCTTGATCGCGTCGATCGCTACGTCGTCGGTGATCGAGCGCAGCTGCGCGCGCAGAAAGTCGATCGGCGGGGTGAAAATCTCCTGCACGCCGGTGGTGTTCTGGGCGACGAGCGAGGTCACCACGCTGTAGGAAAAACCGCCGGCGGCCTGGATCGATTTGATATCGGCCTGGACACCCGCGCCGCCGGTCGGGTCGGTGCCGGCGATGGTCAGAATGCGGGGCAGGGCAAGTGTAGTCATTGGGACATCCCTTCGCTAGTTCGAGCTAGAGCAGGTTCGACGGGTCTCATCTCAGCACCACGTTGGGTGCACCCCGTGTCACAATGGCGACGCTAGCACAGCGCCTTTTGCGCGATGCCACAGGCGGAAAGGGGTATCCCTATTAGACGTATGAATTGGGGTGTCGGTTCCCTTTTGGGCCGAAAGTGGAATACTTCTCACATTTG
>NZ_KV818024.1:62665-63536 GCF_001814825.1 Corynebacterium sp. HMSC071B10 | reverse complement strand
GCGCAATAGGAAGGCCCAAGCGGCGTGTGTCGCGGCGGCGCGGGAGAATGCGCACCGCCTGGACACGCTGGCCTATATCGCACGGTCCTCGCGCTCCCTGGACTCCGACAAGGACCGGTGGCACTACCGCCAGAAGCTTTGCGAAACCGAAGGCGACATGCGCACCGTGGTCAAGCGGGCCAAAGCCTTGAAGAAGGAGTTGAAACCGCCCGCGCCGCGTGCGCCGAAGGCGTCGGTGACCTTTCACGACAAAGGCTGGTCCACCGTCCACATCACTGGGCGCACCACCGACATCCTGCCGGTGTACCGGGCGGCGAAAGACGACCCGCAGGCGTGGCTGAACAACACCCGCAGCACAGGCGACGCGTCGATTACCACCGTGCTGAACATGGACATCGGCGACTTTGCTCAGTGGCGCATGCGCGACGACGGCGAGGTCGAAGTCCAGCTGACCAACGGCGAGTGGCTGCGCGGAGCCGAGCTAGTCAACCGGAAGCTGCGCGCGGCCGGCTACATCGCGTTGATCTCGGCAACCGACGGGCCGGTCAATCTCTACCCGGTGAAACTCGAGCGCCACGCGAACCGCGAACTCCGTGCGCTGATGAGCGCCGACGGCACCACGTGCGCGTGGAAAGACTGTAACCAGCCGGCGGACTTCTCCGAGGCACACCACATCCAAGAGTGGTCCAAAGGTGGTGCCACGGAGGTGGAGAATATGTGCTGGTTGTGCACGTATCACAACCGGCAGAACGGCCGGCCGAACCGCGGGCGGATGCAGCGGGTCGGTGGCCAGATCATGTGGCAAAGCCCGAAAGGCTACCTCACGCCCCGGGGCATCAAGCACACCGACCCCGCGCGAAGACACGCCCGG
>NZ_KV818024.1:46299-62565 GCF_001814825.1 Corynebacterium sp. HMSC071B10 | reverse complement strand
CGACCCCGCGCGAAGACACGCCCGGGCCGCACACATCCCGGCAACAGGACCTCCCGGATAAAAAGTACCTACGTGTCGCGCCACGCAAGCCAACGCCGCACCAGCCACCACTCGGCAAACGCGAAAGCACCGGCGAGCAGTCCCGGCCAGATGGCGGGCTCGGCGCGAAAGAGATTGACCAGGCCCTGCACTAGCGCCACCAGCGCGAAGAAGCCGACGAAGCCGATGATGGCCTGCCACACCAGGTCTTTACGCTGATCCATGCTAGCCCTTCACGCCGCCTGCGGTCAGGCCTGCGACGATGCGGCGCTGGAACACCAGCACCATGATGATCAGCGGCACCGTCACCAGCGAACCCGCCGCCATGATCGCTGCGTAGGGGTACTCGAACGCGCTCGGCCCCGAGAACCGCGCGATCGCCACGGTCACGGGCTCGGTCGCGGTGGTGGACAGCTGGCGCGCAAGCATGAACTCGTTCCATGTCGTGATGAACGCGATGATCGCGGTGGTGAAAATCGCGGGTGCGGCCAGCGGCAGTAGCACGAGGCGGAACGCCTGGCCGCGTGTTGCGCCGTCGACACGCGCGGCCTCCTCGAGCTCCCACGGCAGCTGCTGGAAGAAGGAGATGAGCGTGTAGACGGTCAGTGGCAGTGCGAACGAGATGTTGGGGATGATCATCGCGCGGTAGGTGCCGATCCAGCCAAGGTCGCCGAACAGTTGGAACAGCGGCGTGACCAGCGCGATGCCGGGGAACATCGACGCCGCCAGAATGATGCCGGTCACGATCCCTTTGCCGGGGAAGTCGAGCCGCGCGAGCGCGTACGCGGTAAACACGCCGACGAGCACGGCGAGTGCGGTGGTGGTCAGCGAGATCAGCAGCGAGTTGCCGATCGCTCCGAGGAAGTTGTTGCCCTTGTCGGTGGCGAGCGCGTCGCGGAAGTTCTCCAGCGTGACGTGCGTCGGCCACGGCGTGGTGTCGAAGGTGTGCGACTTGTCGCGCAGGGCGGTGATCAGCATCCAGTAGAAGGGGGCGAGCCCCCAGAACATGATGAAGATGACGCCTGCGTAGTGCCAGAATTTTCTCATCGCGAGCCTTTCTTGCTTTTCGACGCCCGCCTGCCCCCAACATCAGCGCCCAAGAACCGAATCATGACGAAGGCGACCGTGAAGATGAGCAGGAAGATCAGCGTGGACAGGGCGGAGGCGCTGTTGAAGTTGCCTTGGCGCATGTCCTCGACAACCAGCTGGGAGATCGTGGCGGTCGGCGAGTTGGAGGAGCCCGAGATCATGATGACGGGCAGGTCGTACATGCGCAGCGCATCGAGAGTGCGGAAGAGCACGGCGACCATGAGCGCTGGGCGCACCAGCGGCAGGGTGATGCGGGTGAACGACTGGAAGGCGGAGGCACCGTCGACACGCGCGGCCTCGTAGACGTCCTTGGGGATCATCTGCAGTCCGGCGAGGATGAGCAGCGCCATAAACGGCGTCGTCTTCCACACGTCGGCGACGATGACGGCGGCGCGCGCGGCGGTGGGGTCGGTCGTCCACGCGATATTGGTGCCGAGCAGCGAATTGACGATGCCCGCAGGCGCGAACATGAACTGCCACAGCTTCGCCGTCACCGCGGTCGGGATGGCCCACGGGATGAGCACGGCAGCGCGGATGAGCGCGCGGCCTTTCGACGGGTGGTTCATAATCAGCGCCATCACCATGCCGAGCACCGTCTCCAAAAGGACGGTGACCACGGTGAAGAACAGCGTGATGCGCACAGCCGGCCAGAAGTCGGTGGCGAGCACGCCGGGCGGGCAGGAGCCGACCTCGCCGGAGGCGGTCATGCAGCGGTTGGTCAGCCAGTACAGGTAGTGCTCGACGCCGGCGAAGCCGCCCTCGGTGAACACGCCGGTGGTCGGGTCGAGCTTTTTGTCTGCCTGGAAGGACAGCCAGATGGCGCGCAGGATCGGGTAGCCGATGACGACGGCCAGCACGGCCAGCGCCGGCGTGACGAGCAGCGCGGCTTTGCGCGTGTCGCCGCGCGGTTTTCGCGCGCGGGTGGGGGAAGCGGTAGTCATGAGCCACACTCCAGTTCTGTTTCGGGCCTACACGGGCAAAACGCCCGCGACCGTAGTGTAAACGGTGGCGGGCGTGAAGTAGCGAGCTACTAGGAGGCCTGCTTGATGGCAGAGGCCATGTCCTTCGTCGCGTCGTCGACGCTCTTGCCGGAGGTCAGCGCCGCGTAGGCGTTGTCCTGGATGGCCTTAGAGATCGCAGGGTAGAACGGGGAAACCGGGCGCGGCTTCGCGTTCTCCAGGGACTCCTTCAGGGCCGGGAGGTACGGGTGCTTCTCGACGAGCGCCTCGTCGTCGTAAATCGACGCGAGCACCGGCGGGAAGGAGTTCTCCGCCAGGGAGAGCTGGTTCTCCTCGTTGATGATGAACTTCATGAAGTCCAGGGCGGTCGCCTTGTGCTTCGAGTTCACGTTGATGCCGTTGTTGTAGCCGCCGAGGGTGGACACGCCGACGCCGTCCTTGCCGACGAGCGGCTGCACCTCGAAGTTCAGGCCCGCCTCCTCGGCGTTGGCGTACATGTACGGCCAGTTAATCGCCAGTGCGGTCTTGCCCTCGGTGAACGCGAGGTTGGTCTCCTCCTCCGTCGCGGCGGTGGAGGACTGGGCGATGGTGCCGTCCGCGTAGGCGTCGACAAGCGCCTGGAGGCCCGCCTTGGCCTCGTCGGACTCGACGGTGGGCTCGCCAGACTCGTCGATGACGTCGCCGCCCCAGCCGTTGATGAAGCCGAGCGTGTTGACGGTCAGGCCCTCGTACTGCTTGAGCTGGGTGGTCAGGCAGTCGGTGTCGCCCTCGACGGCCTCGCAGGCGCTGCGGATGTCGTCGAAGGTGTCCGGCGCTTCCTCGATGATGTCGGCGTTGCGGAAGAGCAGCTGGCCGTTGGTGTTCTGCGGCAGGGCGACGAGCTTGCCGCCGTAGGTCGCCGAATCCACCGTGGACTGCAGCAGGCCGGAGGTGTCGACCTCGTAATCGCCCTCGAGCGGCTCGAGCCACTGGTTGGCGGCGAAGTCGGCGGTCCAGACCACGTCGAGCGCCATGACGTCGTAATCGTCGTTGCCCGCCTGCAGCGACTGCACGAGCGTGTCGCGCTGGTCGTCCGCCTCGCCGGCGAGCTCTTTGAGCGTGACCTCCTCGTCCGGGTGCTCGGCGTTCCACTTCTCGATGATCGGGATGAGCTTGTCCGTGTCGTTGCGGCCCATCGCGAAGGTGATCGGGCCGCGGCCCTCGCCCTCGGCGGCGGTGTCGCCGGACTCTGCGGCGGTGGAATCAGTCTCGGTGGACTCGGTGGAGTCGCTCGAGCAGGCGGCGAGCGACGCGCCGACCAGTGCGATCGCGCACAGCGCGGCACCAGTCTTGCGGGAAGCGGTGAAGTGCATACGGAAACCTTTCGTAGTTACTGGTTTCCCACAATGTATAAGCCATACCCGTATCGCGTACGCGGATTTCCGGTTTTGCCCACCAACGGGGGTAAGTGAATTACTCTTCGCCGAGGAGGTGGTCGACTTTCTCGATGCGCATGATTTCGGCGCGCCTGTCTGCGGAAATAGGCCCGGCCGAGGCGCAGACGGAGCCGCCTGCGGCGAGCGGGGCGAGCACGAAGGCGCGGAACTCGGCGGCGGTGCGCCAGCCGGGCACCCAGTGCCGGTGCGGCCCCAAGCCAGGGGTGGCGAAGTCAGCCAGCTCGGGGGAGGCGCCGAAGTACTGGTCGCCGTAGAAGCGCACGGTGGGGCCGAAGTCGACGGTGCCGAACGGCAGCTCGCCGCCGGCTTCGACCACGCCGCGGCCGAAGGGGTCGTCGGAGACCACGACGCAGTCCGGCACCTCGGCCCAGTGCGCGGCATTCTTGACGGTGGTGAAGATGGTGGTTGGCGTGGCGTCGGCAAGCAGCTCGGGCGCGAAGCGCACGGTGCGGCCGGAGTTGTACGCGCCGAGCGCGATGACGGCCGACTGCCACGAAGTCGGCAGGTCGATGGCGATCGACGCGTCGGCGTCCAGCTCGAATTCCTCGTTGAGCAAGTTGGCGACCTTGCTGGCCCAGTTGTCCAAGGTCTGGGCCGAGAACTCCATGCGCGCGCCGCGGGCGTCGTCGTAGACGGTCAGGCGCGGGCTGGCGGGGTCAGTGCGAAGAAGCGGCGAGAGCATGCTCATGCCCGCCGATCATACGCGGAGGCTAGTTCACGCAGCGGGGGCCGTCGCCGCCCGCGTCGATCTCCGGGCCGGTCTCCGCCGCGCCGAAGTCTTCGCCCGGTGTGCCCACCGGTGTATCCGAGCTCGCCTCCTCGCGCTCCTCGGGGCTCAGCAGGGCGGGGCCGGCGTAGTCGGCGGCGATGACCACGATGAGGCTGCCCGCGTCCACGTTCGCGTTCGACGTCACGGGGATGCCGCCGAGGCGCTCGGCGAGCTCCTTGGCAGCCGGGTCCTCCGGGTTGGCGGCGACGATCTGGCTCTCCCAATACACGCCGTCCATGGCGTTGGAGACGTCGGCGACGCGCATGCCCTCGTCGGTGAGGTAGTCGCCGACCGCGCCGGCCTGGCCGGTGCCCGCGCCCGCGTTGAGGATGTAGAGGCTCAAGTTCTCAAACCCGGCTGCGGTGCCCTCATGGCTGTGCTCTTCAGTCTCGCTGGCCGGCGTTTCCTCCTCGGGCTCGACGACTTTCTCCATGAAGCGCTGCACCTGGCCGGGGTCGACGGTGACGATGGACTCGCCGTAGTCGCCCACGCCGTTTACCGACGTCACCGGGATCGTCGTGAACGTGACGTTGCCACCGCCCAGGCCCGACATCTGCTGCGCGAAGCGCACGACGTCCCAGCCACGGTCCAGGGTGACGGAGCGCTCTGCCGCGTTCGACAGCTCGCGCAGGGTCGCCGGGTTGGTCAGAGTGCCGGCCGACAGGATCTTCTGCACCAGGGACGCCATGTACGCCTGCTGGCGCACGATGCGGTCCAGGTCGCCGCGCGGCAGGTCGTGGCGCTGGCGCACGAACGACAGCGCCTGCGTGCCGTCGAGGGTTTGCTCACCAGCGGGGAAGTTCGCGCCGGAGAGCGGCTCGTTGACGGCGGCGTTGAGGCAGACGTCGACGCCGCCGACGGCGTCGGTAAGCAGCACGAAGCCCAACAGGCCGACCTGTGCGAAGTGGTCGACCTCCACGCCGGTGAGGTCCGCCACCGCGTCGATGAGCCCCTCCTGGCCCGCGCGCGCGACTTGCTGTTCGAGCTGGGCGTCCTCGGTGGCGCCGTCGGCAAGCAACTGCTCGCGCTTCTCGCCCGCGTGCGCCGCGTAGACGCCGTTGATCTTCATGTTGCCGTAGTCATCCGTGTGGATGTAGGTGTCGCGCGGGATCGAGATGGCGGTCGCGCGCGAGCCGTCCTCGGGCACGCGCACGATCATGATGGTGTCCGTGTTGATCTCGCCGTCGGCCTCGCCCGCGTTCAGGCGCGCAAGCTCGTCTTCAGACAGCGGATTGCCCTGCGCGTCCGTGCGCGAGTCGGAGCCGACGAGCAGGATGTCGACCGCCCCGTCGAGCACCTCCTCCTTCTTGCTCTTCTTGCCGCCGATGTTCAGCTCGGAGGCGGACAGCTGGCTGTCGAGCTGGCCGATGGTGAAGTAGCCCACGCCGGAAAGCACCAGCGCAGCGGCGGAGGCGGCCGCAAGCACCCCCTTGACCACGGGGTGGCCCGACTGCTTCAGATCCCTCGCACGGGAGGGGGCTGGCTGGATGTCTCGGGCGCGCCTGGGGTTGTCATTCACGGGCAGCATTATACGGCATGGCGCCCGTTTTACCCGCGCGCCTCCGTGCGCCGTACCCGGGTTTCGGCGCGGCAGTCGGTATGCTGAGCGCATTGTGAGAAACGACGAAGGAAGACGCCAACCAGCTTTGGCCGTGGTCACGGTGACGTTTTCGCCGGGCGAGCATTTGGCGCAGCTTGTGGGCTCGCTGGAGCAGGCGACCGGCCGCGACGTGGTGCTGGTGTGCGCGGACAACGGCTCGACCGACGGCGCGCCCCAGGCTGCCGCCGAGCGTTTTGCGCACGTCGAGTTTCTCCCCACCGGCGGCAACATCGGCTACGGCGCGGCGATCAATGCGGCGGCGCGCGCGCTGGGTCCGCGACGGGCGAGCGGGGAGATCGACCCGGAGGCGTTCCTGGTGGTCAACCCGGATGTGCAGTTCCAGCCGGGCAGCGTCGATGAGCTGCTGCGCTGCCTGCGCGCGACGCCGCGCGCGGGTGCGGTCGGCCCGCGGATCGAGGAGGCGGACGGCTCGGCGTACCCCAGCGCCCGCCAGGTGCCGGGGCTTGCGGTGGGCATCGGGCATGCCCTGCTTTTCGACGTCTGGCCGTCCAACCCCTTCAGCGCCACCTACATGGCCGGGGCGGATATGGATGTGCAGCGCGAGGCGGGCTGGCTTTCCGGCGCGTGCCTGCTGGTTCGCTGGGAGGCTTTCGATGAGATCGGCGGCTTCGACGAGCGCTACTTCATGTACTTGGAGGACATTGACTTCGGCGATCGGTTGACGCGGGCAGGGGGGAGTAATTTGTACTGCCCGTCGTCGATAATTTTGCACGACCAGGGGCACGTGGCGCACAAGCACCGGCGGGTCACCGTGCCGGCGCACCATGTGTCGGCGTACAGGTTCCAGCGGGATCGGCACCCGAGGTGGTGGCAGGCGCCGCTGCGGTGGTGCTTGTGGCTGGGGTTGCAACTGCGAAGCGCGCTGCAGTTGCGCTCGCGTGCGGCACAGAAAACGGAAGCGAAGTAAGAGGTACAACCATGGAACACGTTGAAGCGCACCCGGAGAATACGGACGCGGTCATCCTGGTTGGTGGTCGCGGGACGCGCCTGCGCCCGCTGACGGTCAACACGCCGAAGCCGATGCTGCCGACGGCCGGTTACCCGTTCTTGAGCCACCTGCTGGCGCGGATCAAGGCGGCAGGCATGCGGCACGTGGTGCTGGGCACCTCGTACAAGGCGGAAGTGTTTGAGGAGTACTTCGGTAACGGAGCGGACTTCGGGCTGGAGATCGAGTACGTCGTGGAGGAAGAAGCACTGGGCACCGGTGGCGCGATCCGCAACGTGGCGGACAAGCTGCGCTACGACAACGCGATGGTGTTCAACGGTGACGTGCTCTCGGGCGCAGACTTGAGCGCGATTCTGGCGACGCACGCACAGCACAATGCGGACGTCACGCTGCACCTGGTGCGCGTGCCGGACCCGCGCGCGTTCGGCTCGGTGCCGACGGACGCGGACGGCAACGTCGAGGCGTTCTTGGAGAAGACGGAGGACCCGCCGACCGATCAGATCAACGCGGGTTGCTACGTGTTCAAGCGCGAGGTGATCGATCAGATTCCGGCTGGTCGCGTGGTGTCGGTGGAGCGCGAGGTCTTCCCGGGCTTGCTTGCCGACGGCGCGAAAGTGGTCGGCCACGTCGACTCCTCCTACTGGCGCGACATGGGTCGCCCGGACGACTTCGTGGAAGGCTCCTCTGATTTGGTGCGCGGGATCGCGTACTCGCCGCTGCTGGAGGGGCGCACGGGCGAGTCGTTCGTGGACGAGTCTGCCGGGGTGGCCGGCGGCGTGATCCTGATCGGTGGCACGGCCGTGGGGCGCGGCACGGAGATTGGTGCGGGCTCGCGCATCGACGCCTCCGTGGTCTTCGACGGGGTGACGATCGAGCCGGGCGCGGTGGTGCGCAATTCGATTGTCGCCTCCGGGGCGCGGATTGGTGCGAACGCGCGGATCGTGGACTGTGTGATCGGTGAGGGTGTGCAGGTTGGCGCGCGCTGCGAGCTGCAAGCGGGCATGCGTCTGTGGCCCGGGGTGAACATTCCGGATTCCGGCATTCGCTTCTCGCCCGACGCTTAAAGGCGGGGGAGCGACACGCGGTTTTGCGCAATTAGTTACCCGCGGGCGGGGTGCCTACCATATGTAGTACCCCCGCGAATCACCCCCGGCACGTCGGCTATGTGACGAATGTGACTGGAGTGGCGAACGACGTGGGCAATGCGAAGAAGTCGCCCACGAGTTGCCGGATTATGTTGCGGCTATTTAGTGCTTCGGTGTGTAATCGCTTGTGTAATCACATCGACGTGAGTTGATGAGCACGCTACAGGTACGACAACAACGGAAGGAGGGGGAGGCGTGGAAAATAAGGCAAATAACGCCAACGTCCGTGGCGCGACCGCGGACGGCATGACCCTCGAGGAGTTGTTTGGCGCTGTCGAGAAGGAGTGGCAGGACCAAGCGCTGTGCGCGCAGACTGATCCGGACGCATTCTTCCCGGACAAGGGCGGATCTACCAGGGAGGCCAAGCGCATCTGTAAGGCCTGCGCCGTGCGCGACGAGTGCCTGGAATACGCGCTGGAGCACGACGAACGCTTCGGCATCTGGGGCGGGCTCTCTGACCGAGAGCGCCGCCGTTTGAAGAAGCAGATCGGCTAGAACGGAAACGCGTCGTCGATATCGCGCGGATCCAAGTTGAGATAGTTTGCTACAAGAGCAGTCAGGACCCAGTTCAGAAGTTCTGACTGCTCTTGTGCTGTCTTGGCCCGGCGCTCGATGGGGCGGCGGAAGACGACCAGTCGGGGGCGGGTCGGGGCCCCGTGGCGGTCTACGCCGGCGGGCAGGACGCGGCCGAGGGGGACGGGCCCTTCGGCGACCACCTCGTCGGGAAGCATGCTCATGTCGGCGCGCAGCCGCATCCGCGGAATGGTGTCGACGGCGAGGTCTACCCCGGCCAGCTGCTCCGCGTACGCGTTGTGCAGCGGCGCATAGGTCTCCAGCACGAGCTGGTCGAAGGCGCTCGAGCGCGTGCGGTAGCGCGGCACGCCCACAGGCAGCAGCGGGCCCTGCGGGCCGCGGCCGTGGCGGTCGCGGGCGGTGCGCAGGTGCAGCGGGGAAGAACCTCTCATAGGCCCACATCCTAGGGGCGCGCGGCGCGGTTTCGGAGGGGCGCGCCGCGTTGCACTTCACAAACCTCAAGGAGGGGTTTAGACTTGGGCGGCGTGAATACATTCCGTCGTTGCTGTCGTCCTGGTTGCGGTCGCCCCGCCGTGGCCACCCTGATCTATGCCTACGCGGAATCTACAGCCGTGATCGGCCCGCTCGCCGTGGAGAAGGACCCGCACGCCTGGGACCTGTGCGAGAAGCACTCCGCGCACATCACCGCGCCGGTGGGGTGGGACATGGTGCGCGTTGAGCAGGTTGACATCGAGGAAGACACTGAGCACGACGAGCCGGAGGAGGGGAACTTTGACGACCTGGACGAGTCCGAACTCACCGCGCTTGCGGAGGCGGTGCGCGAGGCAGGCCGCGTGACCACCGGCCTGGTCGACACGTCCGCCGACCCGATCGAGTACTCCGCGTCCCACGACTTCAACGACCCGGCCACCTCGAACCACCCGGTGCACCGCACGAAGCGGATCGAGGCGCACGTCGCGGCGCACAAGGCGCAGCGCCGCGCCCACTTGCGCGTGGTGCCGGACACTGCGCCGGATACAGCGTCGGATACTGGGCAGGAGTAGCCTGCGCGTAGACTATCGCGCATGGCAATTGCACATACGGAAGCTTCTCTGAAGAACGTCATCAAGGCGTACGACGTCCGCGGCGTGGTCGGCGAGACGATCGACGCCGACTTCGTCCGCACCGTCGGCGCCGCCTTCGCCCACATCCTGCGCGGCGAGGGGGAGACCACGATCGCGGTGGGCTACGACATGCGCCCGTCGTCGCCGGAGCTTGCGCAGGCCTTCGCTGAAGGGGCGAGCGAGCAGGGCCTCGACGTGCTCGCGCTCGGCCTGACCAGCACGGACGAGCTCTACTTCGCCGCCGGCACGCTGAACTGCGCGGGCGCGATGTTCACCGCTTCCCACAACCCGGCCAAGTACAACGGCATCAAGCTGTGCCGCGCGGGCGCGACCCCGGTCTCCACGGACACCGGCCTCGCCGAGATCGCCCGCATGCTTCTCGACGGCGTCCCGGCCACCGACGCCACCCCCGGCACCATCACCGAGAAGGACGTGCTCGACGACTACGCGGCCTTCCTGCGCTCGCTTGTCGACGTCCCCACGCGCCGCCCTCTCGTCGTCGCCGTCGACGCCGCCAACGGCATGGCCGGGCTGACCGTACCCGCGGTGCTCGGCGACATGGATATCCGCCCGCTCTACTTCGAGCTCGACGGCACCTTCCCCAACCACGAGGCGAACCCGCTCGACCCGAAGAACCTGGTGGACCTGCAGAAGTTCACCGTTGAGCAGGGCGCGGACATCGGCCTGGCTTTCGACGGGGATGCGGATCGTTGTTTTGTGGTGGATGAGCGTGGGGAGCCGGTGAGTGCGTCGTCGATAAGCGCACTGATCGCGCGACGCACACTTGCGACGCACCCGGGTGCGACGATTATCCACAACCTGATTACCTCGCAGGCGGTGCCGGAGATCATCGCTGAGCACGGCGGTACCCCGGTGCGCACGCGCGTCGGGCACTCCTACATCAAGGCCGAGATGGCGCGCACGGGCGCGGTTTTTGGCGGCGAGCACTCCGCGCACTACTACTTCGCCGACTTCTTCAACGCCGACTCGGGCCTGGTCGCGGCGCTGCACGTACTCGCGGCGCTTGCGGAACAGGACGCGCCGCTGAGCGAGCTGATGGCCGAGTACAACCGGTATGCGGCCTCCGGCGAGATCAACTCCGAGGTGGCGGACCAGGACGCGACGACCCAGCGCGTCATCGACGCGTTTGCGGACCGCACCGAAAAGCTCGACCGGCTCGACGGGGTAACCGTGTGGCTGAACGGCACCAAGGCGTGGTTCAACGTGCGCGCCTCCAACACGGAGCCGCTGCTGCGCCTGAACGTTGAGGCGGAAACGGTGGGAGAAGTTGAGGAGTTAGTCGAGGAGATCCTGGGAATCATCCGCGCTGCGTAAGATTGCGGGGTATGAGCGACTACTACGAGGGTGCCGGCCACTACGACCGCGAGACCGTCCGTTTCTTCGACATCGCCCACGAGGGCGCGCAGGTCAGGGCGATTATCGACGCCATCGAGCCCCTCGCCAATCTCCACGGTCTCAACCCCCGCAGCCTGGTCGTGCTGGCAACCGACCAGATCGCGCGCGCTGCCGCCCGGGCAGTAACGCAGGTCCGCGAGCCGCTGCCGCTGCCGGTGGTCGTCACTGACACGCTGCCGGGGTACGTGGGCGCGCTCGATGTGGTCGTGGTGGTCGGCGATGCGGCTGACCGCGAGGCCGACCTGCGCGCGCTGACGACTGCCGCCCAGCGCGGTGCTGAAACGGTGCTGGCAGGGCCCGCGCGCGGCCCGATCGTGGACGAGGCGCCGCGCTCGACTGTGGTCGTGCCCGCCCTGCCGACGGCGATGGGTCCCTCGCCCGCGCGCACGATCGCGGTGGTTGCCGCGGTGCTCGACGTGCTCACCGCGCGCGATCTGGACGTCGAAGCGGTTGCCCAGCGCTACCGGGTGTTCGCGGACGAGCTCGACGCCGAGCTGACCGCGGTCTCGCCGGAGCGCGACGAGGACGTCAACGCAGCCCGCCAGCTGCGCGCCTTCATCCGGGACGCGCGCGTGGTCCACACAGGGGTGACGCGCCATGGGGAGGCGCTCGCGGAACTCGTGGCGACGCTGTGGTCGTGCCGCGGGCTGGCCAGCGGCGTCGTTAGTGCGTCTGAGCTGCCGCAAGCCCTCGAATTGGCCCGCGGCTCGCGTGCGGCCACCGATGACCTCTTCCACGATCCATTCCTTGATGGGCCGGTGGAACTGGTACCCTTGAAGGTCGTTTGCTGGGCGCAGCCGGACGCCAACGCGTTGGCCGGGCCCAATACGCGCGCCGAAACCGTCGCCTCGCAGGAATTGGGCGAGGCTGCCGCGGCGCTGCGACTGCTGGCGCGCGCGTACGCCGTGACCGCGCTCGACGACCCGGCGCTCTAGGCCGTTAGGCGCTGTGCGCCGAGAAGAGAACAACGACAGAAACGAGGCACGACCACCGATGGAGCACCTCAAGGGCGCCCTGCGTACCTACACCTGGGGCTCGCGCACGCTGCTTGCAGACCTGCGCGGCACCGCCTCGCCCGCACCCACCCCGGAGGCGGAGCTGTGGTTCGGCGCGCACCCGGCCGCCCCGTCGACTATCGACGGCCGCGGTCTCGACGAGCTCATTGCTGCCGATCCGCGCGGGGCGCTGGGGGAGCGTGTCGTCGAGAAATTCGGCGAGCAGCTGCCGTTTTTGGTCAAGCTGCTGGCGGCCGGGGCCCCGCTGTCCCTGCAGGCACACCCGTCGAAGGAGCAGGCGCTCGCCGGTTTCCAGCGGGAGGAAGACGGCGGGCTGGACCTGCACGACCCGCGGCGCAACTACAAGGACCCGAACCATAAGCCCGAACTGATCGTGGCGCTGACTCCCTTCCAGGCGCTGGCGGGCTTCCGCCCCTTTTCGCGCACTGCGGAGCTACTCGCGGTGCTCGACGCCCCGGGGCTCAACCGCTACACCGCGATGGTGGACCCGGCGGACGAAGAGGCGAGCCTGCGCGCGCTGTTCACCACGCTGATTTCGCTGCCACGCAAGGCGGCGGTGGCGCTCGTGGAAGAAGTCGAGCAGCGGGCCCGCGAGGTCGTGCAGGGCGAGCTCGAGGAGTGGATGCGCGAGGTGCTCACCATGTACCTCGAGCTGGTCGAGGCCTACCCGGGCGACATTGGCGCGCTGGCGGCGCTGCTGCTCAACTACTTCAACCTGCATCCCGGCGAGGCGCTCTACCTGGACGCCGGGCAGCTGCACGCCTACCAGCACGGGCTGGGCGTGGAGATCATGGCGAACTCGGACAACGTGCTGCGCGGCGGCCTGACCTCCAAGCACGTTGATGTGCCGGAGCTGGTGCGGGTGCTGAAGTTTCACGCGCTGACGTCGCCGCGTCCGGAGACGTCGACAAGCGAGACCGGCGAGGAATTCATCCTGCCGATCGAGGACTTCCGGCTCGGCCGCCACCGGCTCGCGGGCGAGGCGACGCTGAAGGTGAACACCGACGGGCCCGCGATCGTGCTGTGCACGGCAGGCGAGGCCATCGGTAGCGGTCAGTGCATCCTGCGCCCCGGCGAGGCCGTGTGGATCCCCGCGAGCGACCCGCGGCCCGAGTTCCGCGCCCGGGAGGGCGGGCAGGCGGAACTGTTCTACGCCAGCGTCTAGCGGTCCGAGCTGCCGGGCTCGGCGGGGGTGCAAGCGTCGTAAATGATGACGCCCGCGGTGATCCCCGCCGCGACGAGCGCGAGCCCCGCCGCCACGCTAGCCAGATTCAGCCGTGCCTTGCGCAGCTGCGCGTTGATCTCGGACGCCTGCTTAGCCAGCGCAGGGTTGAGAATGCCCAACTGCTGCTGCAGTTGCGCGTTCGCGTCCTCCAGCTGGCGGGCGATCTGGTCGGCCACATCGCTTAGGCCCGGGATCGCGGTCTGGGTGGCGATGCCGAGCGGGATCAGCGCGAGCAGCGGCACGCCGAAGCCCACGCCCGCGGCTAGGCAGCGGCTGTAGTCGAGCTGCGGGGCGGCACCGGCCTTCGGGGAGATCGGGATGGTGACGGAATCCACCAGGTCGCCCACCCTGTCCTTGACGTTCGCGGTGACTTTCTCGCCCGGGATGGCCCGCTCCTCGACGACGATGATGAGGTTGCCGCCGTCGTCGATGCTGCCGTCGGCAGGGCCGTCGACGTCGACGATCAGATCCTCGGGCGCGAAGCCGCCGCGGTTGGGCAGGCTGATGCGACCGCCTGGGATGAGCGGGCCGTCGTCAGGCGTGAAGTCCCAGCTCGGCTTGGCTGAGTCGTGGACGAACGGGTTGGAGCCGTTGAAGGCCTCCTGGGCGTTGGTGATCCCGTCGCCGTCGGCGTCGCCGGCGGGCGAGAGCAGCGAGATCTCGGACTGGTCGAACATCTCGAAGGTGACGCTGGCAATGTAGCCCGAGCCGTCGGGGTAGGCGAAGCGCACGTCCGCCTCGGGCGTGAGGGTTGGCCGCAGCGCGGCGACGAGCTTGTCCCAATCGCGCTTCTCCGCGTTGCCGAGCGTGGCGTACTGCGCGGCCAGGTCGGCGATGCTGGGCGCCTGGGCGTGGACGACCGCGTCGTCGTCGGTGCTGAAGGTCCAGCCCGGCGCATCGTCCGGGAAGTCCCCGCTGACCTCGGTGCCCTCCGGCATCTGCTTGTCGCCGTAGGGGTTCGGCGAGGCGGCCTTGCGGCTCGGCTTGATGCGCACGGTGTCCTTGCCGTAGGAGGGGATGTGCTTCTGCGTCGGCGAGCGCAGGTCCTCCTTCACCGTCACCCGGGCCGCGCCGAGGTACTTGCCCTCGGCGTTCTTGATGGTCACGGTGATGGCGGTGCCGGGCTCAGCGTCCTCGTCTGCGGTGATGCGCAGGTCGCCGCTCTGGTCAAGCGTTGCGGTCGCCGGGCCTTCCACCGTGACGGTGGCACCGGGGGCGGGGATGCCGCCGGTGTTCGGCACGGTGACGGACTCGCCGGCGTAGACCTCGTTGGCGCGGCTGGTGTCCCACTTCGCGGGTGCTTCGGGGACGACTTCCGGGTCGAAGGGGTTGGAGCGGTGCTCGACTTCCTTGCGGTTGCCGTGCGTGTCGCCGTCGGCGTCGCCGTCCGGGTCGAGCAGGGGGCGCTCGTCTTGCGCGTTGAGCTCGAAGACGATGCTTTCGGAGTCCACCGAGTCGTCCTCGTAGATAAAGTCCACGTACACCTCGGGCTTGGCCACCGAGTGCAGCACCGTTTCGATGGTGTCCCAGTCGACGTCGGTGCCCTGGGTGAGGCGGGCGTAGTGCTGCGCCAGCTCATCGACGCTCGGCGCAGTCGCCGTAATCACCCCGTCGCTATCGATCTCGAAGGTCCAGCCGACGGCATCCGCCGGGGTCTTGAGCACGGCCGCCTTGAGTTTGTCCGGGGCCGGGCCGTCGAAGGGCTGGTTGCTCGCGACCTGCGCCTCGTTGTCGACGGTGATCGGCGAGTCGTACTTCGGACGGTACAGGCTGGCGTCGGAGGGACGCTCGTGCACGGTGACCGTGGTCGCCACGACATCGCTGGTGCCGTCGGCGTAGGTGACCTTGATGCTCGGGCGGTAGGTGCCGACCGTGTTCGTATCCGGGGTTTCGTTGGCGACGAACTCGATTGCTTCGGCCTGGAGCTCCTCCGGGTTGGTGATCGCGTCGCGGGGGTCGAGCTCGTCGCCCACAGTGATGCTGAGGTTGCGCGTGGTGGGCTCGTTGACCTGGTTGAGCGGGCGCGGCTTGACGACGATCACGGTGTCCACCTCATCGGTCGAGCCGTCCGGGTAGGTCACTACGATGGTGACGGCCTTCTCACCCGCGATGGTTGCCTGCGGGGCCTCGCCCTGCTCATCGGCGGCGAAGTCCGCGGTCGTGCCGCTCGGCAGTGCGCCAAGGTTGGTGATCAGGAAGCGCGCCAGACGCGCGTCCAGCGTGGTGCCGACTGTGACGCTGTGGCCTTCGCGTGCCTTTGGTGTGTGCATCTCCGCCAGCGTGCTGACGGGGATCTCGCGGGTGAGAGACGTGTCGCCGAGCGAGTGGTCGCTGACGGTGAGCGTGATGGTGCCCCTGGCGTTGGTGCCTGGGGTGAGCGAGATGTTGCCGTCGGTGTCGACGGTGATATCGCCTGCGGGGATCGTCCCGCTGTCGCCCTTGCCGTCCTCCCACGTCGCGCTGATGGTCGGCTGCTTGCCGCCGGTGACGCGCAGGCCGGTCGGCTGCGAGCGCTTGGTCGGGTTGAGCTTGGCGGCCCTGCCGGTCACGGTGGTTGTGGTGCCGAGCGTGACGCGCTTGGTCACTTCGCCAAGGCTGGGGTCGGTCACGGTGACAGTGATGGGACCTGTCACGTCGGCGGCGGGATCGAGGAGGACCTCGTGGGCGTCGTTCAGCGTGAAGGTGACGTTGTTGCCGTTGGCGTCCTTAGCGGTGACCTTGGTCAGGCTCTCGTGGTATTGGCCGATGGTAATGCCGGTGGCCTGCTTGCCGCGGCCCGGGTAGACGGTAGTTTTCGGGTCGCTGACCGTGGTTGTGGTGCCGAGCGTGACGCGCTTGGTCACTTCGCCAAGGCTGGGGTCGGTCACGGTGACAGTGATGGGACCTGTCGCGCCTGCGGCGGGGTCGAGGAGGACCTCGTGGGCGTCATTGAGCGTACCGGTGACGTTGTTGCCGTTGGCGTCTTTGG
>NZ_KV818024.1:26806-46199 GCF_001814825.1 Corynebacterium sp. HMSC071B10 | reverse complement strand
GGCCTGCTTGCCGCGGCCCGGGTAGACGGTGGTCGTTGCGTCGCTGACCGTGGTCGTGGTGCCGAGGGTGACGGTCTTGGTCACGGGGTTGCCGAGGCTGGGGTCGGCCACGGTGACGGTGATGGGGCCTGTCGCGTCGGTGGCGGGGTCGAGGAGGACCTCGTGGGCGTCGTTCAGCGTGGCGGTGACGTTGTTGCCGTTGGCGTCTTTGGCGGTGACCTTGGTGAGGCCCTCGTGGTATTCGCCGATGGTGATGCCGGTGGCCTGCTTGCCGCGGCCCGGGTAGACGGTAGTTTTCGGGTCGCTGACCGTGGTTGTGGTGCCGAGGGGGACGCGCTTGGTCACTTCGCCAAGGCTGGGGTCGGTCACGGTGACGGTGATCGGGCCTGCCGCACCGGTGGCGGGATCGAGCTCAACCTCGCCGTTTGCGTTGAACTTGGCGGGGACGTTCTTGCCCGCTTTGTCCTTTGCGGTGACAGTGGTCTTGCCCTCGTGAACCTCGCCGACGGCGACACCTGCGGGCTGTGATCCGCGGCCCGGGTAGACGGTCTTCTCCCGGTACACGGTGACGGGAAGGAAGAAGGCCTTAGAGGTGGTGCCGTCGGCAAACTGCGCTTGGATGGGGACCTCGATCGTGCGGTGCGATGCGCCGTCGAGCAGCGCATCCTTCGCCCCGGGGTTCACGTTGATCGCGGGCTTGCCGCCCTGGTCTTCGATGCTGACCCAGTCGCGGTACGGCACGCCGTCGTCACCGGCGGGGATGAAGAATGTCGTGCCCTCTGGTGGGGCGATGCGGGGACCATCAGGGTCGCTCGCGTCGATAAAGAGCGGGGTGTCCGCCGTCTCAGTTTCGTTCATGCCGACGATGACAGCCTCATTGAGCACGGGGGAGTAGAGCCCAGCGTGGTCCACGTCCTTGATGTAGATCGGCAGGTTCACCGTGTCCCAGGAGCTCTCTGAGTAGTTGAAGGTGATTGGCAGCTCAACGTATTCGAGTGGGTTTGGGTCTTTTCCAGCGGTGATATGGATCTCAGAAAAGATCCGGTACTGCTGTTCCTCGTTCGGATCATCGCCGAGGGGCGAGCTTAGCGGCACATAGCTGATCTTGATCGTGTGGTCGCCGTCCTGGCAAGCGTCTTCATCCGCGCTGGCGTCGCAGAAGCGGTTCGCCTTGTTCTTGGCGTTGGCGAACTTTTTCTCGAACTTGGCACGCGCGTTGACGAGCAGCTCGCGCTTTTCACCCTCGATCTGGCGCTCCTCGACCAGGGGGTTGCCGTCCACGTCGGTCATCACCGGCCAGTGGCTGTCCACATGTTTTGGGTTGTTCGGGTCGAAGTCGGGATCGCTGACATCGATGACTTCGCTGTCGCCGTAGCGCACCGGGTCGCTCCACGCAACGCCGGGGATCTTCTTCGTCTCGCCGGGCTTAAGAATCAGCGGGTGTCGCTGGAACTTCGGCTGGTAGCGGACGTAATCGGGGAGATCCTCGTAGCTTAAGTTCCCCGCTTCGTCCACATACAGCGTGATTTCGGAGGTGTAGTCGCTCCCCTCCTGCCACGCCTTCACCTGCAGGGTATAGACACCCTTCGCGGCGTCTGCCGGGACTGTGCCTTCGACGCTGCCATCGGGGTGCACAGTGGCCCAGTCAGGGTTGACAAAGGGCTTCTCACCTGTCGCTACTCCCTCGTACCTGATCTCCTCCGGCGGAGTCCTGCGGTATGCATGGGGGAAGAACTCCCAGTACTCGGGCGCGTCGATGCGGAACGCTTTGCCTGGGGAGGCGGTGTAGTAGTTCGCGTAGGTGGGCTGGTAGGTCAAGAACCAGGGGAGTTTAGTTGTGCTGTACCCCGTGGTACCGATCAAGGTGCCGTCATTGTATCTGGGTAGATCCGCGAACTTGTCCAGGCGCGTTTCCGCGTTGAGCTCCCCACTAGCTTCTGCTGCCTGCGCGTAGACCGCGGTTGGCGCGGCAACGCTGACTGCCGCGGTTCCGGAAATGGCCAGCGTTGCCGCCATTGATGCGGCGAGCGCGGGGCGCAGGTTGAGCGTGCGGGGAGTGGAAAACGGCCGCATTGAATTCCCTTTCTCAGATGACGGCGAGGTAAAGAGGCAAGTTGCGACGTCTCCGCCCGGCTCGGCGCACGTAAATCAAAGGCGATTGCCGTGTGAGGGAGCTGTGCGAAGTTTGTAGCAGCTTGGATTGGCCTTAAAAGGCTTCTGTAGCGCATGGTACTTCATTGAAGCGCCATAAGCGGAAGTGAGAAGGATGACGCCTGCCCACGGAAGGGGGATACGAAAAAGCAGCGACCCAAAATCAAACGGGTCGCTGCGTGTGGCGTAGTTAGCGGCGGAAGTTGCTCATCCAGCGGTTCCAGGCCTGCTGCGCCTCGGAGGAGAAGCCTTGCTGCGGGGCTCCCGCCTCCCGCGGCGCGGGTGCCGGTGGCGTACCCTGGTCGGCCTCAGGCCCGACCTGCGTGTGCGCCTGCCCCCTCTGGGGTGCCGTGTTCTGCTCGGCCGACTGCGGTGCACCGCTCGGCGTCGGGATGGCACCGGCCGGCGGTTCCGGCGCGGGCTCGCCGGCGGGGTCTGCGGGCTTCGGCTCCGCTGGCGTCGGCTCGGTCGTCGTCGAGCTGCCTTCGCTCGAAGTGCCCGGAGTGCCCGGCGTTTCCTGCGTGGAAGGCGCGGAGGACTCAGCGGGGCTCGGGGCTTCGGCAGCCTCGCCCTCGCCCTGCATCGCCGCGGCGGTGGTGGGCAGCACGGTGGTGGGGACCACGTTGGTGGGGCGGAAGACGCGGGTGGATGCCTGCTGCTGCGCGGTGCCTACGACCGCGTGTTGCGGGGCATAAGGGTCGGAGTTGAGGCTGTAGGCCTCGCCCTGGCCTTCCGTGCTGGGTTGTGCGAGGTTGACCTGCGGCTGCTGGGGTGCGGCGTTGGGGTCCTGCCCCGCGTCGTCGTCAGCCTGCTCGGAGCGCTTATCCGAGGTCACCCTGGAGGTTTTGGAGACGGGGCTTTCCTTGCGTGGCTGCTCGCTTGTCGTCTCAGAGACGTAGCCGGCTTGGGCTGAGCGCTCGGAGGAGGAGGCGTTCCAGACGAAGAAGCCAATGACGATAGCGGCGACGATGCCTGCCGCCATAAAGATGCCGACGCGCGGCTTCTGGTTATCCACGGGTCCTCCTTCTCCGACTCAATTGTCACAACCTTATAACAATTACTCTGTTTCGCCTTTTATAGCACGCTTGTTATGAATTCTCCTGTTCAAGTGATCACAAACACATCAACACTGCCTCCGTGCCGGGGGAAGCAGAATCGTGGTAGACCTATGGCAAGTGCGCAAAATCCGCCCAAAAGGAAAAGGAGATGCCGATGAGCGCGTGGGATGAGGAGATCTTCTCTGCCGAGGCCAATGTCGATTTTCTCGATGAGCTTGACTCGCTCGAGGAGGGCGAAGTCGAGCAGGCGGTTATCGACGCCGCGTTGTTGGCCGCCAACCAAAACCCCGCCTCCGTCAGCGAGGATGAGCTGCTTAACGGCCGCGCCGCCGCGACGATTGTGGCGATCTGGGCCGGGGCACCCTTTTCTGCCGGTGAGGTCGCCGATACCTATCCCTTTATCCGCAACCGTCCCGCGACGGTGAGCGACGAGGCGATCGAGGCCGCGACCGCGGTGCTGGAGGGCGTCGGCGAGGAGGAGGCGGGCGCGAGCCTGGATCAGTTCCTCGAGGCGCTCGCGTAGGCGAGGGCGGCCATGATTATTGCCGTAGAGGGTATTGACGGGGCGGGAAAGCGCACCATTGTCCAGGCGATCCAGCGCGAGTACGGGGCGCGCACGCTTGCCTTCCCTCGCTACGAGGAGTCCATCCACGCGCAGCTGGCGCAGCAGGCGCTGCACGGGAAGATGGGCGATTTAACCGATTCGATTTACGGGATGGCCACCATGTTTGCGCTGGACCGCTACGGGGCGAAGGCGCAGATCGCCGAGTACGCGGAGACAGGTGTGCTGGTGTTGGACCGCTACGTGGCCTCGAACGCGGCCTACTCCTGGGCGCGTTCGGGGGAGAAGGCGATCGTCGATTGGGTAGCGGAGCTGGAGTTCGGCCAGCTCGGGCTGCCGGTGCCGGACCTGCAGGTGCTGGTGGATACCCCGCCTGCGGTCGCGCAGGAGCGGGCGGTCAAGCGCGCAGCGGCGGACGAGGCGCGTGCGCGGGACCGCTACGAGCGCGACGCGTCCCTGCAGCAGGCCACCTACGAGGCGTACGTGGCGCTGGCCGCGCAGGGGTGGGCGAGCCGATGGCTTCGCACCACTGATGCAGGAACTATCATGCAAGCAGTCGAAGCCGTACGTTGAAGGAGCCCTGATGCAGCCGAAGATCCTCGTTGTTGATGATGACCCAGCCATCAATGAGATGTTGACCATCGTGCTGGAGGCCGAGGGCTTTGATACCTCTTCCGTCCAGGACGGCGCGGAAGCGGTGGAGGCCTTTCACGCGTACGACCCCGATCTGGTGCTCTTGGACCTGATGCTGCCCGGCGTCAACGGGATTGACATCTGCCGCGAGATCCGCCGGACTTCCGCGGTACCGATCGTCATGCTTACTGCAAAGACGGACACCGTGGACGTGGTGCTGGGCTTAGAGTCCGGGGCGGATGACTACATCACGAAGCCCTTCAAGCCGAAGGAGCTCATCGCCCGGATCCGCGCGCGCCTGCGCCGCGCCGACGATGAGCCTGCCGAGGTGCTCAAGATCGGAGACCTGACCATCGACGTGCCGCAGCACATGGTCAGCCGCGGCGACGAGGAGATCGCGCTGACCCCGCTGGAGTTCGATCTGCTGCTGGAGATGGCGCGCAAGCCGAACCAGGTGCACACCCGCGACGAGCTGCTGGAGACGGTATGGGGCTACCGCAATGCCTCCGACACCCGCCTGGTGAACGTGCACGTGCAGCGCCTGCGCTCCAAGATTGAGCTGGACCCGGAGCACCCGGAGATCATCCTCACCGTGCGTGGGCTGGGTTACAAGACTGGTAAACCGGGGGTGTAGCCGATAAAGGGCAACGCAATCTGGCGGGCGAGAGAGCGCGTCGCAGAGTCGTGGCGCACCTCGCTGCAGGTGCGTTTCGTGGGCACGGTGCTCATCGTGTCCACCATCGTCATGCTCGTGTTGGGTTTCGCCATGGCCTCGGTGGTCACCCAGCGCATCACGCAGAGCAAGTTGGACGCGGCGAGCGTCGAGATCGAGCGTGCGCGCGTGGTGGTCGAGGAGCAGATCAACAACACTGGCAGCGCTTCCTCGCTGCAGGTGCGGCTGAACTCAGCGCGGGCGGCGCTCACGCAGCGCTCGCAGGGCAGTTCCGAGGCAGCCAACGTCTACGACCCGGTCCTTCTGGTCAGCGGCGGCCCGGGTGCGGGCACGTCCTCGCCGGAGTCCTACTCCATCCCGGAGAAGCTCCAGGCGTTCGTGTCTGAGGGCAATGTGGCCTACCAGTTTTCCTCGGTCGAGCGCACCGACCGTTCCACCTACAGCGCGTTGATCATCGGCACGCCGACGAACGCGGACCTGCGCGACCTCGAGCTGTACTTGGTCTTGAACATGGACAACGAGGCGTCGACACTCGCGCTCATGCGCGGCCTCATCGCCTCGGCTGCGGTGATTGTGATCGTGCTGCTGGTGGGCATCGCGTGGCTGGCCTCCCAACAGATCGTCGCGCCGGTGCGCTCCGCCTCGCGCACCGCCGAGCGCTTCGCCAGCGGGCATTTGCGCGAGCGCATGCCTGTCGACGGCGAGGACGAGATGGCCGTGCTCGCGCTGTCCTTCAACAACATGGCGGACAAGATCTCCGAGCAGATCAACCACCTCGAGGAGTACGGCGACCTGCAGCGACAGTTCACCTCGGACGTCTCGCACGAGCTGCGCACCCCGCTGACCACGGTGCGCATGGCCGCGGACATGATCGCCGCCAACGAAGACGACCTCGACCCGGTGACCCAGCGCGCCTCGCAGCTGATGACCCGCGAGCTCGACCGCTTCGAGGCGCTGCTGGCCGACCTGCTGGAGATCTCGCGCCACGACGCCGGCGTGGCCGACCTGGCGCTGGCCACCATCGACGCGAAGACCCCCATCGAGTCTGCGTGGGCGCAGACCCAGCACCTGGCCGAGGAACTCGACGTGGAGGTCATCTTCGACCTGCCCGAGGAGCCGGTCAACCTGGAGGGCGACTCGCGGCGCATCGAGCGTATCGTGCGCAACCTGATTGCCAACGCCATCGACCACTCGGAGGGCAACCCGGTCGCTGTGTGCCTGCGGGCCAACGACGAGGCCGTGGCCATTACCGTCACCGACGGCGGCGTCGGGCTCAAGCCCGGGCAGGAGGAGCTGGTGTTCAACCGCTTCTGGCGCGCCGACAAGTCGCGCAAGCGCCACTCCGGCGGCACCGGCCTGGGCCTGGCGATCGCGCGCGAGGACGCGGTGCTGCACCACGGCCAGCTGGATGCGGCGGGCCAGCCCGGCGTCGGTGCGCAGTTCCGCCTCGTGCTGCCGCGCCACCCGGAGCAGGGCTACACGGAAGCCCCGCTGCCGCTGGTCGCGCCGGGCGAGGATGAGCAGAATGCGGAAGGCGAACAGGCGCGTCCGCTGGTGGCGCGTACGAAAGAGGAGGCGGCAGATGGGCGTGACTAGGAAGGCGAAGGTGGTGGCGTGGGCGTCGATAATCGCCCTGACCTCGGGGTGTACCTCCCTGCCCACAAACTCCGACCCGCACGTGCTCCACAGCTTTGACGCGCAGACGGCGGCCGAGCCCGATGCCCGCCCGATCGAGGGCCGCGAACCGGACCTGCTCCTGCGCGACTTCTACGCCGCCTCGGCGCTGCCGGCCGCGGATTACGAGGCCGCGCGTGCCTTCCTCACCGGCGACGCCCGCTCGGCTTGGGACCCGCGCGTGCAGACGCTGATCGTGGACAATATCGGCGTGACCACGCTCGTCGGCGGCGCCGGGACCAAGCGCAGCTACAGCGTGCACGGCGACGTCGTCGGCGAGCTGCACGACGGCGGCGCGTTCACGCCCGAGCACGGCAGCTACGAGGCCACCTTGGAGCTCGAGCTTGTCGACGGCGAGTGGCGCATCTCCTCCCTCCCGTCCGGCGTCGTGCTGGAGCGTTCCGAGCTGCGCGAGCAGTACCAGCCCTACAACCTCTACTTCTTCGACCCGGCCGGCAACGAACTGATCACCGACCGCCGCTGGGTGGTCTCGCGCCGGGAATCGCTGCCGAGCGCCCTGATTACGCTTTTGACCGGCGGCCCGTCCGAGCGGCTCGCCCCGGCGGTGGAGGAGTCGTCCCCGGCGCACCTGACAGGGGAGAACGACGCGATCGCGTACGCGGGGATGGAAGACGGCGCGTACACCTTCACCGGCTTCGGCGGGCTCGATGAGAAGGCGCGCAAGCAGTTTGCGGCCCAGGTGGTGTGGACGTTGGCCTCTGCTGGCGTGACCGGGCCGTACAATCTGCGCGCCGACGGCGAGGTGCTTTTCGACGGTGCCGACGCGCTGACCGTCGACGACTTCGCCGAGTTCAGCCCGCTGGTGGATCTGGTTGGCGAGACGACGCTGTACTCGCTGGCCAACGGTCGCGTCTCGCGTGTCAGCGGCGGCACCGCGCACCAGGTCGAGGGCGCGCTCGGCGAGGCGGGCGACGCGCTGACCGCCGACATCTACGGCGAGAAGTACTGGGCCGGGGTCTTCGGCAAGCCCAGCGGCAACAACGAGGAACACGAGGAGGACAAGGACGTGTTCCGCGTCGGCGAGTTCGGCGGGCGCGAGGAGGACATCGTCGAGGGCACGACGTTTTCCCGCCCCACCTTCGAGCCCGACGCAGCTGCGGTGTGGGTCGTGGCCGACGGCAAGAAGGTGCTGCGCACCATCCAGTCCGGCGCGACTGACGAGATCATCACCAGCGAGGTGGACGTCGAACTACCGGAGGGCGTCGAGGGCAACATTTCGGTGCTGCGCCTGTCGCGTAGCTCGGCGCGTGTGGTGATGGTGATTGACGGGCGGCTCTACACCGGGATTGTCAAGCGCGGCGCGACCGGCGAGCGCTCCGTGGTCAACGTGGTGGAGTACGCCTCCGAGCTGGGCGGGTCGGTCATCTCGGCGGACTGGCAGCCGGACGGCTCGCTGCTCGTGGGTACTTCCAGCGGTGTCTCGCCGGTGCTGCGCGTCGAGCAGGACGGCTCGGGTAGCCACACCTTGTCCGCGGGCAACATCTCCGCGCCGGTGGTGGCGGTGGGGACCTCGCCGAACATGCTGTACGTCACCGACTCGAACGCGCTGCTGCAGATGCCGGTCTCCGGCAGCGACAACCCGCTGTGGCGCGAGGTACCGGGGCTGCTCGGCACCCGCGCCCTGCCGATCGTGGCGCGCAACTAGCACCATGCTGGGGGAGGTGGCGGACCTGCTGTTGCCGCGCTACTGCGCGGGCTGCGGGGAGCCCGCCGAGCGCTGGTCGGTGCTGTGCGCACGGTGCCGCCGCCTGCTCGCGCGACCCCCGCAGCGAGTGTTCCCCAAGGTGACGGTGCCCGCCCCGGTGTTCGCGCTCGGGCCGTACGCGGATGCGCACCGCGGGGTGATTCTGGCGATGAAGGAGCGCAACAACCTGGCGGTGCGCGCGCACGTCGGCGCGGTCCTCGCGGCGGCGCTCGAGCACTTGGAGGTGCGCGGAGATATCGCGGTCGCGGACGCGCTGGTCCCCGCCCCGACACGCAAAGCCAACGCGCGCGCCCGCGGCGGGGACCCGGTACGTGCGGTGTGCGAGGCGAGCGGGCGCGCTACCTGCCCGGCGCTGACGCTGCGCAGGACAACGGCGGACCAGGCCGAACTGGACGAGGCCGGCCGGCGCGCGAACTTGCAGGGGGCGGTGCACGTGCAGAAACTGCCTGCCGGTAGCGTGGTGGTGGTCGATGACGTAGTCACCACGGGGGCAACGCTCGAGGCTAGCGTGGCTGCGTTGCTTGCGCGCGGGGTGCGTGTGGCGGGGTGCGTCACACTTGCGGAAGCCTGAGACGCAGGAAACTGGCAGGAACTTCTTCGCCTCAAAGCAACACATTGGTTATGACCAGTTGTATAGTTGGGGTAGACCGAGTTCCTACTACTCTAGGGAGGAAGCAGATGACTTCTGCAGAGCACAACGACAGCCTGAGCCCCAACGCACAGGTGACCATCACCGGCCGAAATGTCGAGGTCCCAGAGCACTTCCAAGAGCGCGTCAATGCCAAACTCGCAAAGATTGAGAAGCTTGACCCCTCGCTCACGTTCTTCAATGTGGAGCTGCAGCACGAGCCCAACCCGCGTCGAGAAGCGCAGGCACAGCGCGTGCAGATCACCGCGACCGGCAAGGGCCACCTCGCCCGCGCCGAGGCTAAGGAGGACAGCTTCTACGCTGCCCTCGAGTCTGCACTAGGCAAGATGGAGCGCTCGCTGCGCAAGGTGAAGGTGCGTCGCCAGGTGGCGCGCTCCGGCCACCGCGCGCCGAAGTCCACCGGCGAGATCGCGGCCGAGCTGGCGCGCGAGGCAGAGGAAGCACGCGCACAGGCGAAGGACAACTTCGAGACGGATCCGTACGCGGACACGGTTGAAGATGTGGTGCCGGGCCAGATTGTGCGTCGCAAGGAGCACTCCGCCACCCCGATGAGCGTGGACGATGCGCTGTCCGAGATGGAGCTGGTGGGCCACGATTTCTACCTCTTCGTGGATGAGGAGACCAACCAGCCGTCCGTGGTGTACCGCCGCCACGCCTACGATTACGGCCTGATCGCCCTGACCGCTGAGGCGAAGGAAGCCTAAGGGCTAGACCAGTACGCCCGCCACGGCCTTGCGCTGTGGCGGGCGTTTGGCGTATTCACACCAAATTGTGCGAGGTTGGGCAGACGAGCGGTTGTCAAGGCACGCTGCCTTGTGCGTACAATTGCGGGTTGGTACACCTTAAGTAACTTTTTTGTGCTCGTACTTTTGCACTGACTACCGAAGGATTCACAGAACGTGTTTGGACTTTCCAAGTTGCTCCGCGCCGGTGAAGGGCGCACCGTCAAGCGTTTGTCAAAGATTGCTGACCAAGTCATGGCGCTGGAGGGTGAGTACGAGAAGCTCACTGACGAGGAGCTCAAGGCAAAGACCGACGAGTTTAAGCAGCAGATCGAAGACGGGGCGTCGCTGGACGACCTGCTGCTCGACGCGTTCGCGACCGCCCGCGAGGCGTCCTGGCGCGTGCTGGGGCAGAAGCACTACAAGGTGCAGATTATGGGTGGCGCGGCACTCCACTTCGGTAGCGTCGCCGAGATGAAGACCGGTGAGGGCAAGACCCTGACCTCGGTGCTGCCCGCGTACTTGAACGGCCTTTCCGGTAAGGGCGTCCACATCGTCACGGTGAACGACTACCTGGCTAAGCGTGACGCCGAGATGATGGGGCGTGTGCACCACTTCCTGGGCCTGGACGTGGGCGTGATCCTTTCCGAGATGCGCCCGGACGAGCGCAAGAAGTCCTACGCAGCAGCGATTACGTACGGTACGAACAACGAGCTCGGCTTCGATTACCTGCGCGACAACATGACGCGCTCGACCAGCGAGATGGTGCAGCGCGGCCATAACTTCGCCATCGTGGATGAGGTTGACTCGATTCTTATCGACGAGGCGCGTACCCCGCTGATCATTTCCGGCCCCGTCGACGGCTCCAGCCAGCTCTACACCGTGTTCTCCCAGCTCGCCCCGCGGATGCGCGAGGGCAAGCACTACGAGGTGGACCGCCGCAAGCGCACCATCGGCGTGACCGAGGAGGGCGTGGAGTTCGTCGAGGACCAGCTGGGCATTGGCAACCTGTACGCCCCGGAGCACTCGCAGCTGGTCAGCTACCTCAACAACGCGATTAAGGCGAAGGAGCTCTTCGAGCGCGATAAGGACTACATCGTGCGCCAGGGCGAGGTGCTCATCGTGGACGGGTTCACGGGCCGCGTGCTCGCAGGCCGTCGTTACAACGAGGGCATGCACCAGGCGATCGAGGCGAAGGAAAACGTCGAGATCAAAAACGAGAACCAGACGCTGGCGACGATCACGCTGCAGAACTACTTCCGCCTCTACGACAAGCTGGCCGGCATGACCGGTACTGCGGAGACCGAGGCGGCCGAGCTGCACCAGATCTACAAGATGGACGTGGTGCAGATCCCGCCGAACCGTCCGAACCAGCGACAGGACCGCGACGACCTGATCTACAAGACGCAGGAAGCGAAGTTCGCGGCCGTGGCCGAGGACATCGCGGAGCACTCGGAGAAGGGCCAGCCGGTGCTGGTGGGTACCACCTCCGTGGAGCGCTCCGAGTACCTTTCCCAGCTGCTGACCCGCAAGGGTGTGAAGCACAACGTGCTCAACGCGAAGCACCACGAGGAGGAGGGCCGCATCATCGCCGAGGCGGGCCTGCCGGGCCGTGTGACCGTGTCCACCAACATGGCTGGTCGCGGTACCGATATCGTGCTGGGCGGCAACCCGGAAATTCTGCTGGATGCGAAGCTGCAGGAGCAGGGCCTCGACCCCTTCGAGGACGAGGAGCGCTACCAGGAGGCCTGGAACGAGCAGCTGCCGGCGGCGAAGGAGCGCTCGAAGCAGCTTGGCGACGAGGTCCGCGAGGCCGGTGGCCTCTACGTCATCGGCACGGAGCGCCACGAGTCGCGCCGTATTGACAACCAGCTGCGCGGCCGCTCCGGCCGCCAGGGCGACCCGGGCGAGACCCGCTTCTACCTGTCCATGCGCGACGAGCTGATGGTGCGCTTCATGGGCCAGTCCATGGAGAACATGATGAACCGCCTCAACGTGCCGGACGATGTGCCGATCGAGGCGAAGATGGTCTCGAACGCGGTCAAGGGTGCCCAGGCGCGCGTGGAGAACCAGAACTTTGAGATGCGTAAGAACGTGCTCAAGTACGACGAGGTACTCAACGAGCAGCGCAAGGTGGTCTACGGCGAGCGCCAGGAGATCCTGGCCTCCAAGGACATCAAGGACCAGGTCCGCCGCATGATCGAGGACACCGTCGGCGCGTACGTCGACGGCGCGACCCGCGAGGGCTACGTCGAGGACTGGGATCTGCGCGAGCTGTGGCACGCGCTCGAGTCCCTCTATGGCCCGACGGTGACGGCCGAGGAGCTCATCGAGGGCTCGACCTACGGCAGCCCGGGCGAGATCAGTGCGTCCGAGCTGCGCCAGGCGCTTGTCGACGATGCGCAGGCCCAGTACGACGCCCTCGAGGAAAAGATCGCCGAGATCGGCGGCGAGGAGCAGATGCGCAACCTCGAGCGTTCCGTGATCCTGCCGGTGATCGACACCAAGTGGCGCGAGCACCTCTACGAGATGGACTACCTGAAGGAGGGCATCGGCCTGCGCGCGATGGCGCAGCGCGACCCGCTGGTGGAGTACCAGAAGGAGGGCGGCGACATGTTCGCGGCGATGAATGAGGCCATCCAGGAGGAGACCGTGCGCCAGCTGTTCTTGATGCGCAAGCAGTTCGAGAGCCAGGACGAGCAAGCGGCGCAGGCGTAACGCCCGTAGACTCACTACAAAGACGTACTAGGCGGAGAAAGGCGAGCACGCATGCAGGGACTGATTTTTGATTACGCAGGTGTCCTGGATCAGGACAAAGAGGATGAGCAGCGCTGGCGCGAGCTGATCAAGGCGGTCAAGGCCCAGGACATCAAGGTGGGCATCCTCTCCAACGAGGAAGCGGACAGCCCGCTGGCGGAGGCAATCCGCGAGTGGGAGTTCCGCGGCGACGTGGACGCGGTGGTGCTCTCCGGCGAGATCGGGATTGGCAAGCCGGACCGCGCGGCGTTCCAGGCGGCGGCGGATGCGATTGACGTGATCATCAACGATTGTGTGATGATCGACGACGATATTGTCAACGTTCGTGCCGCCGTGGAGTTCGGCATGATCGGCATCCTGCACACGGCGTTCGACCGTACGTCGGTGGAGATCCAGTCGCTGTTCGACGTCGAGGGCGAGTTTTAATGCGCGTCTACATCCCCGCGACTTTCGGGATGCTCGAGAGCCTCAACGACACGGGTGTGCTGCACGCCCGCAACGGTTGGGGCTTTGCCGCCACGGACGAGCTGACGGAGTTCTTCACCTCGGGCGACCAGGAGGAAATCGAGGCGATTGCTTTCGACGACGCGGCGTTGGCGTCGATCCGCCTGCTCGCGATTGGCGACGAGGAGCGCTTCCCGCACCGCCGCGTAGTGGTCTCCGCTGACGTGGAGGCGAGTGGGGCGCCGGACATGGGCGAGTCGGTGGTCAAGGTCGCCGGGCCGGTCGAGCTGAAGGACGTCGCCGCGGTACACGTGGACGTGCGCGAGGCCGAGGAGGCCACCGCCAAGGCCATCGAGTGCATCGATGCCGCAGACCTGGGCGACGAGGACGCGGAGCTGACCGTGGGGGACGCCCAGGACCTCTACATGGCCTTCTTCGACCCCAGCGAGCTACCTTTCCTCATCGAGCTGCTTTAGCTCCCACTCGTTATTCGAGTGCAGCGCCACCAACAGGTGGCGCACCGCCGCCGCGCGCCTGCCCACAGGCGAGTCGGCGGCAAAGTCATCGAGGGTGCACTCCGGGTCCGCTGGCGGTCCCAGGTGCGTGCAGCCGCGGGGGCAGTCGGCGGACGCTTCGGCGAGGTCCGGGAAGACGTCGATGATCTGTTCGGGCTGTACGTGCGCAAGCCCGAAGGAGCGGATGCCGGGAGTATCGATGATCCAGCCGCCGCCTGGCCCGTCGAGCTCGAAAGCGACGGACTGGGTGGAGGTGTGGCGGCCCTTGCCCACGCCGGAGACCTCGCCGGTGGCGCGCTCGGCGTCCGGGACGATGCGGTTGACCAGGGTGGACTTGCCGACGCCGGAGTGGCCGATGAGGGCGGTGACGTGGCCGTCGATAAGCGAGCGCAGCGTGGCCAAATCATCGGCGGTGCCGGTGCGCAGCACGGTGACGTCCATGTCGGCGATCTCGCGCTCGAATGCTTCCGGGTCTTCCAAATCGGACTTGGTCACGCACACGACGGGGCGGACGCCGCCGACGAAGGCGGCGATCAGCGCGCGCTCGACGAAGCCGGTGCGCGGCGGGGGATCGGCGGCGGCGACCACGATGAGCAGCAGCTCGGCGTTGGCGACGATGATGCGCTCGTAGGGGTCCGTGTCGTCGGCGGTGCGGCGCAGCACCGAGGTGCGGTCGGCGCGCTTGACGATGCGCGCCATCGTATCCTTCGCGCCCGAGGTATCGCCGACGACGCCGACGCGGTCGCCGATCTCAATGCTGGTGCGCTTCAGTTGGCGTGCGCGCACACAGTTGACCAGGGTGCCGTCATCGAGCACGACGCCCCAGCGCCCGCGGTCCTTGGTCACCACCATGCCGAAGCGGGCATCCTTGTGGCTCGGGCGGTCCTTTGAGCGCGGGCGCGAGCCCTTGCCGGGGCGGACGCGGACGTCGGATTCGTCGTAGTCGTTGTAGCTGGAGAAGCGACGGGCCATTAGCGCCCCACCATGGTTTCCCACATCTGCGCGAAGCCGGGCAGCGTCTTGGAGGTGGTATCGATGTTCTCCACCTCGACGCCGTCGACGACCAGCCCGAGGATCGCGCCGGCGGTGGCCATGCGGTGGTCCGCATACGAGTACCAGGTGCCGCCGTGCAGCGGTGCCGGGGTGATACGCAGCCCGTCGGGCAGCTCCTCGCAGTTGCCGCCGAGGCGGTTGAGCTCCGTGGTCAGCGCCTCGAGGCGGTTGGTTTCGTGGCCGCGAAGGTGCGCGATGCCGGTCAGCTCGGAAGGGGTGGACGCGCACGCTGCGAGCGCGGCGACGGTGGGGGTGAGCTCGCCGATGTCACTCATGTCGATGCGGATGCCCTGCAGCTCGCCGTTCTGCGGGCCGCGGACCTCTAAGGTGTGGTCCGGGCCGGTGGCGACGAGCTCGACCTCGCAGCCCATGCGCTCCAAGATGTCGCGGATCACGTCGCCCGGCTGCGTGGTGGTAATCGGCCAGTGCGGCACGGAGACCACGCCCCCGGTCACTGCGGCGGCGGCGAGGAAGGGCGTGGCGTTGGAAAGGTCCGGCTCTATGACCCAGCGATTGGGCTGAATCTGCTGTGGCTCGACCTTCCAGGTGTTGCCCTCGGCCTGCACGCGCACCCCGGCCTGTGCCAGCATGTCCACCGTCATCTCGATGTGCGGCATGGACGGCAGCGTGCCGCCGGAGTGGGTGATCGTCACGCCGCGTTCAAAGTGCGGTGCGGCCAGCAGCAAGCCGGAGACGAACTGGGAGGAACCCGAGGCGTCGATAGTGACCTCGCCGCCGGGCGCGGACCCGGTGCCGTGCACGGTGAAGGGGAGCGAGTCGCCCGCGACGGAGACGCCGAGGTCGCGAAGGGCGTCGAGGATGGTGCCCATGGGGCGGGACTTGGCTTGCACGTCGCCGTCGAAAAGCACGGGGCCCTGCGCGAACGCGGCCACGGGCGGCACGAAGCGCATCACGGTGCCGGCGAGCCCGCAGCCCACCTCCGCGGCCTGAAGCTCGGACGGGGTCACGCGGATTCCTTCGCCTTCGCGGGCGAAGCGGGTGCCCATCGCGGCGAGTGCGGACTCCATCAGCTCGGTGTCGCGCGAGCGCAGGGCACCGACGATGAAGGATTCGCCCTGCGCGAGGGCGGCGAGGATGAGTGCGCGGTTGGTCATCGATTTGGACCCCGGCACCGCCTGCGTGTGCGAGACGGGGGCGGGGGCGTACGGCGCTGGCCACAGATCAGTCATGCGTCCATCATAATGGAGGCATGTGTGGACGTTTCGTGCTTTTCACCACCGGCGAGGCGCTCGTGGACGCGGTAGCCGCCCTGCCCGGCGCAGGCCACGTCGCCACCCCCGATGGCACCCCGCCGCCGCGCTACAACATCGCCCCGACCCAGCAGGTCGCGCTCGTGCGCTTCGACGCGTCCGGCGCGCGCATCGACGCCGCGCGCTGGGGCCTTCTCCCGACGTGGAAAAAGGACGACTCCGGCCCGTCCCTGTTCAACGCGCGCGCCGAAACCGTCGCGCAGAAGCCCTCCTTCCGCTCCGCCTTCGCCCATAAACGCGGGCTGATGCTTCTCGACGGCTACTACGAATGGCTCCCCACCGAACACGGCACAAAACAGCCGTATTTTGTCGCTGCAGAATCAGGCATGCTCTACGCCGCCGCGCTGTGGGAGACGGGCTTGGATCGCCTTTCCACCACGATGGTGACCACTGACGCCACCGAGAATATGGCGTGGCTGCACCACCGCCTCCCGCTCTTCCTCGGCGCGGATGAGGTTGCGCAGTGGGTCGACGGGACCCCGGAGGAGGCCGCGGAGCTTTTGGCACCGTCGCGGGTAGCGGACACGCTGCGCTGGCGCGAGGCGGACCCAGCGGTGGGCAACGCCCGCAACGAGTACGCCGGGCTTATCGGTGAGGGGCCGATGGGGAAGACGCGGCCCTAGTCGGTCGAGATCTCGGCGAACTTGGCGCCCGCGAGCGCGGCGAGGTCGTTTGGCGACAGCTCGAGCGAGAGTCCGCGCTGGCCGGCGGAGACGATGATGGTGGGGAAGGGGGACACGGAGGCGTCGATAAGCACTGGCAGCTTTTGTAGTGTGCCCAGCGGCGAGATGCCGCCGACGATATAGCCTGTGGCATGCTGGGCTTTCTTCGGCTCCGCGAGCTGCGCCTTCTTCCAGCCCAGCGCCTTTGCGGCTGCCTTGAGCGAGAGGTGGCCCGCGACCGGCACGCAGCACAGCGCCATCTCGCGCGGCTGCGCGGTGTTGGACACCACCAGGGTTTTCAGCGTGGCGCGCGGGTCGACGCCGAGTTGTTGCACGGAGTGCTCACCGAAATGATCCTGGCTCGCGGTGTACTCCAGCACGGTGTGCTCGACGCTGTTGGCTGCGGCGATGGCGCGGGTGCGCGCGGACATGTGAGGCTCCTTCTCGCTTGGCGTATGGGCCGATCCTACGCCTGGGAAAGTGGCCTACAATAGCGGGCATGCCCGAGCAAGATCTGAAAAACCGCTTCACCGAAGAGGCCATGCCGCTGCTAGACCAGCTCTACGGAGGCGCGCTGCGGATGACGCGCAACCCGCAGGACGCGGAAGATCTCGTGCAGGAGACCTACTTAAAGGCATACAAGGCCTTCGACCGGTTCACCCCGGGCACGAACCTGAAGGCGTGGCTGTACCGGATCATGACGAATACGTACATCAACACCTACCGCAAGAAACAGCGCCGCCCCCTGGTCACCTCGGCCGACGAGGTCACCGACAACCAGCTCTACACCTCCAGCTCGCACGACTCGACCGGGCTGGAATCCGCCGAGGTGGAGGCGTTGAAGCAGATGCCGAACTCCCGGATTTCGGAGGCGCTCAACTCGCTGAACGAGGACTACCGCATGGTGGTCTACTACGCCGACGTGGAGGGCCTGGCGTACAAGGAAATCGCCGAAGTGATGGACATTCCGCTTGGCACGGTGATGAGTCGGCTGCACCGTGGAAGAAAACAACTGCGCGAGATGTTGAAAGACGTAGCGCATGATCAAGGCATTGGGCTCGAGCGAGCGGCGACAGATGCAAAAAACGCGGAGGAGAAGTGATGGACACGCCCAACAACCACTGCGAAGCGGCTGATTGCACCGAGGTGCACGCACTGCTGTGCGAGCTGTTTGACCCGTCGACTACGCCCGAGCGGGTTGAAGAGATCCGTGTGCGCGTCAAGGCGTGTCCGCACTGCTTTGGGCAGCTGGAATCGGAGGAGGCGGTGCGCCGGATCGTCCGCTCGTGTTGCGGGCAGGCGCATGCCCCGGAGCCGTTGCGCAAGCGGATCATCGCGTCGCTCTCGTCGGTGACGTATACCGAGATCCGCTACCGATAGCGCTGTTTTTTCGACAGGTGCCCGCGACTGTGCAGGTCGCGGGCTCTTTGCGTGTGGCGGGGGTTGGGATCGTCCGTGGCGAAGAAGTGATAGCGAATCCCCGAAAACGGGGGTAATTTTCGGGGGTGGCAAATGGTGAACAATTCCGTATTGATCATTCCTAAGGAATGCCGGATTGGTGTTAGCTGAGCGTTTCATACGTAAAGGTCTTAAGGATATGGACGTTATGCTTCCCTTTTTCGAAAACTCCCAGGGTGGATGTTGAGAAATCCACAAAGTGCGGCATTCTATTTCTCAGGAAGCATAATATGCATTCACGAGTATCGTTGAACACTTTGGAGTTCGTAGACACTTATAGCGAGTTTGCTCTCAGGTATGGTGCGCCTAACGAACCGAATTTTTAACTAAGCCGCAGCCAATGGGGCTAAATGTGTTGAACAATCGCGATATAAAACAGTAAAAACCGTGAAAATAAAGCCGGTTTTCCAAGTAACTTCACAGTGCATACTCTTTCTGCATAAACTAGAGCCAGAACAAAGACAACAACTTCCGGCGTTGCCGCCGGGAGGCAGCACGAGAAGAGGAACACGAAATGGATGCCATCGCCCGCAAAGCACTTGCCGCAATGTGTGCGCTTTCTGTATTCGTTCCCGCCATCCAGACACCAGCACAGGCTGCGGTTGTCGAAGAGTCTTCCGTCGTTACGGTCACCGCTGACGAGGTCGGTCCCTTCTTCCACAACCTGGAGCTGGACAAGGGCCGTATCTCCTCGCTGAAGTTCACCGACCCGGCGTCGGTGGGTGGCACCCAGGATTCTTCCTTTTATATTGACTTCCGTTTCAACGGCCAGCGCGGCCTTGGAAACGCCGAGAACACCACGGTAGATACCCGCAAGGAGGGCAAGGTCCAGGTTGTGACTATGCGCAACCGCGACGACGCCCTCGGTGCTGCCTGGACCCGCGAGTTCCGCATCGACGGCAACAAGATCACCGTCCGCGTTGAGGTGGAAAACATCAGCGCAGAGGACGGGTACTTCCAACTGGACATGACCAATCAGGTCAACACTGCCCGCCAGCTGCAGGGCGCTTACGAGGATGGCGTCTTCACCGTCGGCCCGGAGTTCGGCGGCTACAACGCGCAACTGACCTTCGACGGTGCGTACAGCTCGGGCGTTGCTAACTCCTTCAATGACACCACCCAAGCTGGCGAGGTCGGCTTCGTCGATGAGGCGGGTGCCATGTTCCAGCGCGGCCGCTGGATCGAGGAGATCGACGCAGGCCAGACCGCAGTTGCAGAGGCCACCATCACGATGGAAACCCAGGACAGCGCAGTCGACACTGACGGCGACGGCCTGCCGGATGTGTGGGAGGAGCAGGGGCTCACGCTTGCCGACGGCACCGCAATGCCGCTCAACGAGTGGGGTGCAGACCCGAACCGCCCCGACATCTTCCTGCAGATGAACT
>NZ_KV818024.1:0-26706 GCF_001814825.1 Corynebacterium sp. HMSC071B10 | reverse complement strand
CCGACATCTTCCTGCAGATGAACTGGATGCCCTCGGAGTTTGAGTCGCGCGGTTGCTTTGACAACCCGCAGCAGCGCGCCTGCGCAGAGGCGAACACCAAGAGCTACCGCCCGAGCGCTGACGTCCTGCAGCAGCTGGTGGACAAGTTCGACGAGCACGGCGTGAACCTGCACATCGACGCAGGCGAGAGCTACAGCAACATCCCGAACTACGCAGAGCGCCACGGCGGCGAGTACGGCGAGTTCAAGCGCTACTACTTCCAGGGCGTCATGCCTGGCCTGAAGCTCATGGACAACATCGACGAGCTCCTCGGCAACCGCTCCGCGGTCTTCCGCAGCGGCATGATCGGTGACTCGATGGGCCCGGGCAACTACTCGGTCGGCCTCTCCCTGGTGGGCGACAACGCCTTCTACGTTGCCAACCACGAGCGGATGACCACCGACGAGCAGCTCCGCAACACGATCATGCACGAGCTGGGCCACACCCTCGGCCTGGATCACAACGGTTCGACCAAGTTTGCCAACGAGGTTCCCAAGTCGGACTACCTGCCGAACTACTACTCGGTGATGAACTACCTGTACCAGTTCAGCCACTTCGACTACTCGGATGAAGAGGCAGTCTCCGGCGGCCCGCTGCCGCAGGAGTGCAACCGCCCCGGTGTGAACTGCTACACCGGCGACTACCGGGTGCCCGCTGACTGGGACAACCTGATCATCAACACCGGCCACATCGGTCGTCCGGTTGGCGCCGCTGGTGTTGACGGCAAGGCTGTCGACGCCAAGGCGCTGCAGGCAGTGGAAGCACGCGCCAAGCAGTTCGCCGCAGCGGAAGCACAGAACGGGACCGCTGAGGTCGCACTCGATGCGAAGAAGCTGCAGGCCGGCAAGAAGGGCGAAGTCACCCTGCGGGTGAAGAACCCTGGCGCGGACCTTGACCGCTACGACATCCAGGTCGTCACCCCGAACGGCGCGTTCCACGACGCGGTCGTCCTGGGCGGTGCCTTCGGCCAGGCCGACAACGAGGTCACCGTGAAGGTGCCGGTCGTCCCGGGCAACGCAGCAGTCATGCCGGTTGACGTGAAGGTCACCAACGGCAAGGGTGCAACCGCCTTTGAGGACCGCTTCGCAGTCGACGTCGAGACCAACGCCAAGGCAGCTCCCTCCGACGCGATGGCTGGGGCCACCAACACCGGTGCGGCACAGGCACCGCGCCCGGAGAAGCAGCGCGAGACTTCGCAGACTCTGACCACCAAGGTCGAGCAGCCCGCAAAGCCTGCCGCGCAGGACAAGCAGGAGCCCGCAGAGCAGAAGCCTGCAGCTGACAGCCAGGGCAACGCCAAGGCTGAGAGCCCGAACATCGCAGCGATCGTCATCCCGATCATCGCCATCCTGGCCATCATCGGCGGCATCGCAGGCGTCGTCGGCTCGGGGATGCTGGGCTAGCGCCCTGGGAGAGAGACCCTTCGGAAGACGGCAACCCGCCCGGTTCGCAGTGAACCGGGCGGGTTGCTTTTTGGTGGGCCGGGGCCGGGTGCCTTAAATGGAGCTAGCTCCATTTGGGTCTGTGGTGGATGGAAAACGCCTGGTCGCGTGTGGCCTGGTGTCCTAAATGGAGCTAGCTCCATTTGGAAAGAAACCCGACACCCCGCATCCGTGAGCGCACAAAAACAACCGCCCCCTTCCCGGAACGTGCCGGGGAGGGGGCGGTTGCGCTGTTCTTAAGAGTTAGGACGCTTGCCGCGGTTTGCACTCTTCTTGCGACGGTCCTTGCGCTTACGACCACGCTTGCTCATGGGGGCCTCCTTCGAATTGGGCGATTAAAAGTACAGGTATTCTACTTTATCGCTCACACACGCCTACAGGGAAATTCTGTGCGCGTACGGTGGCGGGGCTTAGGCCGACAGGCGTGCGCGGTTGCGGGCGAGCGCCTTGTTGCGGCGCTTGATTGCGCGGCGCTCTTCCTCGGAGAGGCCGCCCCAAACGCCGGCGTCCTGGCCGGTCTCCAGTGCCCACTTCAGGCACTGGGAGGTGACGGGGCAGCGGTTGCAGACCAGCTTGGCCTGGGCGATCTGGGAGAGAGCGGGGCCGGAGTTGCCGACCGGGAAGAAGAGCTCCGGGTCCTCGTCGCGGCAAATTGCTTCGTGGCGCCAATCCATGGTGAAATACTCCTTTATATAAGCGTTGAACAGTTGTTGCGCACACCACTTCATCGCCCTCGGGGAAAGGGGCGAGTTGCAAACGAAGTTTGATTCCAGGATCCGGGCGGTGTGCTCTGGTGAGTTCCGGCTGCCGGTTTCCCTGGCGTTAACCCTGTGGTGTCTTCGGGTTAAGGGCTGTGTTACCAGCCCGTTGTTTTTGCTACCTGAGAATCATGGCATGAAATTGCAATGTTGGCTAGGGGTAAACGCGAAAATGTGATAGGAATCATACGAATTTTTGTTGCGCGGGCAGTTCATATTGGGATTCCCCAGGATTTTTCGCACCGTCCGACATGTCTCTGAACTGGGATAACGGGGAATTCTGCGCACGCATACGCGCCGGAGAAGGTCAAATCGGATACCTGTGATGTTCCTCGGGGAGATGGTTGGGCGTCGACAAGCGGCACTGCGCATGCATTTACCAAAGTGACGGATAGACTAACGCAATGTGACCAACAAAGACTCGAGTAAGCAGACCTCCAAACCCGCAATGGATCTAGATACGGCGGAGCGCCTCAGCGGAAGCGTGCCGCCGCTGATGCGCTTCGGTGCCGTCATCGTGCTGGTGCAGTGCCTGGCCATCTTCGTCTACGCGGCGAGCCTCATCTATAACCAACTGACGGGGGCGAGCGACAGCACGCTTGAATCGGATTCGGCGGCGGTCCACTTCGTCTCGCTGGGTACGGCGATCTTCCTGCTAATCATCTTTGGCTTCATCGCCTTTGTCGCCGTGTCCACGTTGCGCGGTAAGCCGCGGAGTACGGGCGCGATCGTGTTGATCGAGGCGATCCTGACCGGTGTGGCCTTCTACATGTTTTCCGGCGGCGCGATCCTGTTGGGAATCGCCACGCTGCTGTCCACGGCGCTCGTGCTCTACACCGTCTTTAACCCGGAGTCGGCGCGCTACAACGAGGCGCGCTACGAGCTCCGCAAGGCCCAGCGCTAGGGCTTACTCCTCGATCGCGAGGACGACGACCTCATCGCCGCGCTTTTCCACGATGGTCGGGCCGGCCGAGCTAATGGAGATGGGGCCGGAGTAGTCGCCGCGGTCAACCGGGATGATCTTCTCCACCGAGTTCTTGTCCCAGTTCACCACCGCGACACCTTTCGACGAGGCGTAGAGGAGGCGGTCGCCCGCGGAGAACCCGGTGCCGAGGGCACCCTGGAACACGCCCGTGACGCCGAGCTTCGCCGGGTCCATGAGCACCAGGTAGTCGTTCTGGAAGTAGCTCATGTGGTGGGGGAGGTCTTTGGTCGCGAGGATCCGCGTGCCGTCGTCAAGCGAGCTCGGCTCGCCCAGGTCTGGGATGGTCGAGGCGGTGATCTCCTTGCCGTCCATCTGGTAGGAGCGGACCTCGGAGGTGGTCGGGTCGTAGATCGCTGCGGCGTCCTGGGAGATGCCGACGAGGTATGCGCCGTCGTGAAGCTGTACCGAGCCGTGCATCTCCGGCTCGCGAGAGTCCTCCGGCGTGGTCTCCTGGAAGCGCAGGAAGGTGCCGCCGCTGCATTCCTCGGTCACCGCGAGCAGCTCGGTGCGGGTCAGCGCCGAGGTGATCGGGCACTCGTTGGGCTGCTGGTTCGGCTCCTGCGGGGCCTCGATCGTGCCGTACTCGACGGTGCGCACCATGTCCGAGCGCCACAGCTCCACGCGGTCGCGGTTCACCTGGCCGACGTGGTCGTTCGAGGCCACGGGCGTGATCTGCTCAGGTCCCGGGGCGGAGCGCGTCGAGGCGTACTCGCCGGAAAGGGCGTTGATGGCAACCACGTCGCCGCAGCCTGCGTTGCCGCGGTAGTTGGCCACCACCTTGTCCCACGCGCCGCTGAGGCCGCACAGCTCTTCTTCGCGGTGATACGTCCAGGCGGTGTTGCCCTCCGGAGTGGTCGCGGTGATCGTGCCCTCGTTGTAGGTGATCAGCATGCCGGCGACCACGAGCGGGGCGGCGTCCGGGGAGGTATCGGGCAGGCGGAAGGACTCGTGCAGCTCCTCGGGCACGATGGCCAGCTGGCCGTAGTTCTCGTGCTCCTCGGCCGCCGAGACCAGCTCGGAAGAGCGGATCGGCGCGGTGAGAAACGCGGTGCCGAGTAGGCCGACAGTCAGTGCGGTGATTACCGCAGTGGCGATCAGGTCACCCTTGGTGCGTCGCAGCGGAGCGTTCAACGCCGTTTCCTTCCCTGCTGTGGTCTCTTGGGGCTTTTGGCCGTGCGCTGTTTCGCCGGCCGGCTCCCGAGCACTTTACGCGGCCGCCCAACGGTGGCGGTAGCCGAGTCCGGAATATCGAGTGCCTCGAAAAGCTCCGGGGAGGTAGAAAACCAGGCCGGGGGAGTGGGCTGCCCGAGTTCGAGCTCGTCGTTAATTTGCTCCCACTTGTACATCTCATCAAAACCGATGAGGGTGATCGCCGTGCCCGAGTGTCCGGCGCGGCCCGTGCGGCCGATACGGTGCACATAGGTCATGGGGTCGTCCGGAGTCTGGTAGTTCACCACGTGGGTGACGTCGTCGACGTCGATGCCGCGTGCCGCCACGTCGGTTGCCACGAGGATCTCCACCTCGCCGGTGCGGAATGCGTCCAGCGACTTCTGGCGCGTCTCCTGGCGCAAGTCGCCGTGCACGGTGCCGACGAGGAAGCCGCGGCGCGCCAGGTCTTCCGCCACCTGGGCGGCGGTACGCTTCGTGCGCGCGAAGATGATGGTGCGGCCGCGCCCGTTGGCCTGGAGCACGCGTGCGAGCACCTCGGGCTTGTCCATGCGGTGCGACTGGAAGACCACCTGTTTGGTGCTGGCGTGAGTGGCAGAGGCGTCCTCGGATTCCGCGCGCATGTGTACCGGCGTGCGCATCATGGAGCGCGCCAACGTGAGGATGGGCGCGGGCATGGTGGCGGAAAAGAGCATGGTCTGTACCTCTTTGGGTACCGCCGACCACAGCTTCTGGATGTCGGGCAAAAAGCCCATGTCCAGCATCTCGTCGGCCTCGTCCAGCACGAGGATGGCCACATGGCCTAGGTCGAGATCGCCGCGGTTGTACAGGTCGATCAGCCGACCCGGGGTGCCGATGACCACGTCCACGCCCTGCTTGAGTTCGCGCAGCTGGTCCTCGTAGGGGGTGCCACCGTAGATGGTGGTGCAGCGAACCGGCGTGTACTTCGCGGCGCGGTCAAGGTCCTCGCCGACCTGGACGGCCAGCTCTCGAGTGGGAACGACGACGAGGGCGCGCGGCGTGCCGTCGAGTTCCGCGATGCGGGCATCGTCGAAAACCCGGTCCAAAAGCGGGATGCCGAAAGCGTAGGTCTTGCCCATGCCCGTGCGGGCCTGGCCGATCAAATCTCGGCCGTCTAAGGCGAGCGGTACCGCGAGCTCCTGGATGGAAAACGTGTCCGTGATGCCCTGCTCGGCGAGTGCATCGAGCAGTTCTGCGGCCACGCCCAGTGCCGCGAAGGTGGGCGCTTTGTCGTGTTCACTCTCAGCTGATCTAGGCACACGCTCATCTTAGCCCGGGGCCGTTACAATGGGGCCACTGCTCGGAGACGGGCGTGAATGAAGAGTAATTACACACATTTCAAAGGAACGTGAGCGTCACCCATGGACATCAAGATTGGTTTGGCCGATACCCCGCGCGAGCTTGTGATCAAGCTGCCGGAGGGGCAGGAAGACTTCATCTCTACCATCGAGCAGGCGATTGACGCGGGCCAGGCCACTGTCAAGGTGGTCGATGACAAGGAGCGGACCTACCTCATCCGCACCGACCGGATTGCTTACGTGGAGCAGGGCTCGACCACCGCACGCAGCGTCGGCTTCATGCGATAGATTGTGAGGTTATGAGCAGTAGGCACAGACGTGCCGCGGCATCTGCGCCCACGGATGCGAAAGCGGACTGGGATGAGGATGGCGCGGAGGATTTCTTCGGCGACTGGGAGGGCGACGATGACGGCGAGGGCCGTCTCGTGCGCTTTGCCCGCGAGTACGGGTGGCGCGCGTACGCCATCCCGGTGCTGACTGTCCTGACTGTGCTTGTGCTGGTCAATATGTTCCAGCACCCCGGCTCTTCCGTGGTCGCGCCTGTCGGTGGCGCGGATGAGCAGACCGCCGCGGCCGCGGGGACCGAGGAGGCGGGCGACGGCGGCGCGCATCGCGAGCCCGCCGAGCTGCCGGAGGGCGAACACAGGGTGGAGGAGCTGCCGCCCGGCGGTCCGTTTACCCCGGCGGGCGACGGCACCTACCGCACGGTGGGGGCACCCGGCCTGAACGTGGGCGAGGGCAAGGAGCTGAAGGTGCGCTACGTCGTGGAGATTGAAAACGGGGTGGACACCACCACTTACGGCGGCGACGGCGCGTTCGCGGCGATGGTGGACGCCACGCTGGCGGACCCCCGGAGCTGGACGAACGACCCCCGCTTCGGCTTTGAGCACGTGGCGGCCGACCAGGATCCGGACGTGAAGATCCGTTTGACCTCCCAGGCCACGACCAAGGAGCTGTGTGGGGTGAACCTGGACATGGAGACCAGTTGCCGCACCACCATTACCGGCGAGGACACCGTGCTGTTGAACGAGGCCCGCTGGGTACGCGGCGCTGTGCCTTTCGAGGGTGATATAGGCCGCTACCGCCAGTACATGATCAACCATGAGGTGGGCCACGCGCTCGGTTTTGCCTCGCACGAGGCCTGCCGCGAGGAGGGGGCGCTCGCGCCGGTGATGATGCAGCAGACGCTGAGCTTGGATAACTCCCAGCTGCATTCTTTTGACCCGGAAGAGGTGTACCCGGACGACAACAAGCGCTGCCGAACCAACCCGTGGCCGTACCCGCGCCCGGCAGCGAAGTAAAGGGGGTGTGCGCATGATTCCTGAGCACGTTGTTGCCGCATTCCAGCTGGAGGGCTCGGGCAGTCCGCTGGGCGCGCCGTGGGACTTCGGCCGCAAGTTTGGCAATGTCGTGATCGCGCCCGCGTCGCCGACCGCCGCGTGGTCCGGCAAGACCCGGGAGAAGCTGGCGGATGCCATCCCCGGCCTGCACGTCGCGCGCCCGGTGCGCGCCACCGACGGCCGCCTGGTGGTGGGCGGCTACTGCGCCAATGAGTTCGCCTCCGGGGCACCCGCGGCCCGCGTCGATGAGGCGATGGCCGGGGCTTTGCTTCTCGACGAGGCGTTGACCCCCTTCACCCCGCCCTCTCCAGCCTCGCGCACGGGCATGTGGGCCGACGCTGAGCGCGCCGCCTGGCGGGACTTCGACGGCGACGTACCGGCCAGCGGGCTGGTGACTGCGCACATGGATTTTTTGGCGTGCTGCCTATTTGCGGGCAAGGACGCCCCGGTGCTGAGCACCCTGGTGCCCTCGGTGGAGCCGCGCCCGCGCGGGTACACGGCCGCGCAGGTCATGGTTGACGGGCTGCTTGTACGCGCGGTGGACGAGGGCGTGATCGGGCGGTGGGCGCACGTTCCGCATCTGCTGGAGCTGGCTGAGCGCGCGCTGAGGTACCGCGAAATCACTGGTGAGGCCACCATCTCGAACGTGCGTTCTGATATTTCGCGGGTGCGCGAGCTCATCATGTCGGCCTAGCCTGGCACACTAGCGGCCATGAACGCACCACAGATACCGCACACCCCGCGGGCCTACTTGGTCCCACGCACGCGCGAGACCACCGCGCGCTCGTGGCCGACGGCGCTGCCCGAGACCGGGCGGTGGAAGGTCGTCGGCGAGGCCGGTGCTGGGGTGACGAGCTTCCTGGTGGACACGGCGGTGGCTGCCGCGCTGCGGGCCGCCCAGCAGGGCCAGGACGCAAGCGGGATTGTCGTGCTCGCCTCATCCAAGGAGGCGGCGGCGCGGATGCGCGCGGAGATCTCCGACCGGCTGGCCGAGAGCGGCTTTGTCAGCAGCGCGCCGCTGGTGCGCTCGGTGCATTCTTTGGCCTTTGCCGTCCTGCGCCAGCGCTATGACCAGGAGATCCGGTTGATCTCCGGCGCGGAGCAGGACGCGGTGATCCGCGAGCTGCTGCGCGGCCAGGTGGAAGACGGCCGCGGGAGCTGGCCGGAGGAGCTGCGCCCGGCGATGGGCATGGTCGGCTTTGCCCGCCAGCTACGTGACGTGTTGCTGCGCGCCGTGGAGCGCGGCCTGGACGCGGATCAGCTCGCCGCCCTCGGCGAGCGCCACGACGTGGAGATCTGGCGTGCGGCCGCCGAGTTTCTGCACGAGTACCAGCAGGTGATGGCGCTGGCCGGAGGCAAGCGCTTCTCGGCCTCGGAGCTTGTCGCCGAAGTCTTGCGCGACGAATTGCCGGCGCTGTGGCACACCGTGATTGTCGACGATGCGCAGCACCTCGCACCAGCCCCGGCCGAGTTCATCCGCCGCCTGCTCGCTCATGCCGAGCTGGGGGTCGTCGGCGGTGACGAGGCACAGTCGATCTACCACTTCCGTGGTGCCTCGCCGCGCTTCTTCCGCGACCTCGGCGGGTTAGACCACGAGGTCATCGATTTGGGCGAGTCCCGCAGGCAGCCGCGCCGCAGCGTGGCGATTGCCCAGGACGGAGCCACCCAGCTGGCAGCGGTGGCCGACGCACTGCGCCGCGCGCACCTGGAGGAGGACGTGGACTACCGGGAGATGGCGGTGGTGGTGCGCTCGACCTCACTGATCGAGCCGGTGCGCCGCAGCCTTTTGCAAGCCGGGGTGCCGGTGATGCTCAACCCCACCGACGTGGTCCTCAGCGAGCAGCGCATCGTGGCGGCGCTGCTGCTCGGCATGCGCGCGCTGCACGAAGAGCTCACCCCCGCGCAGTGGCGCGACCTGTTGCTCGGCCCGGTCGGCGGCACCGACCCGGTCACGCTGCGTCGCCTGCTGCGCGGGCTGCGGCGGTGGGCACCGGACACGCGCGCCGAGGAGACGCTGCACGCGCTGCTGGTGAGCCCGCAGGAGCTGCCCGACTTTGGCAGCGTGCTCACGGACCGCGAGCGCAGCCTGCTCGAGCGCGTCCGCGCGGTGCTGGACGCGGGCCGGCGGGCCGAGCGCGAAGGCGGCAGCGTGGAGGACGTGCTGTGGGCGATCTGGCACGCCACCGGCCTGTCCGACCACCTGCTCGCGGTCGCGCTGCGCGGCGGTGCTAGCGGCTCCCAGGCGGACCGCGACTTGGATGCCGTGATGGCGCTTTTCGACGCTGCCGGGGACTTCACCGAGCGCCGCGCAGCCGCCGGCGTGGAGAGCTTCATCGCGGAGATCACCTCTCAGGAGCTGCCCACCGGTGTGCGCGACCGCCGGGCGGCGACGCCGGATGCGGTGGCGCTGCTCACGGCGCACGGCGTGGCGGGCCAGGAGTTCGCGCGCGTCGTCGTCGCTGGCGTGCAGGAGAACTCGTGGCCGAGCCTCGGCGAGACCGGCTCCCTGTTCCGCCAGGAGGACCTGGTGGATCTGGTGGATAACGGGGTGGACCCCGACGTGCCGGTCTCGCACACTGCGGAGCGGCTGTCCGAGGAACGCCGCCTGTTCTGGGTGGCGGTGACCCGCGCGCGCGACGCTGTACTGGTCACCACGGTGGATGACCAGGAAGGCGACGAGTTGATTGTGCCTTCGCGGTTTATCGAGGAGTACTGCGAGGACTTCGGTATCGAGCCGACCCCCGTGGTGGCTCCGCCGGAGGTGCCCCAGGGCAGCGGGAACGCCGCTGAACACGATCGCGTCCGCCTCCTGGCGCGCGACGAGGTGATAGCCGAGTTGCGCCGGGCGCTGGTGGCGGAAGATTCGGACGAGGCCACCCGTGCCCAGGCAGCGCGGCAGCTGGCGCGGCTAGCTCAAGCAGGTGTGGCGGGGGCGGCACCGGAGCAGTGGTGGGGAACCACGGGGGCGTCGACAAGCGAGGCCCTGCACCACGCGACAACCCTGTCGCCCTCGCGCATCGAGGGGCTTTTGGCGTGCCCGATGCGCGAGACGCTCGGGCGCATGGTGGGGCTGGAAGAGAACCTGGCGATGATCTACGGATCGATGGCGCACGCGTACCTGGAGGCGCTTGGAGCGGGTCTGGACGAGGCGGAAGCTCGCGAGGCGACGGTGGCGGCCAGGCGCGAGGCGGAGCGCGGCCCGGCGTGGAAAACCGCGCGCGACGTCGACGATTTCGCCGCCCTGCTCGAGCGGCTGGGTGCCTGGGTGGCGTCGACGCGCGGTACCTTTGCGCTGCTGGGCGCGGAGGTGCCCGTGCGCGTGGAGCTGGAAAGCGGGGTGCGGATCGCTGGGCGGCTCGACCGTCTGGAGCAGGAGGTCACCGGTGAAACGGAGGGCCCGGTGCACATCATCGACCTGAAGACCGGTGCCACCCCGCCCACGAAGGCCGCGACTGCGGACAACATGCAGCTGGCCGCCTACCAGCTCGCGTTAGCCGGGGGCACCTTCGACGGCGCGGCGGTCGTGACCGCGCGGGAGGGGGATGCACCGCTGCGCGTCGGCGGGGCGGTGCTGGTCTACCCCAACGCGAATAAATCCACGCTGGCCACCCGCGAGCAGGCATCGAAAACGCCGGAGGAGCTCGCAGACCTTGCCGAGCTTCTGGCCCCGCTGCCAAAGCAAACGGCGGGACCTGAGCTGCTTGCGACCGCAGGGCCGCACTGCGAACACTGCGCGGTGCGCGCGCTGTGCCCCATCCAACCGGAAGGACAGGTGATCTACCGTGCCTAGCGCGAACAATTCCCCGATGTCGCCGACACTTTTGTCGCGCTACCTCGGGCAGAAGTTCCCGCCCACCGAGCAGCAGGCCGCGGTTATCGGGGCTGAGCCCGGTCCGCTGCTCGTAGTGGCCGGTGCCGGAGCGGGAAAGACGGAGACCATGGCCGCGCGCGTGGTGTGGCTGGTGGCCAACGGCTACGCGCGGCCCGACGAGATCCTGGGGCTAACTTTTACCCGCAAGGCGGCGCAAGAGTTGGGCAAGCGCATCCGCGACCGGCTGGCCACCCTGGCCGCCAACCGCGACCTGGTTCGCCGGCTGGACCCCTCCGGCGAGCTCGCGGCCGCGCTGCAGGTCATCGCCCCGACCGTGTCCACCTACGACTCCTATGCCGGCGACCTCGTGCGTGAATACGGCCTGCTGGTCCCGGTCGAGCCGGACTCACGGCTGATCACGGACGCGGAACTGCACGCGATCGCCACCGAGGTGGTCACGGACTACGCCGGGCCGGTGATTGCCAGCGGCGGGAAGAACCCAGCAGTGGGCACCGTGGTTGGGGAGGTCCTCGCGCTTGTGACCTCGATGGGCAACGAGCTGGCCACGCCCGAGGAGGTGGACGAGCAGGCTGCGGCGTTTCTGGCGGAGACCGAGTCGCTGCCGATGGCACCGCGTGCGCGCACCGAGTTCACCCAGAAGCTGCAGAAGTGGCGCAGCACGCAGGAAGAGCGCCGTGCCTATCTTCCGCTGGCCCGCGAGCTGAACGAGGAGCTGCGGCGGCGCGGGATAGTGACCTTCAACGAGCAGATGTCCACCGCCGCGGCACTGGCGCGCGACCACGAGCGTGTCGGGCGCGCCCAGCGGCAGCGCTTCCGGGTGGTGATGTTGGACGAGTACCAGGACACCTCACACGCCCAGCGCGTCCTGCTGCGCAGCCTGTTCGGCCGGGGCGCGGACCCCGAGCTGACCGTTACAGCGGTAGGGGATCCCATGCAGGCGATCTACGGGTGGCGCGGTGCCACCGCGGAGAACCTCGCTGCCTTTGTCGAGGATTTTCCCGTCGACGGTTCGCCCGCGCCGAAGAAGCAGCTGACCACCTCGTGGCGCAACCCGCCGGAGATCCTGGCTTTGGCCAACAGCGTGTCCGACGCGGTGTTGGGCACCAGCGAACAGCGCGCGGTCGCCCCGCTTGCGGCCCGGCCTGGTGCGGACAGCGGGGAAGTGGCCCTCGGGTTTTTCCCGACGAACGAGGATGAGCTCGCGTTCGTGGCCGACAACCTCGCCGCACAGTACCGGGAGTCCCAGGAGCAGGGCGCGTCCTTTTCCGCCGCGGTGCTGGTGCGCAAGAACCGGCACTCCGCCGAGATCGCGGAGCAGCTCGCCGCCCGCGGCGTGCCTTACGAAATCGTCGGCGTCGGCGGGCTTCTCGACGTCCCGGAAGTCGCCGATGCGCTCGCCGTGGCCACCATGCTGGTCCGCCCCGCAGACTCCGCAGCCAGCTTGCGCATCCTCGCCGGTCCCGCTGTCGGCCTCGGGCTTGCCGATCTCGCCGCGCTCGCCGCGCGCGCCAACAACCTGCGCGGTAGTACACAGGAAGAGGAGACGGCAGGCGAGGACGCGGCCGCACGCCTTGCGGCGCAGCTCGAAGCACTGCAAGCCCGTGCCGCAGCCCTTCACGCTGGGGCGGAAGCGCCCGCGGGACTTGCCGACGCCGTCGCGGACCTCGGCGAGCCGGAGCGCTACAGCGAGGAGGGGCTGCGCCGGCTGCGCGAACTCGCCGCGAAGCTGCGGTATTTGCGCACCCAGAGCCTGGGCAAGCGGCTCGTGGACTTGTTTACCGACATCATTGACGTCTTCGGCATCCGCACCGAGGTACTCGCCCGCAGCTCTGCGGCAGGCACCGTCCACCTCGAGCGCCTCCTCAGCGCGGTCGCGGCCTATCCGGGAACCAGCCTGGAGGGCCTGCTCGACTACTTCGTCCTCGCCCGCGAACACGAGGACGGCCTGGCGCCAGGTGTCGTGGCCTCCCGCACCGATCGGGTGCAGATCCTGACCGCGCACAAGGCGAAAGGGCTGGAGTGGGACACCGTCGCCGTCCTGCACGCCGACAACGCCACCTACGCGGCCAAGGCGGAGACCTTCCTCACCTGGGTGCGCAACCTCCCGGACGCCTCCTTCGGCGACCCGGAGTACCTGGCGGACTTCGCCGAGGTGGAAAACCGGACCCAGTTTGAAAAGGCCGGTGCCGCCTGGCTGAAGCAGGTGCGCGCCGAGCTGGCGGAGGAATCCGCCCGCCTCTTTTACGTCGCCGTCACTCGCGCCGAGCGCAAGCTGCTCATCACCGGCTCGCGGACCAAACCGGAGGTTGCGCGCGAGGCGGAACCCTACGAGCACTTCGCCACCATGCGCACGCTTGTGGATGAGCCGGTGGCGTGGGCGAGCGGGGAAGAAGCCGCGGAGACAGAGGCCCCCAAACCGGCCGAAGACACTGAAGACACTGAAGACACCGAAGACACAGTGCCCACCGGCACCTGGCCCCACTTCGACCCCGAGCCGGACACACTCGCTGCCGCAGCCCGCGTCGACAAAGCACGCGATAAGCTGCCCGCGCTCACCGAGGGCGAACTCTTTGAGCTGTGGGAGCGCGACGTCACCGCGCTGATCGAGGAGCACGAGCGCGCCTCAGCCCCCGCCACCGCCGTGGTCATGCCCGCTGAGCTCACCGCCTCGGACGTTGTCGCGCTCAAGGCCGATCCGGAGCAGTTCGCGCGCCGGGCGCGCCGCCCGGTGCCCTTTAAACCGAACACCTACGCCAAGCGCGGCACTGCCTTCCACGAGTGGCTGGAGGAATTTTACGGCCAACAACCCCTGCTTACCGAGGACGAACTGCCCGGCGGAGACGAGGCCGAGGTGGACGCAGCAACACTCAAGCGCCTAAAACGCTCCTTCGAGCAGAGCCACTGGGCGCGGCGCAGCCCCGTCCACGTGGAGCACCCCTTCGAGCTCGCACTGGGCGAGTCGGTTGTGCGCGGCCGGATGGACGCCGTATTCCGCGACGCAGATGGCGGCTGGGTCGTGGTGGACTGGAAGACCGGGGCGAAGCCCGCGCCCGCGCAGATGGAGGCGGCGAAGCTGCAGCTGGCGGTGTATGCGGAGGCGTGGCGTCGAATAGCGGGCGACGGCAAACCGGTGCGCGCCGTGTTCTTCTACGTGCGCACGGGCGAGGACTACTCCCCGTCGGAGCTGCCGGACGCGGACCGGCTCGCAGAGCTGTTGGACGCTGGCAGTGCTAGTGTTTCGGGGTTAAGTCACTCATGAGTAGAAGGGAGCAGTAGGCGATGAGGCGGCGTTACCCCTTTGCCTGGCGGGACCGCGTCCGCGACGACGTGGACCGCTCGGACGTTCCGGTGCATACGCTCCTTGATGTCATCACCATCCCTACAGAGGAACGCACCACCCCGTGGGCGCTCATTGCCCGGCGCTTCGCCTATGCCACGATGCTCATGGTCATCGTGGCGCTGATCGTGTACCTGGACACGGATGGCTACACCGAGCCGCTGACCTTTATCGACGCGCTGTACTACTCAGCGGTGTCGCTGTCTACCACGGGCTACGGCGACATCACCCCGGTGACCCAGGGCGCGCGCCTGGTCAATATCTTCGTGATCACCCCGGCTCGTGTGGCGTTCCTGATGCTCTTGGTCGGCACGACCCTGTCCGTGCTGACGGAGGATTCCCGCAAGACACTTCAGATTCAGCAGTGGAGGAGAACTGTGCGCAATCACACCATTGTGGTCGGCTACGGCACGAAGGGCCGTTCCGCTGTCGACGCCCTGCTCGCGGGCGATACCGCTCCGAGCAGCATCGTCGTCATTGACTCGGATCCGGTTGCCTTGGGTCACGCGGAGAAGCGCGGCCTGGTCACCGTCCACGGCGACGGCACGAAGTCGAGCGTGCTGCGAGTGGCCGGCATTACGCGCGCGCGTTCCGTCGTAGTGGCTCCGAGCTCGGACGATACGGCCGTCCTGGTCACCCTGTCGGTGCGCGAGATGGCGCCGCGCGCGATGATCGTGGCGAGTGCCCGCGAGAGCGAGAACCAGCACCTGCTGATGCAATCGGGCGCGGACTCGGTGGTGGTGTCCGCCGAAACGACCGGTCGCCTGCTCGGCCTTGCCACGGTCACTCCGCCCGTGGTGGAGATGATGGAGGACCTGCTCAGCCCCGATGAAGGCTTCGCCGTGGCCGAGCGTCCGATCGCCGACGATGAGGTTGGCTCCAACCCGCGCCACCTGGCCGACATCGTGCTGGGCGTGGTGCGCTCGGGTGAGCTGTACCGCATCGATGTGCCGGAGGCGGAGACCGTCGAGCCGGGCGATCGCCTCCTGTACGTGCGCATGACGCAGCCGCAGGAGTCGCCCGAAGCGCAGAAGCCGTCGGAGTAGCGTGCCGTTGTACCTGCTTTTCGACGCCGCGTTGCACTTCCCCCTCAACTCCCAGGGCCAACCGCTGCTGCTGCCGGAGCTTCCACCCGGCGTGCAGGTGGTAACCAGGGCGCGGGTGAGCCCGGAAGTGACCGCGGTGCGGGTATCCGATGTGACCGCCGAGGAGCTTGCGACGCAGGAGCTCGCGACGCGGGCGGCCAGCGCACGCGAGTGGTTCGATGACCCGCTCATCGCGCGCGCTGTCGGGCTTCTCGTCGCGCACGAGCGCGGCGGCTTCGATCCGGCCGGCGGCTCCCGGCTTGCCTGGGACGCCTCGGGCGCGTTTGCGCGGGGTGCCTCTGACAGGCCTGTCTTCCCGCGGATCGATCCTTGCGTGATTGGGGTGGTGGAGCACGCCGATTCCAAGCGCATCCTGTTGGGGGAGAACCGCCGCCGGCCCGGCTACTTCACCTGCATCGCCGGCTACATGGATGTGGGCGAGCGCGCCGAGGACGCCTTTGCGCGCGAGGTGTTGGAGGAAACCGGGCGCAGGATTGCAGATGTGGCGTATGTTGGGTCGCAGCCGTGGCCGCTGTCCGGTTCACTGATGCTGGGCTTCTTCGCCAGGACCGAAGACGAGGACGCGGTGGGGGAGACCGATGGGGAGTTGAGCCGGATCATCTGGGCCACGCGCGCCGACTTGGGGCAGCTGTCACTTGCCCCGGAGGGCAGTATCGCGCGCCAGCTCATTGGCCGCTGGGCCGCAGGCGAGTTGTAGGAAGGGATGGACACGCACATGGCCGTGGACTTGAGTTTGTTGGACGAGGACCAGCGCGTCGCCGCGACCGCGCCGCGGGGACCGGTGTGCATCCTCGCGGGTGCCGGCACGGGCAAGACCCGCACCATTACGTACCGCATTGCCAACCTGGTCGACCAGGGCATGGTGGCACCGACGAAGGTGCTCGCCGTGACCTTTACCCAGCGCGCTGCGGGAGAGATGGCTGACCGTTTGCGCACGATGGGCGTGGGCGGGGTGCAGGCGCGGACGTTCCACGCGGCGGCGCGTCGGCAGCTGCAGTACTTCTGGCCGCAGATCGCGGGCGATCTGCCCTGGAAGCTGCTGGACAACAAGTTCCCCCTGGTGGGGCGCGCCGCCCGCGCGGCCGGGCTGGATTCGGGCAAGGACATGGTGCGCGACCTGCTCAGCGAGATCGAGTGGGCGAAGTCCAGCGTGATCGGCCCGGACGACTACGTCGAGCGCATCGCGGGCACCAAGCGCACCCCGCCGACGGACCCGGCGAAGGTCGCGCAGGTCTATAAGCTCTACGAGGACGCGAAGACCTCCCCGGACGGCATGCTTTTGGATTTCGACGACCTGTTGCTGCACGTCGCCGGAGCGCTGGAGAACGCCCCGGCGGTGGCCGAGGAGTTTCGGGCGCAGTACCAGTCCTTCGTGGTGGACGAGTACCAGGACGTCACCCCGCTGCAGCAGCGCGTGCTGGAGGGCTGGCTGGGACAGCGCGACGACCTGACGGTGGTGGGCGATGCCAACCAGACCATCTATTCGTTTACGGGGGCGACGCCGAACTACTTGCTGAATTTCTCGCGGACGTATGAGCACGCGACCGTCGTCAAGCTGCAGCGCGACTACCGCTCTACCCCGGAGATCACGGACCTGGCCAACACCGTCATCAGCAAGGCGCAGGGGCGTGTGGCGGGCACACGCCTGGAGCTGCAGGGCATGCGCGAGCACGGCCCGCAGCCGACTTTTACCGCCTACGACGATGAGCCGACCGAGGCGCGCGAGGTGGCGATCAAGATCCGCCAGCTTCTCGACGCCGGCGTGCCCGCCCGCGAAATCGCCGTCCTCTACCGCATCAACGCCCAGTCCGCGGCGTTCGAAGCGGCGCTTGCCGACGCCGGGATCGTCTACCAAGTCCGCGGCGGCGAAGGCTTCTTCCAGCGCGGCGAGATCCGGGAAGCCATCCGCGCGCTCGTCGGCGCGGCCCGGCGCACCGACCTGCCCGACGACCCGGTTGCCGTGGCCCGCGCTGCGCTCGCGCCGATCGGACTGACCCCGACCGAACCGGAGGGTGCGAAGGCCCGTGAGCGGTGGCAGACGCTGTCGGCGCTGGTCGACCTCATCGAGGAGATCGTGCGCAGCCAGGAGGCATCCACGCTGCCGGATGTGCTGCGCTCGCTGCGCAGGCGCGCCGAGGCGAAGCAGCCGCCCGCTGTCGACGGCGTCACGCTGGCGAGCCTGCACGCCGCGAAGGGCCTGGAGTGGGACGCGGTGTTTCTGGTCGGCCTGGTGGAAAACACGCTGCCGATCTCACACGCGATCAAGGCGGGCGACGCGGAGGTGGAAGAGGAGCGGCGGCTGTTCTACGTCGGCGTGACCCGCGCCCGCGAGCACCTCCACCTGTCCTGGGCACTGGCGCGCCAGGAGGGCGGGCGCAAATCGCGTTCGCGTTCGCGCTTCCTCGACGGCATCGCCCCGGAGCTGGAAGTTGAGAAGACCCCGGAGCGGGTCAAGCGCAACCGCCGCTGCCGCGTGTGCGGCAACCTCCTGGCCACCCCGGCGGAGAAGACGCTGGGTCGCCACGAGGACTGCGAGCCCGGCTTTGACGAGGAAGTCTTTGCCGCGCTGAAGCGGTGGCGTCGCGACGAGGCGCGCGCCGCAGGCAAGCCCGCCTACATCGTGTTTACCGACGCCACGCTCATGTCCATCGCCGAAGCCATGCCCACCGACACCCAGGAGCTCCTCGGCATCTCCGGGGTCGGTCCGGCGAAGATCGAGCAGTACGGACAGGGCGTGTTAGACACGCTCGAAGAGTTCCGGTGATGGGTGTGGGTGATTCGATCCGTCACGAGTCGGGGCAGACCTACCGGGTCATCCGCTCGGCGCGGCGCACCCGCACCATCCAGAGCAGGATCGTGGACGGGGTCGTAGAAATTCGCATCCCGGCCAGGCTAAGCAAAGCGCAGGAGAAGGCAGCCGTTGAGGAGATGCTGGCGAAGGTGGCCGCCAAGACCCGCTCGAGCGCTTCCAGTGATGCCGATCTGCTCGCACGTGCAGAAAAACTGAACCGCGAGGTGCTCGAGGGCAGAGCCCGCATCGGCTCCGTACGCTGGTCGGACAACCAACGCACCCGCTGGGGCTCGTGCACCACATCCACGGGGGATATCCGGATCAGCTCGCGGCTCAAAGATGTGCCCGACTACGTGCTCGATGCCACGGTGATTCACGAGCTCGTGCACACCTTCATCCCCGGTCATGGTCCCGAGTTCTGGGCGTGGGCGGACCGCGCCCCGTTTGCCGAGCGGGCCAAGGGCTACCTCGAGGCCTACCAGCGTTTTGGCTAGCGCCGTTTGGGGTTGGCGGGCTGGTTGTAAATGGAGCTGTTGTAAATGGAGCTAGCTCCATTTGGGGTCGGCGGCGGAGTGCGACCTGGCGTTTTGTTGGCGGGCGGATCGTAAATGGAGCTAGCGCCGTTTGGGGTTTGCGGCAGAACGTGACCTGGGGATTTGTTGCCGGGGTGGTTGTAAATGGAGCTAGCTCCATTTGGAGTTGGCGGTGGAGTGCGACCTGGGGTTTTGTTGGCTGGCTGGTTGTAAATGGAGCTAGCTCCATTTGGCCGCTCGCCCCACGCCGCGCCGTTTACCTGCAGGCGTGCACGGACCGCCCGGCGGCGTAGTCGTCCATGGCGGCGACGGCCTCGTCGAGGTTCTTCACGCTGGCGACGGTCATGTCGCCGGTATCGACGGTGCGCACCGCGTCGCAGTTACCCTCCGGGGCGAGGAAGAGTTCCACGCCCGCGTCACGTGCACCGGCGAGCTTGTGGGTGATCCCGCCGATGGGGCCGACTTCGCCGGATTCGGCGATGGTGCCGGTGCCGGCGACGAATTTGCCGTGGTTGAGCTGGCCGGGGCTGAGCTTGTCGATCACGGCGAGCGAAAAGATCATGCCCGCGCTCGGCCCGCCGACGTCGTTGAGGTTGTAGTTGACCGTCACGTCACCTGCGGGTTCCGAGGTCATCAGAATGCCCATCATGGGCTCGCCCTTTTCGTGCGGGTTCTCGCCCAGGGTGATGCGCACTTCCTTGGTCTGGTCCCCGCGTGAGATCTCCACGGTCAGTTCGTCGCCGGGGGCGTGGGCGCGCACGGCATCCTGGACTTCGCTGGGTTGGGTCACTTCGGTGCCGTCGACGGCGGTGAGCACGTCGCCTGGCGCAAGGGCGTCCGCAGACGGTGAGTCTTCCAGCAGGTCGTGCACGATGACGCGGGTGGGTTTACCCAGGTAACGCATGGCGGCGACGGTGGCGTTGCCCTCGGAGGCGGCGAACTCGGCCTTGTTGTACTCGCGTAGCTCGTTTTCGTCCAGGTTGGGTGGGAGGATCTGGCTGATCGGGACGATGGTGTCGTCGGTGGTGGCCCAGCGGCCGATGGCCTGCAGGAGCGTCATGTTGGTGCGTACCGACACCGTTGTCATGTTCAGGTTGCCCGCGACCGGGTCGGTCTCGGTGCCTTCGATGTCGATGACGTCTTCGCCGTCGACGTCGCCAAGCGCATTAAACATCGGGCCCGGGCCCTCGGCGGCATACGGCACGGCCAGGGTGATGTCGGTGCCTGGGATGTGGTCGAGGGACAACAACACGGTGAGGGCGGCGACGGGGATCGCGCCCCACGTCACCGTCGACCAGCGCCTGCTGCGCACGTCGTTAGCTGCTTGTGCAACCTCTGCCGATTTTTTCACACAGGCAGCATAGCGCAGCCGTGTTCGCTCACAGCGTCCTGGCTGGGCGCAAAAGTAGTCGCGCAAGCGCTTGCACGCTATGTATCGTGGCGTGTATGAGTAACGGATTCGGATTCTCCTTTCCCAACGACGATGACGACGAAGGCAAGCGCAAGCGCGATGAGAACGACGCGTCGAACCCCTTCGCCGCGTTTGGCTTTAGCGGCGGCCAGGCTGGCGGTGGGTTCGGGGACATCCTGAACCAGTTTGGCCAAATGCTTAGCGGCATGGGTAACTCCTTTAACCAGGCCGAAGCGCAAGACGAGGCGGTGAACTTCGACATGGCGCTGCGCATGGCCCGCCAGCGCGTGGGCGACAAGGCCGCAGTTGCCGCGGGGGACAAGAAGGCAGTGGAAGAGTCGCTGCGCCTGGTGGATCACTGGCTGAGCGAGACGACCACGCTGCCCGCGGCCGAGTCGAAGGCGCAGGCCTGGAACGCGGACGATTGGCTGGTGGAGACGATGCCGATGTGGAAGCGCATGGTCAACCCGGTCGCCGAGCACATGAACCGGGCGCAGATGGACCAGCTGCCGGCCGAGGCCCGGGAGATGATGGGCCCGCTGGCCGGGATGATGAATTCGATGAACTCCATGAACTTCGGCATGCGGCTGGGCCACGCGCTGGGGGATTTGGCCCAGCAGGCGCTCACCGGCACCGATTTCGGTCTGCCGGTCGCGCCCAGCGGTGTGGCGTCGGTGCTGCCGAAGAACGTCACCAAGATCGCCAAGGGCCTGGAGGTTCCGGGCCAGGAGGTCATGGTCTACATCGCCGCGCGCGAGGCGGCCCGCCAGCGTCTGTTCAAGCACGTGCCGTGGCTGGTCGAACGCATCGTTGCCTCGGTGGAGGAGTACGCCGCGGGCTTGGAGATCGACACCTCCAATATCGACGAGGCGACGCGCAGCCTGAACCTGGAGTCGGGCGACCCGCAGCAGATTCAGGAGGCGCTGCAGAACCTGCAGAACATGGACCTCTCGCCGCGCGTCGGCTCCCGCAACGCCGCGGCGACCGCGCGCCTGGAGACCCTGCTCGCGCTCGTCGAGGGCTGGGTCGACGTCGTCGTGGACGCGGCACTTGCGGAGCGCATCCCGTCCGCAGCCCAGCTGGCGGAGGCGTGGGCGCGCCGCCGCGCGACCGGCGGTTCGGCCGAGCAGGCCTTTGCCAACATCGTCGGCATCGAGCTGGGTGCCCCGAAGGTCCGCGAGGCTGCCGAGCTGTGGCGTCGCGTGGACAACGCGGTGGGCGTGAAGCGCCGCGACGAGGTGTGGAACCACCCCGACTTCCTGCCCACGGCGGAGCACCTGGACAACCCCGCAGCGTTTATCGACGGCCTGCTGGACGACACCACCGACACCGACTTCGACGCCGAGTTCAGCAAGCTCGAAGAGGAGCTGCGCAACAACCCTGACCTCAAGCGCAAGGACGGCGACGGCAAGGACGACGGCAGCGAGGACGGCACCGAGCTCTAGCCGCTAGCGGCGCGACGTCGTCTCGGAAGCCTTCGTGGTGGTTGTTTCCCGGGTTGTCTCCGTCGCGCCCTCATCGCTCACCTCGGCGAGCCCCAGCTTGCCGATGCGCTCGCGCGGATCTTCCTGCTCAGTAGACACCAGCTGCTGCAGCACCTGGCCGCGCTCGTTGTCCACAACGGTGATAATCGCGGAAGTGCCCAGGGTGGACCAGCCGACGATGCGCTCGCCGTCGTCCTCCACAATCCGCGAAGAGCGCAGCTCAGTCAGCAGCTGCGTCGTCGACGCTGCCTTCGCCTCCGAGTCGAAGAATTGGAACTGCCCGATCTCCGCACCCGAGCAGTCATAAGAGCCGCTCACACCCGTCGCCGCACACGTGTCGAGCTGTGCAAACAGCGACTCCGGCGCAAGCGAGGCGAAAGTCTCGGCAACTTCGGCGACCGTCTCATCTTCCGCGTCGTCGTCGCGCTTGCTTGTCGACGCCCGCGTGCTCGACTCCGTGACTGTCTCCTCCACAGAAGACTCCGTCGCTGCCTCCTCCGTACTCGTCGTGGGCGAAGCGCTTTCGGTCTGCGCGGGAGTTTCGGTGGACTCAGGCGTGTCCTCACCGCCTCCGCCACAGGCGGTGAGCGCCACTGATGCGGCAAGCAGGGCGGGGGCGAGAATGCGACGGTGCGACACGGAAATTGGCTCCTTAGATACGTTTACACGTGCGTTGTCTACCGATAGTACGTCAAGGGTGAAGGCGACTCCCAGCCGTTACCCCAGCTCCTCTGGCTCGCGGTCCAGGCTGTAGCGCAGCGCGGCGATCACGTTTGGCGCGACGTTCGGCCCGCCGCGCAGCTCGATCTCGTCTTGGGCGAACATGCCGCGCTCCTCCAGCTCCTCCTCGGTCAGGCGCATCTGCAGCAGGGTCTGCTCGATGTCTTCACCGCGCAGCACGCCCGAAAACAGGCGGGCGGGGCGGGGTTCCGCGGCCGGGCCCGCGGAGGTGTCGCGGAAGACGATCTCCTGGGCCAGGACGACGCCCTCGACCTGCTCGGGCCAAGCGACGCGGGAGACGTAATCGGCCAGCTCGTCGCTGCCCGGGCGGATGTGCTCGGGCAGCTCCTGAACCACCAGCGTTAAGGGGGAGTGCGCGGCGTCGTCGGCAAGCTGCGTGAGCTCGTCGACAAGCAGCTGCGTCGGCACCAGCGCAAAGAGTGAGGGCGGGGCGTCCCAGCCCTCGGCGTGGACGAACTCCACAGCCTCGGTCATGGCTTTATTCAGGGCTTGCTGCGAGCTGAAATTCTGCTGCACGGGAACCTTTCTGGCTGTTTATTCGTTACACAAATTAAGCTACTTAAAGCTAGAAGCTTAATACGCACGCAAAGACTATTTCGAAGGAGCAGGATTGGCTACCCGCGTCAACCAGCCTCAACCCAACGCGAAAAAGTCGAACAAGACGATGCTGACGGCGATTATCGTCCTCGGCGTCATCTTCACGCTCGTGCCCATGCTGATCGGTCTGTACACCGATTTTCTGTGGTTCGGCGAGCTCGACTTCCGCGGGGTGTTCAACCGGGTGATCATCGCCCGGGTCGTACTATTTATCGTTTTCGCACTCCTCGGCGGGGGAATCGCTTACCTCGCGGCATGGCTGGCGTGGCGCGGTAGACCAGATGAGATGCCGGAGGCGGACCTGTTTTCGCCCAGCGCACAGTACCGCGCTTCCATCCAGCAGGGTATCCGCTCCCTGCTGGTAGCGGTGCCGCTGGTCGTCGCGGTCTTCTCCGGTCTTGCAGGCCAACGGATGTGGCGTACCTTCCTGCTGTGGTTCAACGGCTCTGACTTCGGGGTCTCGGACCCGCAGTACGGTAGAGACCTCGGCTTCTACGCCTTTGCGTTGCCGGGCCTGTCCGTGGTGGTCAGCACGCTGAGCATGCTGCTCATCGTTGCATTTTTGATCGCGCTGGTAGCGCACTACCTGCTTGGCGGCATCCGCATTGGTAACAGGGCCGTCGGGCAGACTGGCTACGTCTCCAAGGCTGCTCGCGTGCAGCTCGCGGTGACCGCCGGTGTGTGGATGCTTATCAAGGCGGTCGGGTACTGGCTGGATCGCTACTTCCTGCTCTACGGGGAAAACGACATCTTTACCGGTGCGTCGTACACCTCCATCAACGCGATGCTGCCGGCCAAGATTATCCTCACCGTCATCGCGCTGATCGTTGCCGCCGCGTTCTTCGCCTCCGTGGTGTATAAGGACTTCCGCATCCCGGTGCTGGCCACCGTGCTGATGCTGGTGTCCTCCCTGGTGATCGGTAACGTGTGGCCGGCGCTTTTGGAGCAGTTCTCGGTCAAGCCGAACCGTCAGGCCAAGGAGCGTGAGTACATCGCCCGCAACATCGAGTCCACCCGCTTCGCGTATGGGTTGACTGAAGACACGGTCACCTACGAGGAAAACTGGGGAGCGGACACGGTCTCGAATAACGAGGTCGCAGACGACTGGGCCACCATCAGCAACATCCGCCTGCTGGACCCGGAGATTTTGTCGCCCACCTTCACGCAGAACCAGCAGCTACGCAACTTCTACGGGTTCCCGGATCAGTTGGCCATGGACCGTTACGAGGTCGACGGCGAGATGCGCGACTTTGTCGTCGCCGCCCGTGAGATGGATCCGAACGCCCTGCGTGAGAACCAGCTCGACTGGATCAACCGCCACACCGTCTACACCCACGGCAACGGTTTCGTCGCCGCCCAGGCCAACACGGTGGATGAGGCAGCGCAGGACGCGGGCTCCACCCGCGGCGGCCTGCCCATCTTCACCGTCTCGGACCTGCAGTCCAACGCAAAGGCCGCGGAGAAGAAGGATGCGGAAGAGCTGGGCATCCGTGTGGACGAGCCGCGCATCTACTACGGTCCGGTGATCTCCTCTGCTAAGGACGGGCTGGACTACGCCATCGTGGGCGATAACGGCCAGGGCCCGGTCGAGTACGACACGGACAACTCCACCTACACCTACACCGGCAAGGGCGGAGTCAACATTGGCAACTGGATCAACCGCGCAGCGTACGCGGTGAAGTACCAGGAGCTGAACATGATCCTGTCGGACCGCGTCGGCGCGGACTCCAAGCTTTTGTACGACCGTGACCCGCGCGAGCGCGTGGAGAAGGTCGCTCCGTGGCTGACCACTGACTCCAAGACCTACCCGGCAGTCATTGATGGCCGCGTGAAGTGGATCGTGGACGGCTACACCACGCTGTCCCAGCTGCCGTACTCCACGCGTTCCTCCCTGCAGGACACCACACAGGATGCGCTCAACCCGGATGGCACCACCCAGCGGTTGGTCAATAACAACCTTGGGTATATCCGCAACTCGGTCAAGGCCACCGTTGACGCCTACGACGGCACGGTTGACCTCTACCAGTTCGACGAGGAAGACCCGGTGCTCGAGGCATGGATGGGTGTGTTCCCGGACACGGTGCGCCCGCACAGCGAGATCAGCGATGACCTGCGCGAGCACCTGCGCTACCCGGAGGACCTGTTCAAGGTCCAGCGTGAGCTTTTGGCCCGCTACCACGTGGACGACCCGGGCGTGTTCTTCAACAACGACGCCTTCTGGTCCGTGCCGAACGACCCGACCGCAGCAGAGGGCCGCAAGGAGCTCAACCAGCCGCCGTACTACGTGGTGGCCGCTGACCCGGAGACCAACGAGTCCTCCTTCCAGCTGATCACCCCGTACCGCGGCCTGAACCGCGAGTTCCTGTCCGCACACATGTCGGTGTCCTCGGACCCGGAGAACTACGGCAAGATCACGGTCCGCGTCCTGCCGACGAATACGCAGACGCAGGGCCCGAAGCAGGCGCAGGACGCGCTGATGTCCTCCGACCAGGTTGCGCGCGACCGCACGCTGTGGGAGGGCTCGAACGACCTGAAGAACGGCAACCTGCTCACCCTGCCGGTGGGTGGCGGCGAGATCCTCTACGTCGAGCCGATCTACTCGCAGCGCAAGGACCAGGCCTCGGCCTTCCCGAAGCTGCTGCGCGTGTTGGTGTTCTACCGCGGCCAGGTCGGCTACGCGCCGACGATCTCCCAGGCGCTCAAGCAGGTGGGCATCGACTCCAAGGCAGCGCAGGACATCGAGCTTGTCGACGAGGGCGCGTCCGACAACAAGGACGCCGAAGCCCCCGCCGATACTTCGCAGGAGGCAGAGGCCGAGGAGAAGACCCAGCCGGCCCCGGGCAACAAGGACGAGGCCATGCAGGGCATCAACGATGCGCTGCGCAACCTTGAGGGCGCTCGCGACGGCTCCTTCGAGGAGTACGGCCGCGCACTCGACCAGCTCGACCGCGCGGTGGAGGCGTACCAGAACGCCGAGTAGCGTTTAGCAGGCTAGCCGGAACGCAGGAAGCGCCGGGGACGGAAAACGTCCCCGGCGCTTTGTTATGCCTGGCTAGACCTGCGGGTTGTGCACCAGGATCCGGTCGACCTGATCCCATAGGCCCGCGAACACGGGGCGGCTGAAATCGCCAGGCAGCAACTGGTCGGCCTCGGTGAGCGCGAGCGGGTCGTCTTCCGCCCCGGCCATGCGCTCCTCTGTCACGTCGAGTAGGCGGGCCAGCCGGGCGAGGTTGAGCTGGTACGCGCCGTCGAGCGCGGGCTCCGTTACCGCCTCGATCCAACCCACCTCTTCAAACAGTGGGATGTGGGTGATGAGGATGTTGTGCCGGACCCACCCGCCCTTCCCGTTGCTCTGGCCGAAATGGGTGATGAGTCCGGTTCGGCCGGGGCGGACGGTGCCGTCGACGTTGAGAAGCGAGCCATCGTGGTCGTCGGCCAATTGTGACATCGTGCCCAGGATCCGGTGTTCTCGCCGGGTGAGCGAAGGGATCTCCACGCTGTGCACTGCGGCTCGCAGTAATTCTGCCAAGGGCGCCTCCTTGTGGTTATGCGGTGAGCAAGGAAGCGTAATTCTAGCGCCCACCCCGGACATGGGGTCGTGATCTCTCGAACGAGTGGGCGAGGTGTGCATCGGGAACTGTGCGTTATGTGGGTCTTGTAAGAACTGTGATTCTGGGCGGTGCCCAGGGGATTTGGCCTTTTGCGGGGTGATAAGTATAGTTACTTCACGTTGCCGATACGGCAGCAGGTGAAAAGAAAATATCACCCGACGCGGGGTGGAGCAGCTCGGTAGCTCGCTGGGCTCATAACCCAGAGCTCGTAGG
>NZ_KV818023.1:95251-102428 GCF_001814825.1 Corynebacterium sp. HMSC071B10 | reverse complement strand
CCCCTAGACCGGACGTCGGGTTGTTCGACCTGCCGTGTTCGTCAAATAGCGCCGACCCCCTACACCAACCCGCGGGCCGCCTCTCGCGCGTTGCCGATCGCAGCGGGCACGCCCACGCCCGCGACCCAGGCACCGGCGACGCCAACGCCCGGGACATCCGCGAGCGCGTCTTTGACGCTGGCCACCGTGGCGAGGTGTGTTTCGTCGTAGCGCGGCAGGCCGCCGAACCAGCGCTGCACGAAGATCTCCTCCACGCCAGCAGCGCGGCCGTCGAAGCCGGTGATGGTCTGTAGGTCGTCGAGGGCCCAGTCCACGAGGTCGTCCTCGCTGGCGGTCATCGCCACGGTGTCGCCGTAGCGGCCGAAGCTGGCGCGCACCAGGGCCCCGCCGCGCTCCGCGAGGTGCGGCCACTTGCGCGAGGACAGGGTGAACGCCTTGGCGTGGACGTCCTCGGCGTCGGTGCTGACGAGAACGCCGGAGTTTTCGGGCAGACCCTCGTCGGTGGCGAAGCGCAGGCCGACAACGGCAGAGTTGGCCAGTTTGACGGCGCGCAGCGTCTCGGCCGCTTCCGGGGCGATGCCGCGCAGCAGCAGCGCGGTCGTCGGTGCTGGGGTGGCGAGCAGGACGCGGTCGTAGACGGTGTCCTCGCCGCCCTTGAGGCGGTAGCCCTCGCCCTCGCGGGTGATCGCGGAGATGAACGCGTCGACGTAGATGTTCGCGCCGGACTGCTCGGCGAGCGCCTCGTACAGTTCCTGGTAGCCGTCGCGGAAGGTGGCGAAGATCGACGCGGGCTTCCCGGAAGAAGGAGCCGCCTTCTTGCGCGCCGCCTCCAGGTTGGCCACGGCGGTGGACAGGTGCACCGGGCCGTCGGCAGCCAGGCGGTCGAACTCCTCGGCCAGCTGCGGCACGGTGGCGCGCACGCCCAGGTCGTCGGCGGTGCAGGAGTAGACGCCGCCGAGCAGGGAGGACACGATGTTGTCCACCACGTCGTCGCCGTAGCGATCGCGCACCAGGGCACCGACGCTCATATCGCCGCCGACGATCCACGCAAAGCCCTCGCGCTGCCCTTCCTCGTCGATGCGCCGCGCGGTGTCCTCGCTGACCAGGTGCAAAACCGGCTCCGAGGTCGATGGGATGCCCATCACACCGCCGGCAGGCATCGCGCGGGTCTCGCCGTCGACGTAGAGCAGCGAGCGCATGCCGGAGGGGCTGACTAGCGAGTCGGCGAGCCCGAGCTCGTCGACAAGCTGCTTGGCCTCGGGGCGACGCGCGATGAAGGCCTCTGCGCCCATGTCGGTCGGCCCGCCGTCGAAGGCCACGGTGTAGAGCTTGCCGCCGATACGGTCGCTGCCCTCGTAGACGTCCACGGTGTGGCCGGAATCGCGCAGCTCATACGCTGCGGTCAGCCCGGCAAGGCCTGCACCGACGATGGCGATATTCAATGGAGCGCTCCTTCTTTTAAGCTTCGTGGATCATGGCGACGGCGTCGGTGATCGCACCGGCGTCGGTGGTCGGCAGCACGCCGTGGCCCAGGTTGAAGATGTGGCCGGTGGCGTTGCCCGCCTCGATGGCGCGGGCGGCCTCCGCCTTGATGCGGCGGACCTCCTCTTCCACCACGGCGGGACCGGCGAAGAGCATCGCGGGGTCCAGGTTGCCCTGCAGGACGCGCGGGGAGGCAAACCGGGCCGCGGCGACGTCGAGAGGCACGCGCCAGTCCACGCCCATCACCTCGGAGCCAGCCTCGGACATCGCGCCGAGCAGCTCGCCGGTGGCCACGCCGAAGTGGATGCGCGGGATCACGCCCTCGACTTCCTTGAGGATCTCCTCCGAGTACGGCAGGACGTGCTCGCGGTAGTCGGCCTCGGTGAGGAAGCCGGCCCAGGAGTCGAAGAGCTGCATCGCGTCAATACCAGCGTCGACCTGCGTGCGCAGGAAAGTAGTGATCGTGGGCACGAGGCGGCGCATCAGCGCGTGCCAGGTCTCTGGATCGCCATGCATCATCGCCTTCGTCTTCTCGTGGTTCTTGCTCGGCCCACCCTCAATGAGGTAGCTGGCCAGCGTAAACGGCGCGCCCACGAACCCGATCAGGGCCTGGGTGTCGGTGAGCTCATCGAGGATGATCTCGATGCCCTTGGCCACCTCGTCCACGTTGTGGTCGAGCACGGGCAGCTTCTCGACGTCCGCACGCGTCGTAATCGCCTGCTCCATCACCGGACCACGGCCGGGCACGATCTCCACGCCCACCCCAGCCGCCTTCAGCGGCACCACGATGTCGGAGAACAAAATCGCCGCGTCCATGTCGTGGCGGCGCACCGGCTGCAGCGTGATCTCGGCGAGCAGCTCCGGCATGAAGCAGGAATCGAGCATGGGGATACCCTCGCGTACCTTGCGGTACTCGGGCAGGGAGCGGCCGGCCTGGCGCATGAACCACACCGGGGTGCGCGAGGGGGTGCGGCCGTTTGCGGCCTCAATGAACGGGGCAGAAGAAAGGTCGCGTCTGGTCATGGTCCCCCAGCTTACGCGGGAAAAATTAGGCCGGGAAATGACGCACGCGGACCGAACGCAACTCGATGGCTAAAGAGCTGCCCAACATCAGCGCCGTCGCACCCACGGGAGGCAGCACGCCAGCGATAGCGAGCAGCACCGCGACCAGGTTGTACGTCCAGGCGACCAGCATGTTGGAGTCGATCGTGCGGCACACCCGGCGCGCGAGTTCTACCAGTTGCGGCACCGCGGTCACATCGCGGCGGATGAGCAGCACGTTGCACAGCTGATCCACCTTGCCGATTTCGGCGCCCAGGATGGAGTCGTCGGCGTACAGGATGCTCACGTCGGCCACGCGCAGGGTGCGCGCGGCGGAGTGGTCGCCCACCATCGCCACGGTCGCGCCCTTCGTGTGCAGGGAACGCACTGCGTGGGGCTTATCCGGGGCGGTGATGCCGGCGAGCACCTTGGAGATGCCCAGGAAGTCGGCGAAGCGGCGCGCCACCGGGTAGGTGTCGCGGGTGAGCATCACGGTTTCTACCCCGATGGACTCGAGTCGGTCGATCGCCGAGATCGCGTCCTCCTTCGGCGGGTCGTACAGGGTGATGACTCCGCGGTCGCGACCCTTCCAGCGCACCACGACGGGTGTGCCCCCGGCCGTTGCCGCCAGCGAGAGTCGACCCTTGAGCTGCGAAAGGTTCGTCGGGCGCCACAGCATCGCCTCGAGGTTCTCGGTGTGCTGATCCTCGTAGGTCAGCGTCAGGCGGCCGCGCACGGAGCCGTCCGGGGTGGTGTCCTCCTGGGTCAGCTCGATCCAGCTCGGCCCGCCGTCGTCCTTGTCGCGCTTGTCGCGCGCCTCGCGTGCCGCCTTGACCAGCGCGCGGGAGGAGGGGTGATCGGACTCGACCGACAGCGCACCCGCGATGGACAAGACGAGGTCCGGGTCCTCGCCGTACTCGGCGGTGACCGTCTCCACCGTCATCGTCGGCTCCACCAGCGTGCCTACCCGGTTAAACACCGCGGTGTCGGTGGCCTCCAAGATGCGGAAGGTCGAACCGTCACGCACGAGGATGCCGTTTCGCGCCGCAGACTCAATGCCCAGCCGGATCGCCAGCGCCGTGGAGATGGCAAGTGCGACCGGTGCCACCACCGCGAGGATCGCCAGGGCCGTGGCAAAGGCGGCGTTTAAGTTACCGGTGAGCAGCCACCACATGCCGAAGTCCAGCACGGCCAGCACATAGGCCGCCGGAATGAGCATGCTCGCCGCCTGCGTAGAGATCATCGTGGTCGCGTTCTGGTGGTGCGAGGCCCGCTCAAGCCAGCGGTTCACCGTGGACAAGCGGGTGGCGTGGCCCACGCGGGAGACGCGCATCTTCACCTTGCCCTTGCGCAAGATGGAGCCGGCGTAGACTTTGCTGCCGACTTTGAGCTTGCGGGACTCGTGGGCGTCGATAAGCTCTGGCTCGAGCAGGCCCGAACCACCGACGACCTCCCCATCCGCCGGGATGATCGCGCCCGGGACGATGACGATGTCGTCGCCGCGGTTGATCTCTGCGGCCGGCAGCGGCTCCTCGATCACCTTGCCGCTGCGCGAGCGGCGGCGCACCATGTACTCCGACTCTGCGCCGGGCGCGCGCACGGAAAGCTCCTGCTGCAGGTGCGGGCGCACGCGCATGCTGAAGAAACGGCCGACGAGCAGCAGCGAGGTGACCGCGCAGGCGACCTCGAAGAACAGCGCCGGTTCTTCCACCATCCGCAGCGGGAGCCAGCCGCCGTAGTTGCGCCAAGAAAGCTTGCCGACGTCCGTAAACACGAGCACCGCGGCGGACCAGACGTAGGAGGCGAGGATCGCGATCGAGCTCGCGCCGTCCAGGGCCGAGATGCCGCGTCGCACCCCGCCCGCCATCGCGCGGTGGAAGGGGAACGCGCACCACAGCGCCACCGGAGTAGTCAGCGCGAAGCAGAGCCAGTGCCACCCGTCGAATTGAAGCGCAGAGACGTAGGTGAGCAGCAGTACCGGCAGGGTGAGCAGGACCGCGACCCACATGCGCAGCGGGGTGACCAGGTCGCGGGCGGTAAAGAGCACGTCCTCGCGCTCGCGTAAGCGGCGTGCCGCCTCGCCTGAGCTGCGCACGAATCCTTGGGCGCGGGCGCGGCGCAGACTCAGCTGTTCGTCGCGGCGCAGCCTCCGGCGACGGCCGCTTAAGCCCCGCACGCTGCGGCGTGGGCTGGGTCGCGTCGCCGCCGCCCGGCCGAGCACGCTGCGGCGCAGGGTGGAGTCGGTGAGCTTGGCCGTGACCCCGAAGCGGGCGAAGACGTCCTCCAGTTCCACGATCGGTGTGGTGCTAGGCACCGTCACCCAGGCGGTCTTCGTGCTGTACACCAGGCGCGCCGAGACCCCCTCGAGCGCCTCGAGTTCCTCCTCAATGTCTTTGAGCTGCGGGGCGTCTTCCAGCCCCTCCATCTCAAAGGCGTAGGAGGTGTTCGGATACTGCGGGTTGCCGTCCGCGCCGATGCGCGGGGTATCTAAGTCGATGCCGCATTCGCGCGCCGCCTCGCGGGCGGCGTCGATGGATTCTTCCAGCGCGGCGTGCTGTTCTGCAGACACTTCCTTTTCTTACCCTTCCACGCTGCGCCAGAGGTCACCGCTGCGCTCGTCCACGTACGCGTTCGCCGCCGGGCGGAACGCCAAGAACAGGGCGGCAACCAAGACCAGGGTCACCGCAAAAGCGGCCCAGCCTGCCACGCCGATGAAAAAGCCGGCCATGTTCACAAACACGGCAACGGCGACCGCCGCGGCGAAGACGCGGCGCGGAGCCTTCGCGCCGCGTTCGAAGAAGGCCGCGCACCCGGCGATGGTCAGCCCGAGCAGGATATCCAGCCCAGCGACGATGCGCATGTTGGTAGTAAAAGCCTGCGCGAACTCCGCGTCCGCGTCCTTCGGTGCGCCGCTGGCGAGCATGAGCATGCCGGTCAGCAGAAGCAGCACGGCGCTGGTAAGCGCCACATAGTAGGCGGCGCGCAGGCTGGCGGGCCAGGTAGGGCCTACCTTCCCGTGAAAACGCCGGTTCCTGTCGTTGGGGTCAGCAACGAAGGTGGGAAACATTCCCGCCATGTGCGCTCCTTACTCACCATCTCCGCTGGGCTCGTGTGTCTTCTTCGGCTCCACCCAGTCCACCGATTCCTTCCGGGTAGAGTAAACCAGCCCGAGCACGCCCGCGACACCAAGGATGATTTGGATCACCCCGTCCGCGGCGTAGAGCGCCACCGGCACAGTGGCGGAGGCCGGCGTCATCATAAACAGGGTCAACACGCGCAGCCCAAAGAAGGCGGCGAAGATCTGTAGCAGGCGGCGCGCGTTCGACGCCCACTTCCCGCGCTTAGCCACCGTCCGCAGCGCGTAAGCGAACACGCCCAGGATGACCAGCTGGATCAGCGCCATGAGCACCACCGAACCGTAGATGCCGAAGGTGAGCATCGCGTCGCTTAGCTCCTCGCCCCGGCCCTCGGCGGCCTGCTTCGCGCTCTCGCGCAGCGCCGCCGGGTCGAGGACTGTGACCACGACGGTGAGGATCTGGTGGAGCAGCTCCCCGGCGATCATCACGGCCCAGCAGGTGAGCATGAAGCGCACCGCCTCCGGCGGCGCGCCCTTCTTCCCCTGCGGGTCAGGCTGCGGCGCCGCCGCCGGGGCGATGTGGCTGGGCGACTGCGGGTTGTGTGGCGGGAGGCTCACCATAGGCGTTACCGAACTTCCTTTGCTGCCTCGATGGCGTAGTAGGTGAGGATCTGGTCCGCGCCGGCGCGCTTGATCGACACCAGCGACTCCATCATCGTCTCCTCAAAGTCGATCCAGCCGTTGCGCCCGGCAGCGGCCATCATCGCGTACTCGCCGGAGACCTGGTATGCCGCCACCGGCACCGGGGACATGTCGGCGACCTCGCGCAGCACGTCCAGGTACGGCAGGGCGGGCTTGACCATGACGAAGTCTGCACCCTCGTCGATGTCCAGCTGCGTCTCCAGGATCGACTCGCGGATGTTCGCCGGGTCCTGCTGGTAGGTACGTCGGTCGCCAGTGAGCGAGGAGCCCACCGCATCGCGGAAGGGACCGAAGAACTTGGAGGCGTACTTGGCGGAGTACGCCATGATGGAGACGTCCTGGTAGCCGGCCTCATCCAGCGCGTCGCGGATCACCGCGATCTGGCCGTCCATCATGCCCGAGGGGCTGACGATGTGGGCACCGGCCGCGGCCTGCGCGACGGCCATCTTGGCGTACAGCGGCAGGGTTTTGTCGTTGTCCACGATCTCGTGGCCGTTGCGGTCGGTGCTCAGCGCACCACAGTGGCCGTGGTCGGTGAACTCGTCGAGGCAGGTATCCGCCATAATCAGCAGGTCGTCGCCGAATTCCTCGCGCAGGGCGCGCAGGTTGCGGTTGAGTACCCCATTCTCGTCCCACGCGACCGAGCCGGTGGCGTCTTTATCCTCATCACGGGGCACGCCGAACAGGTCGACGCATTTCACGCCGGCCTCGAGCGCCTCGTGGCACAGGGCCTTCAGCGTGTCGGTGGTGTGCTGGTAGACGCCGGGCATGGACGCGATCTCGCGCTTGTCCTCGATGCCGTCGGCGACAAACATAGGCAGGATGAAATCCGCCGGGTGCAGGCGCGTCTCCGCCGTCAACGCTCGCATCGCGGGG
>NZ_KV818023.1:33554-95151 GCF_001814825.1 Corynebacterium sp. HMSC071B10 | reverse complement strand
TCTGGCGGAGGCGGCGGGGGCGGCGGGGCAAATCGTAGTCAGACATGGCCCCCATCATAGGCCCCGCACCTTTTCGCTCCTACTCGCCGGAGGCTTTCGCCGGCTCTGCTTTCCGACGGATGCGGCGCTTCTTGCGCGGCGGCGGCAGCTGGCCGGCAGCGCGGAGGGAGGCGACGTGGTCCGCCAGGGCGTCGATAAGCGAGGGCACATCGGCGACCTCGGGCACAACATCCACGCGTAGGCCCTGCGCCTTGGCCTCCTCGGCCGTGTACGGGCCGATGCAGGCGATGATCGTGCGCTGGTGCGGCTTGCCCGCAATACCCACGAGGTTCTTCACCGTGGACGCGGAGGTAAAGCACACCGCGTCGAAGCCGCCGGTCTTGATCATGTCGCGGGTCTCCGGGGCCGGCGGGGCGGCGCGCACCGTGCGGTAGGCCACCACGTCGTCGACCTCCCAGCCCTTCTCCACCAGGCCGTCAACCAGCACGTCCGTGCCAAGGTCGGCGCGCGGCAGCAGCACGCGGGAGACCGGGTCAATGTCCTCGACGTACTCGGGGAAGATCTCCACCATGCCCGCGGCGTTCTGCTTCGTGCGGTGCGGCACCAGCTCCGGGAACATGCCGAGTGCGCGCAGCGCGTCGGCGGTCTTCTGCCCTACCGCGCCCAGGTGCACCCCGGCAAAGGCGCGGGCGTCCAGGCCCAGCTGCTCGAACTTCTTCCACACCGCGTCGACCGCGTTGACGGAGGTGAACAGCACCCACTGGTAGCGGCCCTCCACGATGCCCTTGATCGCGCGGTCCATCTGCGCCGGGTTGCGCGGCGGCTCCAGCGAAATCGTCGGCACCGACTGCGGGATCGCGCCATAAGAGCTCAGGCGAGCGTTCATCGGGCCCGCCTGGCTCTTCGCGCGCGGCACGAGCACGCGCCAGCCGTACAGCGGACGGTTTTCCCACCAGGAGTACTTCGAACGATCATCAGCCACGGTGCCCACTGTAACCACCAGCGAACCGGGCAGCTCCGCATCCAGCTTGCCCACTGTCTCCAGCGTGGCGTCGAAGGTGCGCTGCAGGCGGGTCGTGCCGTTGGTGGTCACGGCCACCGGCGTGGCTGGCGACATGTCGCGCGCGAGCAGCTGCTCGGCGAGCTCACCCAGCTGCTCCTTCCTCGCCTGCAGCACCAGCGGCTCGGGCGCGGCGGCGAGCATGTCCCAATCCACCTCTTGGCTCAGGTCGGCCTCGGTGTACGTCGAGCCCAGCGCGATGCCTGCAAAGGAGGGTACCGTCGACGGCAGGCTCATCCCCGGCACCACCTGGAACTCCAGCCCGGCGGCGGCCACGGCGGAAATCTCCTCCATGACCTGGTCGCGGGTGAGCGGGTTGCCACGCACGAGCCGGAGCACGTCGCCGTCGCCGGCCTCGCCGCGCTCGATGGCAGCAGCGGCCTCGTCAAGCGCTGCTTGCAGCTTTGCGACGATCGCCTCCCCGGACAGCGCGACCTCCTCGATCTCCGCCGCGGTCGGGTCCTCGGGGCGCGGCGGCTTACGACGTGCACCTGCCTCCTTCGCTTCAGCAACCAGGCGTGCATAAGCTTCGTCGGCTGCGTCCATCTTCGCCTTCGGCACAGGCAAAGCGGCAGCGACGACGTCTCGGGCACCCTGAGCGACCTCCGGATCAACGAGGGCGATAGAATTGTTTTCCATCACCTCGCGAGCCCGCACGGTGAGCAGGTCAGGGTTGCCCGGTCCCGCACCGACGAAGATGACCTTCCCCGGCGGGGGCGTAATCGAGGGCAATGTCATAGAACGATCTTTTCTAAGGCGCGAAAAATAGTGGCCCCGGCGTATCACACGTGCGCACGCGAAAAGCGCGCAGCATGCAAGGAGCCACCCGCACACACCTTCCGGTGCGCTGTGTGGCCCCCAATTGCGTCGGGGCTATCCGACGTATGGTAACTACACCTTAAGATGGAAGACCGCTGAAAACCAAACTCGTGACACTATTCCATCAGTGCCCGGGCACCGCGAGCGAGCAGCGCCTCGGCTGCGCGAGCACCCACCTCGACGGCATCGGTGCCGGTCACGGTCTCAACGAGCTGGGTTTTTCCGTCGAGCGCGAACACCCCGGCGCGCAGGGTCAGCTCTCCGTTTTCCTTCCGCGTGGCGTACGCCGCAACCGGCGCGGTGCAACCTGCTTGTAGCGTGGCGAGCACCTGTCGCTCGGCGGCCGCGCACGCGGTCGCGTCCTCGTCGATGAGCGCGTCGAGCGCGCGCACGTTGTCCGCGTCGTCGGCGCGGCACTCCACGGCGAGCGCCCCCTGCGCCGGGGCAGGCACCAGCGTGTCCGGGTCAAAGACCTCGGTGGCGCGGTCCGCGTACCCGCCGCGGCTAAGGCCGGCATACGCCAGGATGATCGCGTCGAACTCGCCGCGCTCCACGTAGCTCATGCGGGTCTCAATGTTGCCACGCAGCGGGCGAATGTCCAGGTCGGGACGCAGCGCGCGCAGCTGCGAAACGCGCCGTGGCGCGGAGGTGCCCACCTTTGCCCCCTGCGGCAGCTGCTCGAAGGTGAGGCAGTCGCGGGCGATGAGCGCATCGCGGTGGTCCTCGCGCTCCGGGGTGACCAGGTGCAGGCGCGTATCCGGAGCGGTGGGCAGGTCCTTGAAGGAGTGCACGGCCATGTCCACCTCGCCGCTAGCGAGCGCTTCGCGCAGCGCCGTGGTGAACACGCCGACGCCGATGCGCTCCACCGGGGACATGTTCACGTCGCCCGCGGTGGTCACGATGTGCAGTTCGGCCTCGACCCCGTTTGCAATGAGCGCGTCGCGCACGTGCCCTGCCTGCGTGGTGGCGAGGTGGGATCCGCGGGTTCCAATCTTCAGCATCATTTCTCCTTCGCGTTCAGTTCTTCCGGTCGCGGCAAACGCTGCGCGTCCACGGCCACCGACGACCGGCCGAGCCCGAAGAGCTCCTCAATCGCGGTCTCCACACTGACCGTCTCAGAGGTGGCGGCCAGCTCCTTAATCTTCACTGTCGGCGTGTGCAAAAGCTTATCGACGACACGCTTCACCGCCCTGGCGACCTGCCCAAATTCCTCCTCGGAAAGCTCGGGCAGACGCGCCCGCAGGCGCTCGAGCTCCTGCTCTTGGACCTCGTTGGCGGTCCGGCGCAGCCGGGTGACCGCGGGCGCGACCTCACGGACGCGCTGCTCGGAGCTAAACGCGTCCACCTCCTCGCGCACGATCGCCTCGGCTTTGACCAGGGCGCGCGAATCCTCGCTGTCCGCATCGCGCAAGGAGGCGTGCAGGGACTCGATGTTGACGAGGTGGACGCCCTCGCGCTCGGTCACCGCGTCATCGATATCGCGCGGCAGCGACAGGTCCACCAGCATCGTCGGGCCCGAGAGGTCCTCCGGGGTGATGGTGAAGTCGTCCGAGGCGGTCGCGGACACCGTGATGTCGGCGCGGCTGATCGCGCCTGCGCGGGCGTTGAAGTCCACCACCTCGGCGGCCACCCCCGCCTCGCGCGCGTGTTCCGCCACCCGTTCTGCGCGCGAGCGCGTGCGGTTGGCGATGATCAGCCGGTCAATCCCCTGCTTGCCCAGGTGCGTGGCGGCCAGCGAGCTCATCGCCCCGGCACCCAGCACGAGCGCGGTGCGGCCTTGAAAGTCCTCGATGTCAAGGATGCGGCGGGCCTCGTCGAGGGCGAAGGTGACCATCGAAGCACCCGAGTCATCAATGCTGGTCTCCGAGTGGACACGCTTGCCCGTGTGCAGCGCCGTCTGCGCCAGCGAGTGCAGGGTCGGCCCCACCGTGCCACGCTCCGCCGCATCCAGGTAGGAGGCGCGCACCTGGCCGATGATCTGCTGCTCGCCCACCACCATCGAGTCCAGGCCCGCGGCCACGGTGAACATATGCTCCGCGGCTGCGTCGGCGTAGCGCACGTACAGGTAGCCGCGCAGCTCAGCCTCCGGTACACCGGAGACCTCCGCGAGCACGCCGAGCACGTCCTCCACACCTGAGTGGAAGGCCGTGGACACCGTGTAGACCTCGAGCCGGTTGCAGGTGGAAATAATCATCGCCTCGGTCAACGATGGCTGCTTCACCAGCGACGCGGCGGTATCGTGCTGCACCGTCTCGTCCATGCTCAGGCGCTCCAACAGCGCCACCGGCGCAGAACGGTGCGACATCCCTACGACGAGCACACTCACACAATCACTCCAGTCAGCCCTTCCGCGGCCAAGAAAATCAAACTAAAGGATACCCCGCTACGAGTTCAGTTCCGCGACGAGGTCATCCGAGTCGACCTCCCAGCACGCAAACTCCTCATCGTCGATCACCACGACGGGGACGCGGTCGCCGTACTCGGCGGCGAGCTCGGGGTCCGAGTCGACGTCGACAAGCGAAAGCTCCGCGCCGCACTCGCGCACCAGCGGGCGAATCTGCTCCGCCACGCGCACACACGAGCCGCAGCCCTCGCGCACCATCAGCTCCACATGCTTGCCCATCCGCTTCCTCCTGACTGATTGCCTACCAAGCGGTACGATGTTCCAAGCTAACACCCACAGCGAAAGGTACAGCGAAAGGTGAGGACATGAGCGAACACGGCGATCTGCTCGCCGCGTGGTCCGTCTCCCACGGCAACCTGCGGCGATTCATCGAGGATCTCGCCGTGCCCCCGCTTGACGACGAAGCGCAGCGCACCGCCGGCGAAGCAGCCGCAGCCGCCGCCGTCGAGGAAACTTTCGGCCTGACCATCGACGACTTCGCCCTCGGCGTCGACTCCGTCGGCGGGGCGTTCGCCACCGCAGGAGCCTCGAAGATCACCCCGCCCGACCCGGACGTGCCGCAGGATGCCGAGGCCGCCGCCTTCTTCGACGTGGACAACACGCTCATCCAGGGCTCCTCGCTGATCCTGCTTGCCGAGGGGCTGGCCAAACGTCGCTTCATCACCGCCGGCGAGCTCTTCCCCGCCCTGATCAAGCAGCTGCGCTTCCGGCTGCGCGGGGCGGAAAGCCACGACGACATCGCCTCTGGGCGCGAGCACGCGCTGAGCCTGGTCAAGGGGAAATCTGTCAACGAGCTGCAGTCGCTGTGCCGTGAGATCGTCGACCGCCAGATGGTCAGCAAGGCCTACCAGGACACCATCGATCTCGCCTCCATGCACATCGCCGCAGGCCAGCAGGTATGGCTGGTTTCCGCCACGCCCGTGCAGATCGGCCAGGCGCTCGCCGAGCGGCTCGGTTTTACGGGCGCGCTCGGTACCGTCGCGGAGGAAGAGGACGGCGTGTTTACCGGCCGACTCGTCGGCGACATCCTGCACGGGCCGGGCAAGCGGCACGCGGTGGCCGCGCTCGCCGCCATCCAGCGCCTCGACCTGGCAAAATGCACCGCCTACTCCGACAGCATCAACGATCTGCCCATGCTGGGCATGGTGGGCTCGCCTGTCGCGGTCAACCCGGATCGCGCGCTGCGCCGCCACGCCCGCGAGGCCGGGTGGGCGATCCGCGAGTACCGGCCACTGCGCAAGCTTGCCCGGAACCGCGTTGCGCTTGGGGCTTGCGTGGCTGGTGTGGTTGCTGTTGCCGGCGGCTTGGTGCGGCTTATGGCAAAGCGTGAAAAATTCCACGTATGACCATTTAATGACCTGGGGGTATGCGAAATCGGGTGAAAAAATGGTCGAATTTTTCACGCGGACAGCAAAACACCCGCCCCAACAAGTGGGACGGGTGCAATTCATAAGGCTTACTTGCCCAGCTTACGACGCTGCACGCGGGTGCGGCGGAGCATCTTGCGGTGCTTCTTCTTGGACATGCGCTTGCGGCGCTTCTTAATAACAGAACCCATGGGGCTTCCTCGTTTCTTGTGTACGTACAGTGCGAGTCAGCGCGACCACCATCCCCACATAAAACGGGGCTAGCGGGCCAGCACGAGGTGCACGCTCTGCCGGGCGCGCGCCAACTTCAGTGGTTGACAGCATACCGCGCAGCGTGCCGCCACCAAAAATCCGGCGCCGCGCACCCTTGACTCTTAGGGCACCCGACGCCGGAGGTGTTGGTAGCGCTTCGCGCAGTGCTTCTACCCCACGTCGTAGACGGAGGACTCGAGGTACTCGTTGACCGCGGTCTCGTTCACACGGAAAGAACGGCCCACGCGCACTGCCGGCAGCTCGCCGGAGTGCACCAGGCGGTACACCGTCATCTTCGAAACACGCATGATCTCCGCGACCTCTGCGACTGTCAGAAACTTACCTTTATCTTCGTTTGCCATGAAATATTTAACCCTTCAGCACGGTCGCGCTGTAGGCTTCCCCTCCCACGGGACGAACACGCACGTGCTTGAACCACCCTATCGTGAAACCAGGGCCGAATGCGACTCAAGTGCCAAAATTTTTCAGAGTGTTTTCAGTCGACCCCAACACACTCGTGTGAAAGGTGGGGCTTACGCGCCGTCAATCGCTACTTGCGCCCCATCTCCGCCGAGCGTTCCGCACAGGCCTCCGTCGCCCGGTAGAGCGCGCCGCGCAAGCCCGACTCTTCCAGCTCACGGATCGCCGCAACGGTCGTGCCCGCCGGAGACGACACGCCCGCACGCAGCGCTGCCGGGTCCGGTGTCTCCTCCAGCATCGCGCCCGCGCCCGCGGCGGTAGCGGAGGCGAGTTCGGCGGCGAGGTCGCGGGGAAGGCCGAGGGACACGCCGGCGTCGACAAGCGCCTCAGCGAGCAAGAAGAAGTAGGCCGGGCCCGAGCCTGACAGGGCGGTGACAGCATCCAGCTGGTGCTCTTCGACCTCAACAAAGGTGCCCGCGGCAGACAGCAGCTCCGCGATCTGCGCGCGCTGCTCGTCGTCGACAAAGCGGCCGAAGGCGGCTGCGAGCACACCCTTGCCCACCAGCATCGGGGTATTCGGCATCACGCGCACGATCGGCGCGCCCGCCGAGGACACCGCCTCCTCCATCGCGTGCAGGGCGATCCCCGCCGCCATCGACACCAGCACCGGCTGAGTGTCCGCCTCGGCGATGTCGGTGCTCACCTCCTCCAGCAGCTCGAGGATCTGATACGGCTTCACGCACAGAAAGACCACGTCCGCCTCCGAGACGGCCCCGTTGTTGTCGTCCGTGACTTGCACGCCGTAGCGATCGGCCAGCTCCTGGCCGCGCTCCGCCGTGCGGTTCGTCGCCGTGATGCGCTTCGGGTCGATCCCGCTGGCAACAAGACCAGCAAGGAGGGACTCACCGATGCTGCCCGCACCGATAATCGCGATCTGGCCGCGAAACGCGGGCTCGGCGGGCTGCTCGGCGTCCTTCGCCGTCACCTCGGGCTGCTCTTCGACGTCTGCTCGTTGTCCGGTAGTGCTCTGTTCCATGCAGCACAGCGTAAACCCTCCGACCAAGCACGCGCTCGGCGGAGGGTGAAAGGGGGGGTATCGCGCCCGCTAGATCAGAGCCGGGCCGAAAGCCATGACCGCGGCGGCGATGCCCGCCATCGTCACGGTCAGCGCGTCGTTGCCAGTGCGCAGCGCCTTCACGCCGAAGATCACCGCGACGACGGCGACGATGCCGGCAATGACAGCCACGGCAGTCGCAGCGTTCGCCCAGATCCACTGGAACGCCAAGAAGCCCAGCACGCCGAGGATGAGGCCGAAGAAGACAAGCAGCACAAGCATGATCGGGTTGATCGTGTCGTCTGTGTCATCCGCGGAGTCTGCGGCGGCAGACTTTTTCAGGTCTGCGGAGTCTGCGGCCGCGGACTTTTTGGGTGCAGCGGGTGCGGCGGAGTCTGCCGAGTCTGCGGCGGCGGACTTTTTGGCGTCTGCGGAGTCCGCGGTCGCGGACTTTTCCGGCGCGATCTTGACCGGGCGGGAGACACCGGGTCCCACCTTGGGCAGGACTGCGGTCTCGTCAGCAGAAGGTGCCGAAGATTCAGCGGACTCAGCGGGTGCCGCGGAGTCTGCGGCCGCGGACTTTTTGGCGTCGGCGGAGTCTGCGGCCGCAGACTGCTCCGGACGCTTCACCTCTACCTTCTCCACCTCGACCTCGCGCGGGGCCGAAGCTGCACCAGAAGCCTTCTCCTTAGCCTGCTCCTCCGGCGGGTCGATCGGCACGCTCGAGTGCTTCGGCTCCGGCGGTCGAGCGTCCACGCGTTTAAGGGAGCCGGTGAGCTCAGCAACCGAGACGCCGCCCTCTTCCAAGCTCCGGCGACGCCGACGGCGCTTGCCCGCCTCGGGGTTATCCTTCTGGGCCCGGGCGAGCAGCTCCGCTACTGTCAGCTGCTGATCCTCAGACATTAGGCGTGGTCTCCTTCGTCATCTCCTGGGGCGAGTCCCTGGTCAATCCGCTTCAGAATGACGCCTTCGCGCAGCGCCCAAGGACAGATCTCTAACTTATCAAGATTAAGGGCACGCATGGCGGCTTCCGCGACCAGGGCCCCCGCAACGATCTGGTGGGAGCGATCCGCGTTGATGCCCTCCAGCTCAGCGCGGTCGGCCGCCGTCATGCGCGAGATGAAGGCAATCAGCTGGCGCAGGCCAGGCGCGGTGAGCGTGCGCTGCACGTATGGGCCGGCTGACGACGGCGCCGCACCGGTCAGGCGCGCCAGCGAGCGGAACGTCTTCGACGTACCGACGGCCAGGCCTACCTCCCCCAGCGCGTGGAACTTTTCGGCCGGGCCCGCGAGCTCCGCGTCGATGTAGTCGCGCAGCGCATTGATCTTCTTGCGCTCCGGCGGGTCCGTGTCGAACCACTCGTGGGTCAATCGGCCCGCGCCCAGATCCAGGGAGACGGCAAGGTCCGGCACCTCCTCGCTGCCGGTGGACAGCTCGAGCGAGCCACCGCCAATGTCCAGGTTGGTGATGCGGCCGGCGGACCAACCGTACCAGCGGCGCACTGCCTGGAAGGTGGAGCGGGCCTCCTCCTCGCCGGAGATGACTTTGAGTTTGACCCCCGTCTTCTTCTCCACCTTCTTCAGCACGGCCTCGGAGTTGGTCGCCGAGCGCACTGCGGAGGTGGCGAAGGCGAGCAGCTCGTCGCACTTGAGGTTTTCGGCTAAGCCCCGGGCTTCGTCCACGGCGTCGATAAGCTTGGCGACGCCCTTGTCCTCAATATTGCCGTCCGCATCGAGCTGCTCCACGAGCCGCAACGGCTGCTTCCAATCGCTCATCGGGGTCGGGCGGCCACCTGCGTGGGCATCCACCGCCACCAAGTGAACGGTGTTGCTGCCAACGTCTAATACACCTAATCGCACACCACCAGGGTAATGGGTCTACGGTGTTGAGGTGTGAATCAACCAGCCTCCAATGAAGTTTTTCTTGGATTTCCCGCCACCTCCCCCGCCGGAAAATCCATCCTGGCAGGGCGGGAGACACCCCCGGACTTCCCCCGCGAATGGTTCGAATTCGTCCACCCGGACGACCCCACCCACTACTTCAGCCTGGACCTGACCTGGCTGGAATCCACCTGGTCCTGCCGCTTCGGCACGCCCGAGTGCTTGGGTATCGACGAGAGCTTCCCCGTCGTCGGCTGCTGCATCCACGGCGCCTACATCGCCGATGAGACCGACCGCGACGACCTCTACAACGCCGTGGCAGAAATGCCCGCAAAGTACTGGCAGCTGCGCCCAGCGGACACGGACTCCTACATCGCCAACGCGGACCCGACCGTGCTCGAGCCCTGGCTGGAGTGGGACGACACGGAGGAAGAGGACGACGGCCCACACATCAAGACCCGCGTGGTCAACGGTGCCTGCATCTTTGCCAACCGGACGAAGGAAGGCAGCGGGCCGGGCTGCGCCCTGCACCAGTGGGCCATGGCGGAAGGCCGCAACATCATCGGCTCCAAGCCGGAAGTGTGCTGGCAGGTGCCCTTCTCCCGGGAGGACGCCTACGAGGAACGCTCCGACGGGGAGGAGATTCTGCGGACCACCATTGGCGAGTACGACCGTCGCCAGTGGGGCGGGGGCGGCGAAGACTTCGACTGGTGGTGCACCAGCGCCCCCAGCTGCCACACCCCGCAGGGCGAAGGAGCAGCCACCCCGGTGTGGCAATCAATGAAGGACGAGCTCACCGCGCTGATTGGTGAAAAGCCCTACGAGGTCGTGGCGCGCCACTGCGCCGCCCGCGCGAAGGCACCGCGCGAGGCGAAGTCCATCCACCCCGCAGCGGATACCAGCGTTTAAGCTTCGAACTTGTAGCCCAGGCCGCGCACGGTGACCAGCTGCTTGGGCTTCGACGGCTCCTCCTCGATCTTGGTGCGCAGGCGCTTGACGTGCACGTCCAAGGTCTTCGTGTCGCCGACGTAGTCCGCGCCCCAGATCCGGTCGATGAGCTGGCCGCGGGTCAGCACCCGGCCGGCGTTGCGCATCAGATACTCGAGCAGGTCGAACTCTTTGAGAGGCATGGGGACCGGCGTGCCGTCGATAAGCACTGTGTGCCGCTCGATGTCCATCTTCACGCGGCCGCCCTCCAGGATCTCCTGGTCTTCGGGCTGTGCCTGCTCCCCCTCGCCGCCGCGGCGCAGCACCGCGCGGATGCGGGCGATGAGCTCGCGGGTGGAATAGGGCTTGGTCACGTAATCGTCCGCGCCGAGCTCCAGGCCCACCACCTTGTCGATCTCCGTGTCGCGGGCCGTGACCATGATGATCGGCACCATCGAGGTAGTGCGCAGGGACTTGCACACCTCTGTGCCGCTCATCCCCGGCAGCATGAGATCCAGCAGGACCAGGTCCACCTCGTTTGCGGCGAAAGACTCCAGCGCGCTCGGGCCGTCCGGCGCAACGAGCGTGTCAAAGCCTTCCTTCTGCAACAGGTAGGCCAAGGGATCAGCCAAAGATTCTTCGTCTTCAACGATGAGAATGGTGGTCACTGTTGTTCCTTACGTCTTCCTAGCTCTGCATCGGATGCTGCGCGGCCCCAACGCTCGCGTCTGCGGCACTTGCAGCACTTGCGGCAGCACGCTCCGGGTCAAAGATCGGCAGCTCGATGGTGAACGTCGATCCCGTGCCGGGACGGGACCATAGTTTGATGTTACCCCCGTGGTTGGCCACGACGTGCTTGACAATGGCCAAGCCCAAACCCGTGCCCCCGGTACTGCGCGAGCGTGCCTTGTCCACCCGGTAGAAGCGCTCGAAGACGCGCTTCTGGTCCTCCGGCGCGATCCCGATCCCCCGGTCGGTCACCCGCAGGTGCAGCACCGTGCCCCGCATGACCTTCTGGGTCACGCTCACCGGCTTGCCGTCCGGCGAGTAGTTGATCGCGTTGGAAACCAGGTTGGACACCGCGGCAGTCAACAGCGAGCGGTCCCCCAACACGTGCAGCCCGGTGCGCTCGCCGCGGATGAGCTCAATGTCGCGGTCCTCGGCGGTGACGTGGTTGCGCTCTAACGCGTCGTCGATGACCTCGTCGATGCGCACCGGTGACATGTCCGGCAGGCGCTCCGCTCCCTGCAGCTTGGACAGGGAGATCAAATCCGTGATCATCTCCCCCATCCGGTGCGCCTCTTTTTGCAGGCGGGTGCCGAAGTAGTCGACCATCTCCACGTCCGAGGGGTCTTCCATCAGCGCCTCGGCCAGCAGCGCCATGCCGCCAACCGGGGTTTTTAGCTCGTGGGAGACGTTGGCCACAAAGTCGCGGCGCGCGTTTTCCATGCGCACGTTCTCCGACTCATCAGTCACGTACACCGCCGCATAGGAGTTCTGCGTGAGCGTGAGCGGTTTGATCACCGCGCGCACGTTCCGAATCCGGCTGCCCGTGGCGCGCTGCGGCAGGTCCAGGTTTAAGAGGTGCTCCTCCTGGTCCTCGAAGACCTGCTCAGCAACAGACCACACCTCGGGGTTGACCGTCCCGTCGTGCACGATCGACATGTCGTGCGCACGCGCGTTGGACAGCGCCACGCGCCCGGAGCGCTCCACCACCGCGACTCCGGTGGGCGAGCCCTGGATGGCCAGGTGGTACATCTGGCTAATCGAGCTGGTTTCCTCGCTGGTCTCGTCGCTGTAGTCGCGGTTGCGCTCACGCCAACGCAGCGCCCGCTGCACCAGTGGTGCGGCGAGCGCTGCGACGCCAATGCCTAGAAAGAAGGCGATCAGTGGGGACATGCAGGCAAAAGTGGGCGAACTACTTCTGGCCCTGGTTTGCCACTGCAGCGGCACCGGCAGCGGCCGCCTCCGGGTCCAGGTAGGTGCCACCCGGGTTGAGTACCTTGCCCTCCGCGTCAATCTCGTAGACCAGCGGCATGCCCGTGGGGATGTTCAGCCCGGCAATCTCTTCCTCAGAGATGTTGTCCAGGTACTTCACCAGCGCGCGCAGGGAATTGCCGTGCGCGGCGACCATGACGTTCTTGCCCGCGAGCACCTCCGGCAGGATCACGTCAATGTAGTAAGGCAGGAAGCGGGCCACCACGTCCTTAAGGCACTCGGTGCGCGGCACCTCCGGCAGGAAGGAGTAGCGCACGTCGTGCGTCTGCGAGTACTCGTTTTCCGGGTCAATCTCCGGCGGCGGGGTGCCGTAGGAACGACGCCAGGTCATGAACTTTTCCTCGCCGAACTCATCGCGGATCTCGGCCTTGTTCAGGCCCTGCAGCTTGCCGTAGTGGCGCTCGTTCAGACGCCAGTTGCGGTGCACCGGGATCCAGTGGCGATCAGCGGCGTTCAACGCAATGTTGGCGGTACGGATCGCGCGGCGCAGCAGCGAAGTAAACACGACGTCCGGTTCGACGTTGTGCTCCTTCATCAGCTTGCCGGCGTTCACCGCTTCCTTCTCGCCCTGCTCAGTCAGGTTGACATCGACCCAGCCGGTGAACTGGTTGGACTTGTTCCACTCGCTTTGCCCGTGACGGACAAGAATCAGCTTTCCGTTGCTCATACCCCCAGCATGCCACGAATCGCGGACCCATGCTTTAGAATCGTCACATCTACCACCCGCTACGCTGACGTCTACTAGCAAAGGCACCCTGTGAAGTTACACCGCTTCCGCGCAGCCACGCTCGCCGTGCTCGCCACCGCACTCATCGCCCCACTCACCCCCACCGTGAACTCCGCACAAGCGGCCGAGCCCGCACTCGTCGCCCCCGGCGGCGCGTTCCGCGTGTTCGCGCAAGACCCGCCGAAGCACCTGCCCGCGGGCGGGGGTGTCAACGTGGTCATTCCACCGGAGGCCTCCGCCGCCGCCTGCTCCCAGGGACCGAACGGCACGATCCGCGGGCAGCGCGTCATGCTCACCGCCGGTCACTGCCTGGCAGCAGACAAAGACAGCCCGAAGATGGGCGAGCGGGTCACCGTGCCGGTCAACCGCCAGTACGTGCCCATCGGCACGCGCGGGAAGGTACACAAGCCTACCGACTACGAAAACACCTTCTGGCCGCACGAGTTCTTCTGGGACACCATCAACACCGACGACTGGGGCATCGTGCAGCTTCACGACGGCGTGCCGGCCACCAGTCTCTCCCAGTCCCGCGATGCGGGCGGCCGTACCCACGGCGCGCCGGTGCGCCTGCGCAGCATCCGCGACCGGCCGACCCTGCCGCACAACACCTTCAGCACCGACAACTTCGGCGAGCCGATCTGCAAGGACGGTGCCACCACGGGCCGCAGCTGCGGCACCCAGATCGGGCGCAGCCGCAACGGCGTCTACAGCTGGGGCCTGTACTACGGCTTCGGCGATTCCGGCGGCATCAACTACGACCCCAACGACGGTGCCGTCGTGGGCGTGACCTCCATGGGGCTCGGCCCCCTGGGCAAGGCGCAGCCCGCCGACCGCATCATCGAGACCGCCTACGGCGTGCCCGACGGCCAGGTCAACAAGGAGTTCAAGCTCGAGGACTCCACCGCCCCGCACGCCAACTTCACCCCGCTGAACACCGAGCAACAGCGAATCACCGACACCGTCAAGCAGGAAAACCCGGACCTGCAGCTGTACACGCCCGAGGAGGCCTGGAACAAGGCTATCGACGCCGCGCAGACCGACGCCGCCATCGTCGCCGATCGCGCCGGCAAGGTCCGCACCATCGATGAGGCCCAGAAGCTGGCGGACACCGCGGCCTTTGCCGCCAACCACCACGCCGCTCAGCTTTCCGCCACCGGCACCAACTACGCGATCAGCAACCTCGCGGGCATGGGCAGCTCGAACTAGCCGCCGATGGCGCGGCGCTCGCCCGCGCCCGGCGCGAAGTCGGCGATCGTCTCCTTATACACGCCCACCAGCGTCTTTGCGCTTTCCTGCCAGCTGAAGGTGGCGGCGTGGGCGACGGCGGCTTCGCCCATGGAGATCCGCAGCGCGTCGTCGCTAAGCAAAGCCCCTAGCGCCTCGGCCCACGCGCCAGGCTCATGCCCATCCACCAGCTGGCCGGTGGACCCGTCCGCGACGGCGAGCGGGAGCCCGCCCACGCGCGCGGCGACGACCGGCGTACCCGTGGCCTGGGCCTCGACCGCGACCAGGCCGAAGGACTCGTTGTAACTCGGCACGGCGACCACATCCGCCGCCTGGTAGACCGCCACCAGCTCCTCGGGTGGCCGCGGGCCAAGGAAGCGCACGAGGTGCGCGACCCCCTCCTCCCGCGCAAGCTGCACGTAGCGCTCGACGCTGGCACCGCTTCCCGACGCCCCGCCGCAGATCACCGCGCGCAGCGGCAGCTCCGGGTGTGTGCGGTGTAGCTCGCCGAGCGCCCGGATGAGCACCTGCGGGCCCTTGAAATCCTGCAACCGGCCCACAAACGCGACGACCTTGGCGTGCAGCGGGATGCCCAGCTGGCGGCGGGCAAGCTCCGTGTTGCGGTTCGTGCCCGGAGTAAACAGCTCCGTGTCGGCACCCGGGGTGACCACGCGGATCCTGCAGGGGTCCACGTCGTAGTGGCGCGCCAGCTGATCGATCTCGTCTTCCGTGTTCACCACCAGGCAATCGGCGTTATCCACCAACTGCTGCTCGCAGATGCGCCTGGCCTCAGCCTCCATCTCGCCACTCGACGCCGCGTTTTTGACCGCGGCCCAGGTGTGCCCGGTGTGCACGAGCGGAATCCCAGCCAGGTCCGCGAGCAGCCAGCCGACCTGCCCGGAAAGCCAGTAGTGGGAATGGATCAGGTCGTAGTCCAGGCCGTGGGCGCGCGTAAACTGCACTACCCCGCCGGCGAATGCGGCGAGCTGGGTGGGCAATTCCTCTTTGCTTAAGCCCTCGTAGGGGCCAGCCACGATGTTGATCACCCGCAGGCCTTCACATACCTCGACCACCTCGCCCTGGCTGGGGCGGGTGGCGCGCGTGTACACGTCGACGCACACGCCCTGCCGGGCCAGGCCCTTGGCCACGTTGAAGGTGTAGACGTTCATGCCGCCGGCGTCGCCCACGCCTGGCTGCTCCAAAGGCGAGGTGTGCATTGAAATCATCGCGACGCGTAGTTGGCCCATAAGGCACAAGCGTACTTAGTGGGCGGCGTGCTTGTGCCAGGCACCGAAATCGCTGGCCATATCGGCGGCAAGGTGCTGGTAGGCGCGCTTGGTCTCGGTGGCGAGCCGGTCGAGGTCCACCACCGCCCCCTCGGCCAGGTGCCGGTCATACGGGATGGTGTGGACCGCCCGGGCGCGGGAGGCGAAGTGCGCGGAAAGCTTCGCTGTGTCGATGGTGGGCCTGCCCGGCGCGGCCGCGGAGATGACCACGGTGGAGTTCGCAGCCAGCTGGTCGTAGCCGTGCAGGTTGAGCCAGTCCAGGGTCGCCGAGGCGGACTGCGCCCCGTCGAGCGCGGGCGAGGTGACCAGCACGAGCGCGTTGGCCAGGTCGAGCACGCCCGCCATAGCGGAGTGCATCAGGCCGGTGCCGCAGTCGGTGAGGATCACGTTGTAGTGGTGCTGCAGGATGTCGATGGAGCGGCGATAGTCCAGCTCCGAGAAGGCCTCGGAGACCGCCGGGTCACGCTCGGAGCCGATGACCTCGAGCCGGGACGTGGCCTGGTTGGTAAAGGCGCGCACCTGCGGGTAGCGCGAGGTATCTGGCGCGGCGAGCAGGTCGCGGATGGTGGCCGGGCTGATCGCTGCGGCGCGCTGCGCCAGGGTGCCCAAGTCCGGGTTGGCATCGATAGCGATAACTCGGTCGCCGCGGGTCTCGGCGAACACGCCGCCGAGCGCCACCGTGGTGGTGGTTTTGCCCACCCCGCCCTTCAGGCTCATCACCGCGATGCGGTAGTCGCCGCGCAGCGGGGCGCGGATGCCTGCGATCAGCCGCTCGTACTCGAGCTCTTTGCGCGACCCGCCCGGGTTGATCCTGCCCCGGCTGGCCGCGTGGACGAGCTTGCGCCAGCCCGCTTTCGGCGGCGCTTTGACCGGGTCGACCAGGTTGGAGTGGTCGAGTGCGGGCGGCGGAGCGAGCTCGACGGTGTTATCGCTGTGAGCATTGCGTCCAGCTAGCTCAGCATACGTGGTCATGAAATTTCCCCCCAAAATTCCCCTCGTGTGTCGTTGGGCACCAAGCCTAAGGCAGGGCCGCGGGGCGTGCAATGGGAGCGAATAAATTTCCCAGAATCCCCCGAACCTACTGTTCCGTAGGTTATACTCGCACCCTGTTAGTTACCAACAACTAAGGAGATACGACGTATGGGAGCGCACGAGACCGCCAGGCCCTGGATCCAGCAATACGCGGCATGGACCGACCCGAACCCCAAGATCGGGAGCGACACGCTGGTCAGCATGTTCAACCGGGTCATGGCCACCACGCCGAAGAATCCAGCCACCTGGTTCATGGGCAAAACGCTCACCTACGAGGAGCTCAACACCAAGGTCTCTCGCTTCGCTTCGCAGCTCTACGGCCTCGGGGTGCGCGCCGGCGACCGCGTCGCCGTCGCCCTGCCGAACTGCCCGCAGCACATCATTGCCGTCACCGCGATCCTCCGCCTGGGTGCGATCGTGGTGGAGCACAACCCGCTCTACACCTCCTACGAGCTGCGGAGTCAGTTCCTGGACCACGGGGCAAAGGTCGCCATCGTCTTTGACCGACAAGCGGCGACCTTCACCGCTCTGACCGAACGGACCCCGCTAGAGACGGTCATCTCGGTCAACATGATCGAGGAAATGCCCTGGACCACCAAGGCGGTGCTGTCCATCCCGATCGGCCCGATCAAGTCCAAGCGCAAGGAGCTCAGCACACCCGCGCCCGGCACGATCAGCTTTTCCAGCCTGGTTGCCACCCCGCAGCAGGCGGTACCCACCCCACAGGTGGAGCCGGAAGACACCGCGATCATGATCTACACCTCCGGCACCACCGGCGAGCCCAAGGGCGTGCCGCTGACCCACCGCAACATCGTCTCCGTGCTCACGGCCGGTCTCTCCTGGCTGGAGAACTGGGGCGCGGTGGAGGAAAAGGTCCTCGCTGTCCTGCCGCTGTTCCACATCTACGGCTTTGCGCTTAACTACGGTCTGCCGCTGACCTGCGGCGGGCAGATGGTGCTCGTGCCCGCGCCGAAGCCGGAGCTCTACCAGCCCGCCATCACCAAGACTCGCCCCACCGTCCTGCCCGGCGTGCCCACGCTCTACGACCGCATCATCGATTGGGCGCTGGAGTCGAACGCGGACCTCTCCTCCATCCACACCTCCATCTCCGGCGCGGCAACCCTGCCCGCACCCACCATTGAGCGTTGGGAACAGGCCACCGGCGGCCGCCTGATCGAGGGTTACGGACTCACCGAGACCTCACCCATCCTGGCCGGCAACCCGCTGGACGGCTCCCGCAGGCCCGGCTACATCGGCCTGCCCTTCCCCAACACCGAGATCCGCATTGCTAACCCGGATAACCCGGCGGAGACGATGCCTCCCGGCGAGCCCGGCGAGCTCCTCGCCCGCGGCCCGCAGGTCTTCGGCGGCTACTTGAACAAGCCGGAGGCCACCGAGCGCGCCTTCCACGACGGCTGGTTCCGCACCGGCGACATGGCCGTCATGGAGGAAGACGGGTGGATCAAGCTGGTCGCCCGCATCAAGGAGATCATCATCACCGGCGGCTTCAACGTCTACCCGGACGAGGTGGAGCAGGTCATGCGCGAGCACCCGGACATCACCGACATCGCGGTGGTCGGCCGCCCGCGCGAAGACGGCTCGGAGGATGTGGTGGCGTGCGTGACGCTTCGCGACGGTGCGGCGCTGGACCCGGACGGCATGAAGGCCTACGCGCGCGAAAGGCTCACCCGCTACAAGGTGCCGCGCACCTTCTACCACTTCGAAGAGCTCAATCGCGACCAGACGGGGAAGGTGCGGCGTCGAGAAGTGCAGGAGACGCTCATGGGCATGCTGAACGCCGACAGCTAAGCGCGCCACACCCCGAAAGCTACGGGAGCGTAAGGTGTGTGGCATGTCTTCCACAGTGCAACCATCCAACACTGGCGCAACCCCCGATCCGAACACAGAGAAGCCCTGGCTGCAGTACTACCCGGAGTGGACCGCCCACTCCCTGGAGTACGGCACCACCACTCTGCCGGAGATGTACCAGCAGAACCTGGAGAAGAACGCCCACAAGCCGGCGGCGACCTTCTTCGGCCGCACGCTCACCTTCGCCGACCTGGACCGCGATGTGCGCCGCGCCGCTGCAGGACTCAAAGCCTTCGGCGTGCGCGAGGGCGACCGCGTGGCCATCATGCTGCCAAACTGCCCGCAGCACATCGTCGCCTTCTACGCCGTCCAGCTGCTCGGCGGCGTGGTGGTGGAGCACAACCCGCTCTACACGGCCAACGAGCTGCGCCCGCAGTTCGCCGACCACGGGGCACGCATCGCCATCGTGTGGGATAAAACCGCAGACACGCTGGAGAAGCTGCGCGCGGACACCTCACTTGAAACGGTCGTCAGCGTGGACATGACCCGCGCGATGCCGCGTTTGCAGCGCCTCGCACTGCGCATCCCCATCCCGAAGCTCCGCGAGGCGCGCGCCCAGCTCACCGGCCCCTGCACCAACACGGTGCCTTTCGAGGCGCTCACCGGCTCCGCCATCGGCGGCGAGGGCACAGACCTGGAAATCCCGGCAACGCTCACCCCCGACTCGCCCGCCGTGGTGCTCTACACCTCCGGCACGACCGGCGCGCCGAAGGGCGCGGTGCTCACCCACGCCAACCTGCACGCCAACACAGTGCAGGGCCGCGCTTGGGTCAAGGAGCTGCAGGAGCCGGGCCAGCGCATGCTCGCTACCCTGCCCTTCTTCCATGCCTACGGCCTGACCTTCTCGCTCACACTCATGATGTTGGTGGGCAGCGAGCTCGTCCTACTCCCCGCGCCGAAGATGGACCTGATCATGAGCGCGCTGAAGAAGCGACCGCCGAGCTTCATTCCGGGCGTACCCACCGTGTTCGAGCGCATCGTGAAGACCGCGCGCGAGCAGAACGTGGACATGTCCAAGGTGAAGGTCGGCTTCTCCGGCGCTTCCTCCCTGCCCGCCGAGGTCATCGAGGAGTGGGAGGCCATTACCAGCGGCCACCTGGTGGAGGGCTACGGGCTGACCGAGACCTCGCCGATCATCGTGGGCAACCCGCGCACCGCGGACCGCCGCCCCGGCTACATCGGCATCCCCTTCCCGGACACCCAGATCCGCATCGTTAACGAGAAGAACCTGGACGAGGACATGCCCTACGGCGAGGAGGGCGAGATCCTGGCGAAGGGCCCGCAGGTCTTCGGCGGCTACTTCAACAACCCGGAGGCCACCGAGCGCGCCTTCCACGACGGTTGGTTCCGCACCGGCGACATGGGCGTGATGGAGGAGGACGGCTTTATCAAGCTGGTTTCTCGCATCAAGGAGCTCATCATCACCGGCGGGTTCAACGTCTACCCCGCCGAGGTAGAAGAGGTCATGCGCAAGCACCGCGACGTGGTCGACGTCGCCGTGGTGGGCCGCCCCCGCGAAGACGGCTCGGAGGACGTCGTCGCCTGCGTGGTACTCCGCGACGGCGCAGCGCTCGACCCGGAGGGACTCAAGGAGCACGCGCGCGAGAACCTCACCCGCTACAAGGTGCCGCGCACCTTCTACCACTTCGAGGAGCTGGCCCGCGACCAGATGGGCAAGATCCGCCGCCGCGAGGTCCGCGAGGACCTGCTGCGCATGCTGGGCTAAAGGCCCACCCACACGGGCTCAGGCACGAGGGCTACGCCGAAGCGCTTCTCGACGCCACGCTGCACCCGCCGCGCCAAGTCCGCAATATCATCCGCGCTCGCCCCACCACGATTGGTCAGGGCGAGCGTGTGCTTTGTGGACAGCCGCGCCGGCGCGTCCTCGCCTGGGAAGCCGCGCGGGAAGCCTGCGCGTTCGATGAGCCAGGCCGCCGATAGCTTCTCCCTCCCGTCGGGCTGGGCAAAACGCGGCATGCCCTCCTCGCCTACCTCGCGTTCGATTCGGTCCGCCAGCGCCGTATCCACGACGGGGTTGGTGAAAAAGGAACCGGCCGACCAGGTGTCGTGGTCTTCCGGGTCCAGCACCATCCCCTTCTGCCTGCGGGTTTGAAGCACCGAGGCGCGCGCCTCGGCAAGCGGGACGCGTTCGCCACCCAAGTGGCGCAGCGGGGCGGAGAGCTCGCGGCGCTCCAGCTCGATCTCCAGCTCAAGCACCACGGCACGGTTGGTGAACTTCAGGTTGGAGTAGCGGTACGCCAAATCCAGGGAGCTGGCGGGCACCCACTCGTCCTGCTTCGTCTCGCGGTTGTACAGGCGCACGCGCGTGAGTACGTCGGCGATCTCCGCGCCGTACGCCCCCACGTTCTGCACCGGGGTCGCACCCGCCGAGCCCGGGATGCCGGATAGGGCCTCGATGCCGGCCAGGCCGTGCTCGACCGCGTAGGCCACCACGTCGTCCCAAACGGTGCCCGCGCCGATGCGGAGGGTGGCGTGGGTGGTGGACGAGGCGGCGTCGAGAAGCGAGATGCCCGCGTTCGCCGCGACAACCGCAACGATGTCCAACTGCCCCTCCGCCACGAGCAAGTTCGAGCCGCCGCCCACCACCAGCAGTGGGGTGCCCGCCGCATCGAGGCGCGCGACGGTGGCGGCGAGCTCCTCGGCGTGTGTGCAACGGATCAGGTCAGCGGGGGTGCCGCCGACGCGGAGCGTGGTCAGGGAGGCGAAAGATGAATCAGACACCCCACCAACGGTAGTCTGTTCATCATGACTGCACGTAGTGAAACCACCGTAACCATCAACCAGCCGGCCGAGAAGGTCGCCGAAGCCTACTCGACCCAGGCGTACTGGGAGTTCATCGCGGAGAAGCTCTCCCCGGAGCCGGGCCAGCTGCACGAGTTCACCGGTGAGACCGCCACCCTGTTTGAGGTGCTGCCGAAGTCCATCCTTCCCGAGGCCGCGCAGGCAATGATCAGCCAGGACCTCAAGCTCAAGCGCGTGGTCAACGTCGGCAAGCTGGACGGCAACACCGCCACCCACACCTTCACCGGTGATGTGAAGGGCACCCCGGTCGACTTCTCCGGCGAGATCACCATGACCGGCGAGGGCGAGACCACCACCCTGGCCTACGACAACGAGGCGAAGGTGGACATCCCGTTCATGGGCGCTGCGCTCGAGCCGAAGGTGGCCGAGGCGCTCGAGGAGATCGTGGAGAACGAGGCCAAGCTCACCGAGCAGTGGATTGCGGAGAACCTGTAAATCTCCCCGCACCACCACAACCTTCGGGCGCAGGCCGGTCCCGGCAGGCCGTACGGGGTGATCACCCGCGGCACGACCGGGTATAACCGCCTGCGCCGTTGCGATCGCTGGGCCTTTTACAACCCGGCGATCCGCTCCCTGTTGCGGAGCGCACCGTCCCCGCTCGCGCTCGACGTGGGCTACGGCGCCTCGCACACCACCACCGTCGAGTGGGCGCGCTGGCTACGCCGCATCACCCCGTCCACCGAGGTCGTGGGGCTGGAGATCCACCCCGATAGGGTGCTGCCGCCGCGCGACGGGGTGCGCTTCGAGCTTGGCGGCTTCGAGCTCGCCGGCTACCGGCCGCACCTCGTGCGCGCTTTCAACGTGCTGCGCCAGTACGACGTCGCTGAGGTCGGTGAGGCCTGGCGCACCGTCTGTGAGCGGCTCGCACCCGGCGGCATGTTTATCGAGGGCACCTGCGATGAGCTCGGCCGCCGCGCCACCTGGGTGCTTCTCGACGCCTCCGGCCCGCGCTCCCTCACCCTCGCCTGGGACCCCTTCGACGTGACCACCCCAGGCGATGTCGCCGAGCGCCTGCCCAAGGTGCTCATCCACCGCAATGTGCCGGGCGAGCGCATCCACGCGCTGCTTGCCGACGCCGACGCCGCCTACGCCCACGCCGCCGCCTTCGAGCCCTACGGACCCCGCGTCCGCTGGCGCGAAGCCCGCAAGGAGCTCATCGCTTCAGGCTGGCCCATCCAGCCGGTGCGCCGGCCCTTGCGCGACAACGTGCTCACCGTGGACTGGTCGGCGGTGGCCCCTGCCGTACACTAGGCCGCATGAAAACTGCGTGGAAAGTCATCGTCGGCATCCTTGCCGTGCTGCTCGTCCTCCTGCTCATCGCCGAGGGCGGGATCCGCATGTTCATGGCCAACCAGATCACCTCCGAGTACTCGGCGGGCGCGGAGTCTGCCGCTGAGTCCGGTGAGGCCGCCGAGCCTGCTGAGCCCAAGGTGTCTTTTGGCCCGCAGCCGGTGATCTTCGGGCTCGCCTCCGGCAAGCTGCCGCACATCGAGATCGAAACGCCGTCGACCCTGGTGGTCAACGGCGACGAGATCTACGGCGAGCCCGCCTCGCACGTGCTGATGGACAACATGCGCTACGGCTCCGGCGAGCCCATCGCCGACTCGCTGCGCCTGGACACCGAGCTGACCAACGACTTGATCCGCGCCATCCTCAACCAGCAGTTGCGCGAGCAGATGGGCGAGGACTCCTTCCTCAGCGGCATCATCACCGTCTCCGATGTGAACACCGACCCCGAGGCTGGCACCATCCACATCGCGTTCAGCGGCGGGGCGGCTAGCCTGGACCTCAAACCGATCACCGAGGCCGGACAGATGCGCTTCGAGGCCACCGGCACCAAACTTTTCGGCTTTGACCTGCCGGACGAGGTCGCGGGTTCGCTGAGCGACGCGATGCAGCAGGGCATGGAGGACCAGGGTGCTGGCCAGCTACGCATTGAGGACTTCACCGTTGTCCCCGGCGGGGTGCGCGTGACCATGGCTGGCGAGAACGTGAACTTCAACGACCTGCAGCAGATGCAGGGCCAGAACTTCGGGGCCTAGGTAGATCTAGGCGGGCTTAAGCTGGCCTAGCGAACACGCGGGCCGCGCCCGCCTCCAGCCACTCGATCGCGGCCTCCTGGCCCGGCTCGGCGTCATAGACGCAGATGCCCAGGGTGGTTGCCGGCAGAGGGGCGGACGCGGGCACCGCCAGGCACGACGCGCCGAGCTGCTCGGCGACGCGCACCGCAGCCGGATCGGGCGTGCCGGGGCAGACGATGCCGACTTCAACGGTGAGGGATTGGTGGACCGCGATGGCGTCGGCAAGCATGGCGTCTGGCGCGGCATCGGGGTCTAAGGCGAGCCACAGCGCGTCCGCACCTGACTCTGCGGCGAGACGCGCTTCGGCGGCCTTGATCACGCTGTGGTGACGGCCCGTGGGCCAACCCACCACGGCAATGACCTTCAGACCGGTGCGCACTGCCTGCGGGATCTGGGTCGGCTCGACGACCAGCCCGGCCGTGCCCGGGTCTGCAGGCAGGTGGAAGGGCTCACCGGCGACGAAGGTGCCGCGGCGGGTGGCCAGCCACTCGGTGTCATCCATTGGCGCGTAAGGGGGCTAGTAGCCGTAGTTGCCGTTGAGGATGCCGTCGATCTGTGGCTTGACATCAAACCAGTAGATGCCGATCGCGACGGCACCGAACCACATCACGAACGGGAAGCTGAGCAGGCACACCAGGCCGGACATGGCCAGGATCGCGCACCAGGCGCCCTTGGACTGCCGGTCCGCGGCGTCGAAGGCGTCCGGGCGGGTGGTGGCCGCGAAGTAGAGGCCGACGAAGCCGGCGATTCCCACCATCAGGAACAACGCGGCGCTCACCATGCTCGGGATCGACGCAACAAGGCCGACAGTGCTCAGATCAAAGGGAATGGGCATGTGTTACTTTCCATCCTCGGCAACGATTTCGCCCTCGATGATATCCGGCGTCTCCTCCTTGCCAGCAAACTGCTCCTGCACGCGCCCGAAGAGATCCTCCAGGCGCTGGCGGACGTCCTCGAGCACGCCGTCAGTGTCCTTGGCGCGCAGCTCATCAATCTTGCTGTTAAACGTGCTGCGCGCGTCCTCCACCGTGCTGCGCAGGGTGGACATAACCTCGTCGGAGAACTCCAGGTCGCGCTTCTGGAAGGCCTGGAACTGCTTCTCCGCCTCGGCCACAAAATTGGAGGCCGCCGCGCGCACCTCGCTCTCATCGGCGGCGCTATCCAGGCGCTCGCGCGCACTCGCGGTGGCTGCCTTGAGCTTGCCCGGCAGGTCTTCAGCGTACTTGCCCGCCTGCTTGCTCAGCAGCGAGCCGAGCGAGGAACCGGCGGCAAGCAGGGCCTGGCCCGCGTCGCGCAGGTTGGCGCGCAGCCCGTCGGCATCGCTCCCGGTCTCCGGTGCGGTGTGCTTGCCCGAGGAAGTGTGCTTAGTCATGGATCATCCTTTGTTAGAAAAAGAGCAGTTGCGACACAGTGTAAATAACCAGACCGGCGAGCGCACCCACGATCGTGCCGTTGAGGCGAATGAACTGCAGGTCCTTGCCCACCATCAGCTCGATTTTGTCGGAAGCCTCGCGCCCGTCCCAGCGCTGGATCGTCTCCGCAATAATGCCGACGATCTGGTCCGCGCCGTTGTCGGCGGCGTAGTGCACCGCCTTCTCCAGCTTCTCCGCTGCCGCGGCGCGCACCTGCTCGTCGTGCGCCAGCTTCTCGCCCCACTCCTGCGCGGCGCTTGCCACCTTGCGACGCAGCAAGCTGTCCGCATCCGAGGCGTTGGCGATGAGTGCCTCGGAGACCTGCGCCCAGATGTTGCCCGCGGCAGCGGTCACCGCGTTCGAGCCCATCACGTCGGTCTTCAGCGCCTCGACGCGCGCGATCATCTCCCCGTCGAACTGCAGGTCCTGGGCGAACTGGTTGAGCTGGCGGCGGATCGCACGGCGGGCCTCGTGATTCGGGTCATGGTCTACCTCAGCCATGAATTTCACCAGCTCGGAATAGACCTTCTCCCCCACCAGGTCCTTGGCAAACTTGGGAGCCCAGCGGGGCATGCGCTCGTCGATAAGCGTGATGATGCTCTCCTCCATCCCACCGAGCTTGGTGCGGGACCAGGCGATGATGTCATCCACGATGGGTTCGGCCTTGCCGTCGGCGATGAAGCCGTCGAGCGCACGGCCGAGCGGCGGGCCCCACGTCGGCTCCGCGAGCCGGTCTATCAGCTGCGTGTTGATGAGTGCCTCCGCATCCGCCGAGTCGATGCCGCGCACCAGGCGGACGGTGAAGACGCCGACCTCTTCGCTCACGCGTTCGGCGTTTGCAGGCTGCGCGAGCCACGCGCCGACGCGCTCGGGCAGCTTGGCCTCCATCACCTTCTGCGTGATCGTCTGTGCGTTGAGGAAGTTCTCGCTCACGAACTCGCTGAGCGCGTCGGCGACCTGGTCCTTCTTGTTGGGGATGATCGCCGTGTGCGGGATCGGGATGCCCATGGGATAGCGGAACAGGGCGGTCACGGCGAACCAGTCGGCGAGCCCGCCGACCATGCCGGCCTCCGCGGCCGCGCGCACGTACCCCACCCAGGCGGGCGCGCTACCGGTGGATTGCCACCAGGAGCAGGACAGGAAGATCACCGCCATCAGCCCAAGCAGGCTGGTAACGAAGATCTTGTGGTTTCTTAAAGTCCGCCGCCGCGCCTCTTCATTCGCGGGCGCGGGCATGAGCGCGTGCTGAGCCATACCCCGATTATGGCAGGGCAGGTACTGCGGGCTCGACTCAAGTCACGAGTGGCCGCGCACGCAAAACTCCCCGCCCGAGAACCTCTGCGTTCCCGGACGGGGAGTTTAAGATTTGGCGCAGTGACTAGTTCACGCGGCCGGTGGCCTTGCGGTAGGCCTTGTAGTCCTTACGACCCACGCCCAACAGGGCAGCGCCACCGACGAGGGTGAGGACCATCTCAACCACGCCGATGATGAGCATGATCTGGGCGTAGTCGTGCTGCTGAGCGCCGAAGCCGTAGAGCATTGCGGCACCGCCCCACACAGCCATACCGAAACCGTGCAAGGAGGCCAGGATCAGCCCCATCGAGATCCAGGTGGCGTGCTTGTTCAGCGATGCATGGGGCGCGGCGAGGGAAACCGGGTCGTAGCCCTCAATGTAGGTGTCCTGAATAGCCGGCTCGTAGTCCGGGAAGGATTCGCTCCTGATGTCTGCAACAGCGTGCTCGGAAGCCATGATGACTCTTTTCTCTAGTCCTGCGTCAAATACTCGGTCAATACTCTGTCGTCATTATACGACGGCCTAGTCGTCGCCACCGCGGAAGGCTGCGCGCGCACGCTCGGCGTTGATTGCGCCGACCGCGTCCAGCGGGATACCCGCCGGGCACACATCCGCACACTCGCCGTAGAGCGAGCAGTGGCCGAAGTTGGTCTCCAGCTCGTCGACCATGTTGCGGGCACGACGGCCGCGCTCCTGCTTGCCCAGGGGCAGCAGCTTCAGGTGCTTGAGCTTCGCGCCCGTGAACAGGTGCGCAGCACCGTTCGGGCAGGCAGCCACGCAGGCACCGCAGCCGATGCAGGCGGCGTAGTCCAGCGCGGTCTCCGCGTCGTGGTGGTTGACAGCCAGCGTGTCGGCGTCCGGTGCAGTACCGGCGTTGACGGAGACGTAGCCGCCCTGCTGCATCACGCGGTCCAGTGCGGAGCGATCCACGGTGAGGTCCTTGATCACCGGGAACGAGCCGGAGCGGAAGGGCTCGATCTTCAGCGTGTCGCCGTCGTTGTAGTTGTACAGGCGCTGCAGGCAGGCCGTGATGTTCGTGTCGGCGCCGTGCGGGCGGCCGTTCACGCTCAGGCCACAGGTGCCACAGATGCCCTCGCGGCAGTCAGAGGCGAAGACGAAGGGCTCCTTGCCTTCCTCGACCAGGTTGTTGTTCACGTGGTCGAGGAGCTCCAGGATGGACATCTGCTCGACGGCGTCATCTACCTGCACCGTCTCAAAGTGCCCGTCAGTGTCGGGTCCGGCCTGACGCCAGATCTCAAGTGTCAGTTTCATTACTTGTAGTTCCTTGTCATCAGCGGGATCGAATCAAAGTACAGGGGTTCTGCGTGGCGAATGAACTCGCCCTCGCCAGCCGGCTCCCACGCGGAGACGAAGCACCAGTTCTCGTCGTCACGCTCAGCCTCGCCGTCCTCGGAGAGGTGATCCATGCGGTAGTGCGCACCACAGGACTCGTCACGGTCAAGCGCGTCGATGCACATGAGCTCGCCCAGGTTGATGTAGTCAGCCAGGCGGAGTGCGGCCTCGAGCGTCTGGTTCATCTCATCAGCGGAGCCCGGGACGGAGATGTTGGCACGGAAGTCCTCGCGCAGGGCGCGGATCTTCTTGATGCCCTCCTGCAGGCCCTCAACGGTACGGGAGACACCACAGTGCTCGTAGAGGATCTCGCCGAGCTGCTTGTGGAAGTACTCCGGGCCGTGCGGGTCATTGCCCTTGACGTTCATGATCTGCTCGACCATGTCCTTGGCGCGGTTGACAGCCTCGGCGACCTCCGGTGCGTCCTCCGCCAGGCGCTCCTCGCCGAGGTGGTTGGCCAGGTAGTTCGGCACCGTAAACGGCAGGGTGAACCAGCCATCGACGGAAGCCGACAGCAGGGAGTTCGCGCCCAGGCGGTTCGCGCCGTGGTAGGTCCAGGAGCACTCACCGGCGGCGAACAGGCCGTCGATGGACGTCATCTCGTTGAAGTCGGTCCACAGGCCGCCCATGGTGAAGTGGACGGTCGGGGCGATACGCATCGGAGCCTTGTACGGGTCCTCACCGGTGGAGTCCAGGTACATCTCGAACAGGTTGGAGTAGCGCTCGCGGATCGTGTCCTCGCCGAGGCGCTCGATTGCGTCGGCGAAGTCCAGGTACGCGGAGTTGTGCAGCGGGCCCACGCCGTAGCCGGCGTTGAGCTGCTGGGAGATGGCGCGGGATGCCACGTCACGCGGCACCAGGTTGCCGAACGCAGGGTAGCGGCGCTCGAGGAAGTAATCGCGCTCCTCTTCCGGAATGTCCTTCGGATCGCGGTCGTCGCCCTTCTCCTTCGGGGTCCAAATTCGACCGTCGTTACGCAGGGACTCCGACATCAGCGTCGTCTTCGCCTGCCACTCTGCGTTCACCGGCAGACCAGTCGGGTGGAACTGGATAAACGCCGGGGAGGCGAGGTAAGCGCCGCGCTCGTAGGCGCGCATCATGGCGGAAGAGTTGGAGTTCTTCGCCAGGGTGGTCTTGTGGTAGACGTTGCCGTAACCGCCGGTCGCCAGGATGACAGCGTGGCCGGTAAACGGCACGATCTCGCCGTTAATCAGGTTGCGGGTGACAATGCCGCGGCAGCGCTTCTTGCCGTCCTCTTCCGTGATGACCAGGTCCATCAGGTCGTTGTGGGTGAAGATCTCCACGTTGCCCAGGTGGATCTGGCGCTGCAGTGCCGACGCGGTGGACAGCTGCAGCTGCTGGCCCGTTTGGCCACGTGTGTAGTAGGTACGGGAGACCTGCACACCACCGAAGGAACGGGTGGCCAGGGTGCCGCCGTACTCACGGGCGAACGGTGCGCCGATGGCGTTCATGTGGTCGATCACGCGGACCGACTCGATGGCCAGACGCCAGCAGTCGGACTCGCGGCAGCGGTAGTCGCCGCCCTTGACGGTGTCCTTGGTGTGGCGGTACGCGCCGTCGTTGTCCACCTTCTTGCCGCGGGCGGAGTTGACGCCACCCTGCGCAGCGATGGAGTGCGCACGACGCGGTGCGTCGTGGTAGGTGAACGCCTTGACGTTGTAGCCCAGCTCACCGAGTGCGGCAGCTGCAGCGCCACCGGACAGGCCGGTGCCGACTACGAGCACGGTGAACTTGCGACGGTTCAGCGGGGAGACCAGGTTCATGTGGTCCTTCTGGTAGGCCCACATGTCCTTCATCCGGACCTCGTCGCGGTTCGGCTCGTTGGACTCGAGGACGTGACCCGGGGTCACACCAGGCGCGACGGACTCCGGCTGGCGGAAGCCCTGTGCGGTGTCCTGGGCAGCGGTGACAGTGGTGTCGGCTTCGCCGCTCTGTGCGCCCTGGTTGGCGTTGAATGCGGTAGTCATAGTTGTATTTCTCCTCTATCAGCCGTTACCGGGAAAAGCCTGGGACCCAGCCGAGCATGATGGCGATCGGCATCACAACGTTGCCGATGACCACGATGAACGGAAGGACGTATGCCAGCAGCACCATCAGGCCGCGGCCGCGCTCGCCCAGCCAACCGAGGTCGGAGACAGCGAGGTAGATGCCGTGGGTCAGGTGCAGCAGCAGCGCAAGGTTGGCCACTACATAGAACAGGGTGACGTACCAGCGCTCAGGCGCAAACGTGGCGAGCAGGTTATTGCGCACCTCACCGTGCATGAACTGCTCAGAGGCGACGACCTGGCCGACCGTGAGGTCCAGCAGGTGGAAGATGATGAACAGCAGCAAAATAACGCCGGTCACCAGCATCCAGCGGGTGGCGGTGGACTGCCAGCCACCCATCAGGCCCGTGCGCTTGAACTTGCCGCGGGACTTCGCCGAGCGCGACTTCAGCGCGAATGCGCCCCAGATGTGCAGCACCAGGCAGGCAAGCAGCACAATGCGGACGATCCACAGGAAGCCCTCGTGCGGGAACAACGGCTCGCCCATCTCGCGCAGGAAGCGGCCGTATGCATCAATCGGCGCCTCCCCGTTCGCATCGAGCGGCATAAAGATCTTCAGGTTGCCCACCATGTGGCCAAGCACGAAAAGACCAAAAATAAGGCCAGTGATGGCCATGGTCAGCTTCAAAGCCCACGTTGGGTAGGACGGCCGCTCGCGCAGCGGCTTCTCAGTGATTTTTCCGTGACGAATTGCTTCACGGTCTGCGTTTTGTACAGTCATGGCACCTCCAGTGTCGCTACTACTGTAGGCAACCTTTGGTCTTGCCACATACTTTATTGTCCGCTTTGCACGCCGAGACACCCCCTCCCACCTCCCACAATGAGCATATCTTTTGTGGATCGCTCCATACTCCCAGCAGATTTCAACCTTGCCAGGTTTCCCTACGCGCATTTGTGACTTTGGACACCTTGCACCAGCTTTGTTGAGGGTACCCCTTTCAGTACCCCTTAATGTGTCAACCTTTGGTTGGTAAGCCCACCCTAAGAGTCAACCTGAGGTTGAGCCATTGCTTTGCGACGCCCACGAGCCTGTTGAGATGCGAAAAACGCCCCGGCAAAACCGGGGCGAGTTTCAGATGCGTTCGTGGCCTTCTACAGGTTGATCATGTGGCCTTCGACGCCGTGCGCGATCTCCTTGAGCACCTCAGACAGCGTCGGGTGGATGTGGATGTTGCGCGCGATCTCACCGGCGGTGAGGTCGAAGCGCTGCGCCAGGGTGATTTCCGGCAGCAGTTCGGAGACGTTCGGACCAACGAGGTGCGCACCGAGGATCTCGCCGAACTCGGCGTCCGCAACAAGCTTGCCAAAGCCGGCGGTCTCAGCCAGACCGACGGCCTTGCCGTTCGCGCTGAACGGGAAGGTCGCGACCTTGATGTCGCGGTCCGGCCACTTCTCCTTGGCCTGCTCCTCGGTGTAACCCATGGAGGCGACCTGCGGGTTACAGAAGGTAGCGCGCGGGGTCATCATGTAGTCCTCGATCTCGAGGGTTTCCGCACCAGCGATGGTCTCCGCAGCAATGATGCCCTGGGCCTCCGCCACGTGCGCAAGCTGCAGCTTGGCGGTCACGTCGCCGATGGCGTAGATGTGGTCGACGTTGGTGCGCATGCGCTCATCAATGTCGATCGCGCCGCGGTCGGTCAGCTCCACGCCGGTGTTCTCCAGGCCGTAGCCCTCAACGCGCGGGGCGAAGCCGACGGAGATCATCACGCGATCCACGGTCAGCGTCTCGGTCTTCTCGGAGTCGTTCTTCTTAATGTCGACCTCAACGGAGTCACCGTTGTCGCGCACCGCGGTGGTGGCGTGGCCGGTCAGAAGCTTCACGCCGAGCTTCTTGTACTTCTTGGCGATCTCCTTGGACACGTCCTTGTCCTCGTTCGGCAGGACGCGGTCCATGTACTCCACCACCGTGACGTCCACGCCGTAGTTGGACAGCACGTAGGCGAACTCCATACCGATGGCACCGGCACCGACGATGACCATCTTCTCCGGAGCCTCCGGATTCAGGATCTGCTCCTCATAGGACACCACGTTCTCGGACAGCTCAATGCCCGGCAGGGTGCGCACGACAGAACCGGTAGCGATAATGCAATCGTCGAAGGTGACGACCTTACCCTTATCGTCGCCCTCGGTGATCTCGATCGTGTTCGCATCCTTGAAGGAGCCAAGACCGTTGACCTCGGTGATCTTGTTCTTCTTCATCAGGTAATGCACGCCGCCGACGATCTTCTTGGAGACCTGGCGGGAGCGCTTGTGGGCGTCTTCGTAATCAAACTCCACATCGCCCTTAATGCCGAACGTCTTGGCATCGTGGTTGAAAATTTCAGCAACCTCGGCGTTCTTAATCAACGCCTTGGACGGGATGCAGCCCACGTTCAGGCACACACCGCCCCAGTACTGCTTCTCTACAACTGCAACCTTTTTACCCAGCTGAGCTGCACGGATTGCGGCAACGTAGCCACCGGGGCCCGCGCCGAGGACAACAACGTCAAAATGTTCTTTACTCACGCCCATCAGGATACGTGTATTCCCGCACTTTGGGTACGACTCCCCCGATTTTGCGTGCCCCTGCGCCGACTTCGCCTCGGCCCCGCCGCTTTCCGACGCCCGCTACCCTTGGGTAACGCTTCAGCGATCTGGCACTATATACCCTAACGATCCCCACACCAGACTCAGGAAAGCGAGCCAACCTGTGAAAATGACGCGCCCGGCGATCGCTGCCGTCGCCGCTCTTGCCGTCGCTGCAACCGCGATCCCGACTACTGCCCACCTCACCGCGAGCAACTCGTCTGACGCGGAGACCGCCCACATCGCCGCGGCGCAGTCGACCACGCAGGCGACCGTGCCGGAGACCAGCTCCGCCACAAGCGCAGCCGAGACAGCTGCGGCCGCGACCACGACTGAAGGCACGGCCGACAACGCGCCGTCGGCAAGCGAAGAAGCGGCAGAGCCCGTAGTGACCACCACCACCGAGGTAGTCGACGAGGTCGGCGTGGTGGATGCGCCCGTCGACAGCGACCTACCCGAAGGCGAGGACATCGGCGCGTCCAAGCCCACCGGCGAGGAAGGAGATTTGGGCGAGGTGCTGGACAACGCGCTGGCAGGCCCGGAGACCGACCCGGAGAAGCTGGCCAACATGCCGGAGGAACAGGAGAGCCCTGCGGGTACCGTCAAGCCGCTTTCGCGCTCGCTGCCGTCGACCGACGGCGGGGAGCAGTCCTGGATTCAGAAGGTCAAGCAGTTCCCAGGCGGCGAGGCGCTCGAGGTGTACTCGCCGTCGATGGAGCGCGACATCCCGGTCGCGATGATCCGCGCGACCGATAGTGCAGGCAAGCCGATCGACAACGCGCCGACCTACTACCTCCTCAACGGTGCTGGCGGTTCCGAGCAGAACACCGACTGGCTGGCGCAGGCCGCGGGCACGATCTACAAGACCCTCGGCAATGAGCCGGTGAACGTGGTCATCCCGATGGAGGGCGCGTTCTCCTACTACGTGGACTGGCTCACCGTGCCTGAGAAGAACCGCTACCTCAATGGCAAGCAGATGTGGTCGACGTTCTTGGCCAAGGAGCTGCCCCAGTCGATCGAGCCCTACATGAACGCGAACGATAAGCGCGCCGTGTCCGGGTTCTCCATGTCCGCGACCTCCTCGCTGCTGCTCGCCGAGCACAACCCCGGCTTCTACGACGCGGTCGGCTCCTTCTCCGGCTGCGCCGCCACCTCTACCCCGCTGCCCTCCTTCTTCGTGGGCCTGACGGTCAACCGCGCGGGCGGCATCACCCCGGATCAGCTGTGGGGCCCGATGGGCTCGGAGTACAACCGCTACAACGACGCACTGGTGATGGCCGAGCACCTGCGCGGCACCAAGCTCTACATCTCCTCGGGCACCGGCCTGACCAGCGAGACCGACATGATCGGCTACCTGAAGAACCAGCGCGGGCTCAACTCGAGTCAGGCTTTTTCTAACCACATGACGCTACTGGTTGAAGGCGGCGCGATCGAGGGCGCGATGAATGCTTGCACGCACGACCTGCGCGCCAAGCTCAACGCCAAGGGCATTCCTGCGCACTACAACTTCCGCGCCACTGGCACGCACTCCTGGCCGTCCTGGCTGGAGGACATGCGCGAGTCCTGGAAGACCGTGATCCGCCCGGCGCTCCTCCCGGACGCCTAACACACGGCCCGACAAAGTAAAGCGCCCTCGCCGCAACTGATGAGCTGCGACCAGGGCGCTTTCTCCGCCACAAAAGGGCTAGAACATCCCCATGCCGTAGGCGATGGTCGACGACATCGACGAACCAACGTGGATGAGCTCGCCGAGCACGGTGTTGATCTGAACCTGGAGTGCTTCCAAACCGTTCATAAAAGGGACCTCTTTCTCTTCTTTGGGGCAGGTGCCAGCAGGACTTGCAGTGGATTGCAAGGCACACATCTCTATGTTCGCGTTTGCTGGCACGAATATTACAAACTGTGCGCCCCATTGTCGCACACGTAAACCCCAATTGCCCCACGAGTAACGTATGATGAACTTCCGTCACAGCCGCGCGGAGCGGTGTTTGCCAACTTCCCCCGAGCAGAAAAGTTAAGGAAACCCGGACCGATGAAGATGAAGCGCGTAGTTGCCGCTCTCGCCTCGACGCTGGCGTTGGCCTGCGGTGTGGCAGCCCCCGCCGACGCCGCCACTGTCACCGCAGGCCAGGTTGCCGGTGAGAGCCCGGTCGGCGTGGTCAAGCCGTGGGATGCCCGCAACAACCCACCGCTGGCGCTGAACCTGAACCAACCGCAGTCCTGGACCAAGCAGGTCGACCACCGCAACGTGCTGTCCTACAAGGTGTACTCGCCGTCGATGCGCCGCGATATCCCCATCGCCGTCGTCCCGGCTACCAACCCAGCGGGCCAGCGTGTCGCAAACGCACCGATCATCTACCTGCTCAACGGCGCGGGCGGCGCAGAGCAGGACCAGGATTGGCTGAAGTCTTTTGAAGTCCGAGAGTTCTTCGCGGGCAAGGGCGTCAACGTGGTCATCCCCCAGGCCGGCGCGTTTTCGTATTACACGGATTGGGTAGATCCCAACCCGCAGGGCCGCTACCTCAAGGGCCCGCAGAAGTGGGAGACTTTCCTGACCAAGGAGCTGCCGGGCCCGATCGAACGCACCTTGAACGCGGATAACCGCCGCGCCATCGTTGGTTTCTCCATGTCCGGCACTACCTCCCTGGTGCTCCCGGAACACCGCCCAGGCTTTTATGATGCGGCCGCTTCCTTCTCCGGGTGCGCCTCGACGTCCTCGCCGCACGGCTACAACTACGGGCGCGTCACCGTCAACCGCGCCTCCCACGTGCCAAACTTCCAGCAGATCACCCCGGAACAGATGTGGGGACCGATGGGCGGGCCGAACAACCGTTGGAACGACGCGCTGCTCAACGCGGAGCGCCTGCGCGGCACCAAGCTGTACATCTCTACTTCTACCGGCCTTGCCGGACGTCAGGACCAGGTCAGCTACCTGGTCGGCGAGGCAGGCGTGCCAGAGGTCGCCGCCGGTATCGCCGCCACCACCCTGCAGGTGGAAGGCGGCGCGATTGAGGCCGCGATCAACCAGTGCTCGCACGACCTGCGCGCCAAGCTTGAGGGCTTGAACATCCCGGCGCACTACGAGTTCCGCAACGCGGGGACGCACTCGTGGGGCTACTGGCGCCAGGACATCAAGAAGGCCTGGTTCACCACGATCGCCCCGGCCTTTGGGATGTAAATGCGCTCCATTGATCCGCACTTTTTAGACGACATCACGGGCTCCGAGGCGCTCGACTGGGCCACCGCGTGGTCGCGCGCCACCGAGGACGCGCTCGAATGCCCCGCCACCGCCGAGCTGCGCTCGCGCCTGCGCGCCGCACTCGATACCAGCGATCGCATCCCGTACGTGGTGCGCCGCGGCGAGCACCTTTACAACTTCTGGCGCGACGCCGATAACCCGCGCGGCGTGTGGCGTCGCACCACCTTGGACGAGTACCGCTCGGATACACCGCAGTGGGAGGAGTTAGTCAGCGTCGATACCCTGGCCCAGGCCGAGGGCGAAGACTGGGTGTGGAAGGGCGCGACCGTCCTGCCGCTGGAGCACGACCGCGCACTGCTCAAGCTCTCGCGCGGAGGTGCCGACGCCGTGGTCATCCGCGAGTTCGACCTCGCCCGCCGCAGCTTCGTCGACGGGGGCTTTTCCCTGCCCGAGGCGAAAACCGACGTGAGCTGGATCGACCGCGACACGCTGCTGGTGGGCACCGACCTGGGCGAGAATTCGCTCACCCAGTCGGGCTACCCAGCACAGGTGCGGCGCTGGCACCGCGGCACCGACCTTGGTCAGGCCGAGGAGATCTTCCGCGGCGAGCCGTCCGACGTGGCCGTCGGCGCGCACTTCGACCCCACCCCGGGCTTTGAGCGCACCATATGCACCCGCGCCCTGGACTTTTACACCTCGCGGACCTGGGTCGACGGCGTCGAGCTCGACCTGCCGACCGACTGCACCGCGGTGACCTACAAAAAGTGGCTGTTCATCCTGCCGCGCACGGACTACCCCGCGGGCACGCAGACGGTCCCGGCCGGGGCGCTCGCCGTGATCGAGCTCAACGCTTTTCTCAAAGGCGCGCGCGAGTTCACGCTGCTCGTGAGCGATGCTGCGGTCGAAGACCTCTCGGTAACCGCCACCGGCATCTACGTCACCACGCTGGAAAACGTCGCCACGCGCATCTCACGCTTCACCCTCGGCACGTGGGAGCGCACCGAGGTGGCCCTGCCCGAGGCGGTGACCGCGTCGATCGTCGCCACCAGCCCGCTCGACGGCGATGAGGTCTGGCTCAACGTCGCCAGCTTCACCACGCCGAGCACGCTCATGCTTGACGACGCCACGCCCACCGACATCAAGCACGCCCCCGCCCTCTTCGACACCGCGGGACTGACCACCCGCCAGCACTGGGCGACCTCGGCGGACGGGACGAAGATCCCCTACTACATCACCGGCGACTTCTCGCTTGGTGCGCGCCCAACACTGGTGGGCGGCTACGGAGGCTTCGAGGTCTCACTCACCCCCGGTTTTTCCAACCTGCGCGGGATCGCCTGGCTGTCCAAGGGCTACTTCTACGTCCAACCCAACCTGCGCGGCGGCGGCGAGTTCGGCCCGCGCTGGCACTCGCAGGCGGTCAAGGAGCACCGCCACAAGGTGTGGGAGGACCACCGCGCCGTACTCGAGGACCTGGTGGCGCGCGGCTACGCAACGCCAAACCAGATAGCCATCCGCGGCGGGTCCAACGGCGGGCTGCTGACCTCCGGGGCGCTTACACAGTACCCGCAGTGCTTCGGCGCGGCCGTGGTCCAGGTGCCGCTGACGGACATGCTGCGCTACCACACCCTTTCCGCGGGCGCGTCCTGGATGGCCGAGTACGGCGACCCGGATGATCCCGCGCAGCGCGCCTTCATCGAGACCTGGTCGCCGCTGCGCAACGTGGCCAGCACGCCCGCGTACCCGCCGGCGCTGGTGACCACCTCGACCCGCGACGATAGGGTCCACCCCGCGCACGCGCGCACCTTCGCGCTCGCGCTGTGGGAGGCAGGCCAGCCGGTGGACTACTTTGAAAACACCGCGGGCGGCCACGCCGGTGCCGCCGATAACGAGCAGGTCGCGCGTGTCGAAGCCATGATCTACGCCTGGCTCGAGGAGAAGATCGGCGACACTGCCACGGGGACCGACAAGTGAGGAACCTGACGCTGGCGACGATCTTCGCCGCGATCAGCGGCTTCGTCGTCTTGTGGGTCGCCGCCCGCGCGCTGGACGCGGAGACCGGCTACCGCTACTTCGCCGCGTTCTGGAGCGTGTTCTTCGCGGGCACTGGGCTTATCGACGGCATCACGCACGAGACCACCCGCGCAGTCGCCTCCGCCCGCGAGACCAAGAAGCTGGGCGCGGCGAATCCCTGGCGCATCGGCGCGCGCCTCGCCGCGATCGTGCTAGTCATCGTCGCCCTCGGCGGGGTGCTGCTCATGGGCCTGGTCGTGCCCCAGTCCCCCTGCACCGCCACCGCGCTCATGACGATCGGACTGGCCAGCTACGCCTTCCAGGCAGTGCTCGCGGGCGTCCTCTCCGGGCTGCAGGCCTGGGATCGCTACGCCGGGCTGTTCGCCCTGGACTCAGGCGTGCGTCTGGTGCTGGCCCTGGCCGCCTGGGCCGCCGGCTGGGGGCTCACTGTCTTCCTCGTCATCACCGTCATCGGCGCGGCCAGCTGGCTCACACTGCTACGCCGCGAACACCTGCACGTACCGGTGGATGTGAACCGCGGGATGTTCGTGCGCCGCATGCTCAGCGCGATGGTGGCATCCGGCGCCTCGGCCGTGCTGATCACGGGTTTCCCGGCAGTGATCAACGCCGCATTCCCGGCCGCACCCGTCGCCGCGCTGATCAACGCGGTGATCCTCACCCGCGCGCCGGTGCTCGTGCCGCTGCAGCGCTTCCAGTCCGCGCTCGTGGTCCGCTTCGTCGAGCACCGCGACCGCATCTACTCTGCCCTCGCCATGCCGATCGCCGCGGTGCTCGCGCTCGGCGCGGTCGGGTTCGTTGCCGCCTGGACCCTCGGCCCGCTGATTCTGCGGCTGCTCTTTTCCCCCGAGTACGCCATGAACGGGCTCACCCTCGGCGTGCTCACCTTCGCGTCCGCGTGGATGGGCGCGCTGATGATCACCGGGGTGGCCGTGCTCGCCCTGGAGCGCCACGGTTGGTACGTGGCGGGCTGGGTCACCGCCACTGTCGTTGCTTTCGGGATCGTGTTTGGAGCGCCGGCGGCTGCGGGCGGCCACGTGGCGTCGGTAAGCACTGCCCTCTTCTTGGGCCCTGCCGCGGGCGCGCTGGTGCATATCGCGGGACTGCGCCGGGCGGTAAAGTAGACCCCCATGGAAACAATGCTGGTCACCGGCGGTGCCGGGTTCATCGGATCCAACTTCGTGCGCATGGTGCTCGACCGCGGCGCAGCAGACAACGTGATTGTGCTGGACAAGCTCACGTATGCGGGCAACCGCGCGAGCCTCGACGGCTGCGACGTGGAGTTTGTGCAGGGTGATGTGGCGGATGCGGTGCTCGTAAATAAGCTTGTGGCCCGCGCGGACACCGTGGTGCACTTCGCGGCCGAATCCCACAACGACAACTCGCTGCGGGATCCTTCTTCCTTCGTGCATACCAACCTGCTCGGCACCTACGCGCTGCTCGAGGCGGTGCGCGCACACGACGTGCGCCTGCACCACATCTCCACCGACGAGGTCTTCGGCGACCTGGAACTCGGCGCTCAGGACGCCTTTACCGAGACCACCGCGTACAACCCGTCCTCGCCGTACTCGGCCACCAAGGCCGGCTCGGATCACCTGGTGCGCGCCTGGGTCCGCTCCTTCGGCATCAACGCGACGATCTCGAACTGCTCCAACAACTACGGCCCCTACCAGCACGTGGAGAAGTTCATCCCCCGCCAGATCACCAACCTGCTGCAAGGGCAGCCGGCGAAGCTCTACGGCACGGGCGCGCAGGTGCGCGACTGGATCCACGTGGACGACCACAACGACGCGGTGCTGGCGATCCTTGAACGCGGCGCGACCGGCGAGACCTACAACATCGGGGCCCATACCGGCATGGACGCCGTGCACGTGACGAACAAGCAGGTCATCGAGGAAATCTGCGAGATCATGGGCGGCACCTACGAGCACGTGGCGGACCGGCCCGGCCACGACCAGCGCTACACCATGGACGCCACCAAGCTTTTCAACGAGCTGGGCTGGGCGCCGCGCTACACCGATCTGCGCGCGGGCTTGGAGCAGACCATCGAGTGGTACCGCGACAACGAGTCCTGGTGGGCAGGCGACAAGGCCGAGGTAGAGGCGGGCTACGCGGCGCGCGGCCAGTAGACTGGCCCGCATGGTTGACACCCCGATTGAAGGCCTGGAAGTTCACTCGCTGCGTGTCCACGAGGACAACCGCGGCTGGTTTAAGGAGAACTGGGCCGGCCAGGCGCTCGTGCCCGCGCAGCAGAACGTGAGCTTTAACGCCCGGCGCGGTGCCACCCGCGGCATGCACGCGGAGCCCTGGGACAAGTGGGTCTCGGTAGCCACGGGCCGCGTCTATGCCGCGTGGGTGGATATGCGCGCGGGCTCGCCCACCTATGGCAAGACTTTTGGCCTGGAGGTCGGCCCGGACACGGCGGTGTTTGTCCCGCGCGGTGTGGCCAACGGCTTCCAGGCCCTCGAAGACGACACCTCCTACATTTACCTGGTCAATCAGCGCTACAACCCGAACGGGTCTTACGCGTTTTGCTCCTACAAGGAAATCGAGTGGCCGCTGCAACCCACCGAGCTCTCCGAGGCCGACAAGGCGCACCCCGCGCTTGCCGACGCCACGCCAGTCCCGCCCCGCAAAATCCTCATCACCGGCGCGAACGGCCAGTTGGGCCGAGCGCTCCAACAGATCTACAGTGCCGAGGAAGCGGACTTCTTTACCCGCGCCGAGTTCGACCTCACCGACATACCGGAGCTGGACTTTTCCCAGTACTGGGCGGTGATCAACTGCGCCGCCTACAACGACGTCAACGGGGCTGAGACCGACCGCGCCACCGCCTGGGCCGTTAACGCTGAAGCCCCGGCGCGCCTGGCGGCGATCTGCAACGCGCACGATCTGACGCTCGTGCACGTCTCCAGCGACTACATCTTCGACGGCACCAACGAGGTCCACGATGAGGCGGAGCTGCCGTCGCCGCTGTCGGCCTACGGGGCGTCGAAAGCCGCGGGTGATACGGCGGCGCAGGGGGCGCGCAAGCACTACGTGGTGCGCACCGCCTGGGTCTTCGGCGAGGGCAACAACTTCATGTCCACCATGGCGGGTCTTGCCGCACGCGGGGTGGAGCCGAAGGTGATCATGGACCAGCGCGGGCGGCCCACCTACGCCGAGGACCTGGCCAAGGGCATCGCGCACCTGCTGCGCACCAAGGCCGAGTACGGGGTCTACAACCTCACCTCAGACGGGGATGCCGTAGGCCGCGACGAGATCGCCATGGCCGTGTTCATCGGGGTCGGCCACGCCCCTTCCGAGGTCCACCCGGTGACCACCGCGCAGTACGCCGAGCTCAACGGGCCCGAGGCACCGCGCCCGGCGGAGTCCACGCTGAGCTTGGACAAGATCAAGGCGACCGGGTTTGCGCCGATGAATTGGCGCGCAGCACTCGCCCTCTACCTTGCGATGCACTAGGTTTAGACCCTGTACTTGCTTCGCTGCCAGAAACATTAAAGGAGCCACCAATGTCGAAGAAGTTTTTTGCGGCTGTTGCCACCACCGCTGCTCTCAGCGCCGCATGCGTGATCGCGCCGGCGCAGGCGGCTCCTGAAAAGGCGAGCGAGACGGCGACTGCGACGGGCACTGCCACCGCCACGGCGACCACTACCGCAACGGGTACCGTAACGCCGACCACGACCCCGACTGGCACGCCCACGCCCACGGTGACCGTGACGGTCACGCCGACGGTGACGCCTACGACGTCGACAAGCACGACTGCGGCACCTGACATCATGTTGGCGCTGTCCAGCGGCGACTTCTCCAATATCAGCAAGCCGCAAATCGCGCTGCTGGTGCTCGGCGTGCTGACCACGGTGCTCAGCCTAGCCGTGAAGTTCGACGTGCGCGAGATCGCGGCGGGCCGCTACACCTTTGAGGACTTCCTCAAGGAGATGTCCGAGGGCTAGACCACCAGCTAGTCTGGGACGCATGCGAGGCATCATCTTGGCCGGCGGGTCCGGCACGCGGCTGTACCCGATCACGCAGGGCATATCGAAGCAGCTCATGCCCATCTACGACAAGCCGATGATCTATTACCCGCTGACCACCCTGATCAGCGCGGGTATCCGGGAGATCCTCATCATCACCACCCCGGAGGATGCGGGCGCGTTCAAGCGCCTGCTTGGCGACGGCTCACGTTTCGGCATCATGCTCAGCTACGCCGTCCAGCCCTCCCCGGATGGACTCGCGCAGGCTTTCATCATCGGCGAGGACTTCATCGGCGATGAGTCGGTCGCGCTCGTGCTCGGCGACAACATCTTCGAAGGCGCGCAACTGACCCGCATCCTGGGCGAGACTCGCGACGTAGACGGCGGCGCGATTTTCGCCTACGAGGTCTCGGACCCACAGCGCTACGGCGTCGTCGACTTCGATGCCAATGGCACGGCCCTGTCCATTGAGGAAAAGCCTGCGCACCCGAAGTCCAACTTCGCCGTGGTGGGCCTGTACTTCTACGACAACCGCGCCGTGGATATTGCCAAACAGATCACCCCGAGCGCGCGCGGCGAGCTGGAAATCACCAGCGTTAACGAGGCCTACCTGCGCGAAGGTGCGCTGAAAGTCCACCGCCTGCACCGCGGGGATGTGTGGCTCGATACCGGCACGATCGACTCCATGAGCGAGGCCAGCGCGTACGTGGAGGTCATACAGAAGCGCACCGGCACCATCATCGGCTCGCCCGAGGTGGCCGCCTACCGGGAGGGCTTCATCTCGCGTGAAGCGCTGGAGGAGCTCGGACACGCCACGCTGAAGTCGGGCTACGGGCGCTACCTGCTGGACGCGGCGCGGGACTAGAAAAAGTTCTGACAAAGTACTTTCCCTTCCCTATTTTTTTAGTACAATACTTTTACCCGGAAAACCATCGGGCCCCCACCCCCACACCCAAGGAGATGCCATGTTGGCAAAAATAGCTGCAGCAGCAACACTCACTCTTGCACTAGGCCTGACACCTCTCGCCTATGCGGACACCCAAGAACTTGATACCGAAGGTTTTAGCAGCGTTGACCGAGACCGAATCACTCCAACTGCAGAAGCCGATGCAGAAGCCTTCATTGAACAGAATCGCACTCTCCCCGAAGAGGAATTCTGGCAGGAATTCGACAATCTCAGTCTGGAAGTCAAGCTCGCAGTCACAGCGGAGCTTGAAGATGCAGCCGCCATTGCGCATCCAAGCGCTCAAACGCGAACGGACTACACTCGAATCGTTTTGAGCGCTGCTGAGATCGCTCAATGCGGCATCGCTCTAGGCGCTTCCAAATGCTATAAAGCAAAACAGCTCGCCGATCATGCTTCTAATGAAGCTTACCGATTTTATCCAAATTCCACACACAACGGCAGAGGGGACGCCTGGCGTCACTGCTGGTGGAGCGCATCAATGACGATCGATCTTGGAGAACCAGCAGCGAAGCTGATTGGGACCAATCACGAAAAGTACACTACCGGCCCGCAAGCTGAAAAAGAAATGGATCTATACAACAATGCTCAAGGACGATGGGCAGCTGTTGCCGCAGGAAAAGACTGGAGAAAGGCAGTCAAATTCTGCCATGTATGGTCGGGGAATGGTATTTTAAGAACCCTGAACTAGCCGGATGCGAAAGCTCAGGGCTTCAGACAAAATAGCCCTGAGATCGCACGTTCACTTTTCGAAGAAAAGCAGGTCAAGCCATTGCGCGTAGGCGAAGTCACAGTACTCATGTCCGTGTACGCAAAAACGCAACCTGGCGACCTTGCTTTCGCTTTGGAGAGCCTGCAGGCACAGACTCGACCTCCCGAACGCATCCTCGTGGTTCTCGACGGCCCGATCTCTCCGGATGTCCGCGAGCTCCTCAGCAAAGTCGATACGTTACCACTGCCGAAAAACGTTGGTCTCGGGAAAGCTCTGGCTGCAGGTCTTCATGCAGTGGATACCGAATTTGTCGCACGCCTCGACTCAGACGATGCCGCTTTCCCGCACCGCATCGAGACCCAGCTTCGCTTCCTTAACGAGCACCCCGACATCTCGGCAGTCGGTTCATCCATGAGGGAGTTTAACGACTCAGGTCACGGCAATGTCAGAGCACTACCGGAAACCCCCTCAGCAATCGCAAAGTACGTCCGTCTAAATTCCCCAATGAACCACCCTTCTGTAATGTTTCGCACCGCCGACGTGCTTGCCGCAGGAGGCTACCGTGATCTGCATGGCATGGAGGACTATGACCTATGGGCACGCATGATCTCGCAGGGGAAAAAGCTTTATAATCTTCCGGAACCTCTGACATACTTCCGAGTGGATCAAGAGCAGTTCAGACGCCGTTCCGCGAAAAATGTACGCAAGGCTGAAAGGGCACTTCAGTCGGCACTTGTCCGATATGGCCTTGTCTCACCGATGCGTGCGCGTCTCAACTTCGTACTCCGAAACCTTTATCGCGCGCTCCCGCTACAGCTTATGCAGCGTGCGTATAGTGTGTTGTTCCATCGAGGTAAGTGAGCAGCCGGGTTAGGAACCCTTTCACCCACTATTCCTCACAGGCTGCTCACACGCGTGTACGCCCTACTTTTCCACCGTGCGCGGTAACGTATTGCACGCTATGAACGATTCCCGCGACACTTACCCGGATGCAGGCCAGGAGTCCTATGACGACACCTGGCTGATCGTCCCCTGCTACAACGAGGGGCAGGTTATCCAAGAGGTGCTGACGAGTGCGCGGGAGACCTTCCCCAACATCGTGGCGGTCGACGACGGCTCCCGCGACAACTCCGCGCAAGCCATCCACGCCGCGGGCGCGCACCTGGTCAACCACCCGGTGAACCTGGGCCAGGGTGCAGCGATCCAGACAGGCGTGGAATACGCCCGCGCCCAGCCCGGCGCGAAGTACTTCGTCACCTTCGACGCCGACGGCCAGCACCAGGTCAAAGACGTCAAGCGCATGATCCACCGGCTGCGCACCGAGCCCATCGACATCGTGGTGGGCACCCGCTTCGCCGGGCAGGAAAAAACGCAGGTGCCATGGATCAAGCGGGTCGTGCTGAAAACCGTGGTGTTTCTCTCCCCGCGCACCCGCCGGCTGGGATTGACGGACGCGCACAACGGGCTGCGCGCCTTCAACGCCAAGGTGGCAGGCGAGATGAACATCCGGATGAACGGGATGTCGCACGCCTCCGAGATCGTCACCATGATCGATGAGCACGGCTGGCGGGTCGCCGAAGAGCCGGTGGACATTCTGTACACGGAGTACTCCATGAGCAAGGGCCAATCCCTGATCAACGGCGTGAATATCCTCGCCGACGGCATCGTGGCAAGGAGGCTACCGTGATCCAGTTCTTCCTCATCCTGGCCACCCTGGTGCTGGCCATCTACTTCTTCACCCACCGTAAGAAGGCGAACGCGAAAGCGTGGGTCAAGCTCGGATTCGTCGTGCTCGTGTTCGCGGCGATCTGGGCGATTCTGCGCCCCGACGATGTGACTATCCTGGCCAACTGGCTCGGCGTCTCACGCGGCACAGATCTCATGCTCTACGCGCTGATCTTCGCGTTCTTCTTCACCACCATCTCCACATGGACGCGCTTCCGCGAGCAGGAGCTGCGCTACGCGCGCCTGGCGCGGGCGGTGGCCCTGCAAAACGCGGTGCGCCCGGAAGATACGCTGGGGATCACAGACAAATCGAACAAGGAGTAATTCCGCGTGAGCGATACGAAGATCCCGCCCCTGATGTGGGCCTTTACCGCCGTGCTGGCGCTCGGTACGGGCGTAGGCGGCTACGTGCTCGGTAGCCAGAGCGCTACCCCGCCGACGGCGACTGAGACGCAGCAGGCGCCGGCCGCGGGCGAAGCCGCAGGTGAGAAGGAAGCGAAGGTGGAGGTTGCTCGTCGAGAAGCGGATGACCCGATGGCACTTGGCGACGTCGACGCACCCGTCGTCATCTCCGAGTTCTCCGACTGGGCCTGCCCCTACTGCATGCGCTTCGCGGCGGAGACGATGCCGGAGATTGTGAAGCAGTACGTGGAGACCGGCAAGGTGCGCTACGAGATGAACGACTTTGTCATCAACGGCCAAAGCGCACTCAACGGCGCACGCGCGGGCCGCGCCGCCGCCGACCAGGGCAAGTTCTTCGAGTTCCAGGAAGCTTACGTGGCGGCCGCTTCCAAGGTAGACGGCCACCCGGACTTCAGCCTCGATGAGCTGGTCGGCTTTGCAGTAGAAGCAGGCGTACCGGATCTCGAGCAATTCCGCGCGGATATGGAAAGCGACAAGTACGACCAGGCGCTCACCGAGGCGAACAAGCTCGCCCAGCAGGCCGGTTTCAACGCCACCCCGAGCTTTTCCATCAACGGCCAGGTCCTCGAGGGCGCGCTGCCGTACGAGAAGTTCGCCGAGGTCATCGACGCCGAGCTGGAGAGGGCCGGGGCGTAGGGTCGAGCAAGAATTCGAATGCGGTTTTCGCTAAGCTAGACAGCCTTAAGATCATCTGCTCCTCGAGGAGTCTCCTATGCCGCATTTGCACCCCGTCCACGCCACCGACCAGCTGACCGCGATTGAGTTTTTCGCAGGTATCGGTCTCGCGCGGGCTGGGATGGCTGACGCAGGAATCTCGACGGTCTGGGCAAACGATTACGACAAGAACAAGTTCGCCATGTACTCGGGCCAGTGGGGCGACGATGACTTTGCGCTGGAGAACGTATTTGACGTTGACCCAGACCAGGTGCCAGCCGCAGACATTGCCTGGTCTTCCTCTCCCTGCACAGATCTCTCACTGGCTGGGAAGCGGGATGGGATCAGCGGTCGGGAATCATCCGCGTTCTTTGGTTTCACCAATGTCCTTCGCGGAATGGGAGATCGCAGACCAAACGTCGCAGTCTTAGAGAATGTCGTTGGCCTGGCTTCTTCCCACGGTGGCGACGATCTTCGCGCTGCAATCAGGGAATTCAACGAACTCGGATACGCGGTGGATGTCGTCACCATCGACGCACGCAGGTTTGTCCCGCAGTCCCGCCCAAGACTCTTCCTTATCGGTGCAAAGCAACCGCTTGACGGCGGCAAAGGCGACACGGCGCTGCGACCAGATTCTGTGGCGTGGGTACACCAGGAAGATGACCTGCGCACCTTCAAGTTCCCGTTCCCGGCTATCGCTGCTCCCCGCAAAGACGGGTTCAGCAGCGAGATCGAGCACCTTGCAGACGACGATCCGCGGTGGTGGGACAGCCAGCGTACCGAGGCTTTCATCAGCTCCATGTCGCCAACACAGCGGCTCCGCGCCGATGGGTTTATCAACGCGCGAGCTATGACCGCGCGTACTGCCTACCGGAGAACCCGCAACGGCGTTCCCACCTGGGAAATGCGCGCTGAAGACATCGCGGGTTGCTTGCGCACAGCGCGCGGCGGTTCATCGAAGCAGGCGGTGGCGGTCATGGGGCACGGCCAGATCCGAGTTCGCTGGATGACCGGACTCGAGTACGCACGCCTCATGGGTGCCGGGTGGTACAACCTCAATGGTTTACGTGAGTCCCAGGTCCACTACGGTTTTGGCGACGCGGTGGCAGTGCCAGTTGTGTCTTGGCTTTCACGAGAGGCGCTGGTTCCGCTTGCTTTGGAAACTCGAGGAGACACATATGGCGAACACGCCCTCTAATAGCGTCGGCGCGAGTCGAGTGGAAGAAGCGCTCAGCGAACTTCTTGGTGAAGCAACAGACTGGTACGAGGACCACCGCAAGCGAGATAAGAGCGCGAGAACAAATACGATCAACGTCGGTTTGATCGTCTCCAGGATGGTCCGCGAAGGCTTGCCGATCACCCAAGAGCGTCTACTCTCAGAAAACCAAAGTCAGGTTCGCGGCCTCTCCGGCACGGCAATGAAGAAAATCCTGGCGGAGCACGGTGAGCACAGAAATATACGTCTGAGGGTGGGAGAACCTCACGCGGGACTATCCCTAAGGCGCAGGGCCTCGTTGAGCGTTGGAATCGCGTCAACATCGACGGACTGGATGTTGCGGTTCTGGCAGATCAGCTCGAGTCCTTTTTCGTCGAAAAAGCCAAAGTTGATTACTTTGACAAGCAGCGGATCAAAGTCGATCTGAACCATAACAAGCCCGTCGCGCTCACTGTTGGCGAGATCCTCAAGGCAGCTGCTGCCAGGGATGATCGCCCCACCGGCTCGGTGCTCCAGCATCTCATCGGCGCAAAGCTTGAGCTCCGCTTTCCAGATCTCGATGTTGGACGGGACAAAGCCACCACGGCAGATCTCCAGACTGAACGCAATGGCGATTTTCAGATCGGCACGACCGCGTTCCACGTGACTGTTTCTCCGATGGAGAAGCTCATGGACCGGTGCCGGGATAACCTCGCTGAAGGGGTGCGACCCGTAATTATCGTCCCTGCATCTCGCGTTCTGGCGGCGAAACAGCTTGCTGAAGTTGCCGCGATTGACCAGAGCGTAGGAGTCGTCGAGGCAGAATCCTACATTGGGACAAACATCGAAGAGCTCGCACTGTACAATTCCGACCGGATCCGCGAGAGCCTCGCTCGCTTGATTCGCCGCTACAACGACCGCATCACGGACGTTGAATCCGACCTCTCCCTGCGCATCGACGAGCCAAAATGGCTGAGCAAGATGGCAGACGAGCGAGGCTTCTAAGCCACAGCCCTAGTAGCCGCGGCGGATCCACTCCTCCAGATGCGGTGCCTCATCACCGATGGTGGTGTGGTCACCGTGGCCGGTGCGCACCACCGTCTCCGCTGGCAGGTCCAGTACGGAGGTCTGCAGGGAGTGGATGATGGTGTCGAAGGAGGAGAAGGAGCGTCCCGTTGCGCCCGGCCCGCCCTGGAAAAGGGTGTCGCCGGAGAAGAGCTCGCCTGCCTCGGGCGCGTAGATCACCACGGAGCCGGGCGAGTGGCCCGGGGTAGACAAGACCTTGAGGTCGGTGCCTGCGATGTGGAACGTGGCACCGTCGAGAAGCTGCTCATAGTGCGCGTTGGGGTTCTCGCGCTGCCACAAAAAGCCGTCGGTGGGGTACAGGTAGACCGGCGCGTTGACCAGGCGGGAAAGCTCGGGCGCGGCGTCGATGTGGTCGGAGTGGCCGTGGGTGGCGATGATGCCCTTGACGCGGCGGTTCCCCACCGCGGCGGCGATCGCCTTGGCGTCGTGGGCGGCGTCGATGATGTAGACCTCGCTGTCGTCGCCGACGATCCAGACGTTGTTGTCCACTTCCCACTCACCGCCGTCGAGCTTGAACAGGCCAGAGGTGACAACGTTATCTACACGGAAAGTCATGGTGGTCCTTTCGGGGTTGGGCGGGCTAGAACTCGACGACGCTGCGCAGCACGTCGCCGCGCTTCATCTTGGCAAAAGAATCCTCCACATCGCTGATTCCAATGCGCTCGGAGACGAACTCGCCGAGCGGGAAGCGGCCCTGCAGGTGCAGGTCGACGTAGGTGGGGAAGTCGCGCTCCGGGAGGCAATCGCCGTACCAGGCGGGCTTAATCGAGCCGCCGCGGCCGTAGACGTCGATGGCGGGCACGTCGATGTGGTCGGTCTGGTTGGGCACACCCACCATGACCATGCGGCCTGCCAGGTCGCGCGAGTAGAAGGCCTGGCGCCAGGTGGGCTGGATGCCGACGGCGTCGATGGCGACGTCGGTGCCGAAGCCGTCGGTAAGCTCGCGCACCTTATCGATAACCTCCTGCTCACTCAAACCCTTCGAGCAGATCGCGTGAGTGGCACCGAAGGTTTCGGTGGCGGCGTCGCACTTACGCTGGTCAAGGTCGACGGCGATGACCGTGGTCGCGCCCGCAAGCGCCGCGCCAGCGACGGCAGCCAGGCCAACGCCGCCCAGGCCGAAGACCGCGACGGAATCGCCGCGCTGGACCTCGCCCGTGTTCACGGCGGCACCGAGGCCAGCCATGATGCCGCAGCCGAGCAGGCCCGCAGCGGCCGGGTCCTCGTCCGGGTTCACCTTGGTGCACTGCAGCTCGTGGACCAGGGTCTTCTCCGCGAAGGAACCGATGCCCAGCGCCGGGGTGAGCTCCGTGCCGTCCTCCAAGGTCATGCCCTTGGAAGCGTTGTGGGTGTTAAAGCAGTTCTTCGTGTCCCCCTTGCGGCAGGCGCGGCACTCGCCGCACACCGCGCGCCAGTTCAGCACGACGAAGTCGCCGGGGGCGACGTGGGTGACGTCCGCGCCGACCGAGTCGACCACGCCGGCCGTCTCGTGGCCGAGCAGAAATGGGTACGCGTCCTCGATATCGCCGTCGCGGTAGGCCAGGTCCGTATGGCACACGCCGGTGGCCTGGACTTTCACCACCACATCGTTCGGGCCAGGCTCGGGGATAACGATAGTGGTGACCTCGACGTCTGCGCCCTTCTCGCGGGCGATTACTCCTTGAACCTTTTGTGCAGTCATACTCCCCCACCGTACCAACTCTTGACACGTACCTAGGTACGTTTCATACTTAGGTACATGAGCTTCCCTCAACCGTGGATCCGCGCCTTTATGCCCACCGCGGTGCTGCGCTGCCTTCGCGACGGCCCCGCGCACGGCTACGCCATCGCGCAATCGCTCGAGGCGCTCGGCTTCGGCAGGCCGAAGGGCGGATCCCTCTACCCCGTACTCGGCAAGCTCGAGGACGCCGGGCTCATCCAGGCCCACTGGACCCAAAGCGAGAGCGGCCCGGGCCGAAAAACCTACGCGATTACCGCCGAGGGCGAGGCTGAGCTCGCTGCCCACAGCGCACAGCTCGACCAGCTCCGTGCTTCGCTTTTTAACGACCCCGCTACCCGAAAGGACACGAAATGAGCCGTTGGACTGACCGCGCAACCCTCGTACTGACCCTCAACCACGGCTTTTCCCGCGACGCCGCGGAACGGGCCGCAGGCGACGCCGCAGCGCACGCGCAAGCCGACGGACTGACCCCCGAGGCCGCTTTCGGCACAGCCGACGAATGGGCCGAGCAACACGCCGCCGAAGTACGCGACGAGCTCGCGCACGGAGGCACAGACCCATTCGTTGGCGAAGAGAGGGCGCGCCCGCCACGCCTTACATGGATCTTCTTCGTGGCCGCAGCCGGCTTCGCGCTCGGGCTCACCGTTGTCACCTGGAATGACGATGTCTCCCTCGGCATGGTGGTCACCCCAGCGATCCTCGCGTTCGGGTTGAGCGTCACGCTGGCCACCTACTGGAATCTCTACACCCGCATGGCGAAGTGGAAGGCCGGTGCCCTCTCCGCTATCCCGCTCGTGGCGATCAGCCTGCTCGGCGCGTGGGCCATCATGGCGCTGGACAAGTTTGGCCTGCCGTTCGGCAACGAGTGGGGCCTCATCCTCGCGCTCATCTTTGCGGCCGCGGCGTTCTTCCTACCGTGGAAGAAACAGGGCCCAGAAGAACACACGCCCCGTGGCGACTGGGACACCACGGTCGCGGGTGAGCTGCGGGCCCGCGGCGAGTACCACGAGCGCGAGATCCGCGAGACCATCGCGGAGGCACATGCGTTCGCCGCAGAAAACGGCACAAGCGTGGAAGAAGAGTTCGGCGATCCGAAGCGCTACGCGCACAGCCTCCCGGCGCGGCCAAAACGCAGGCTCGAGCGCACTGCCCGCATCAACGCAGGTTTGTTCTTGATCGTCCTCGCTAATGCGGGCTTGAACTGGTTCAGCGAAGGCGGGCCGAATATGGTCGCCGTCTATCTCTTCGGCTTCGCTGCGGTGTGCTCTGCCGCAGCGGTGGTCATGTCCGTAATTAGGATGCGGCGATAACGCGGGCGACGTGCGCGTGGCCGCGCTGGTTGACGTGGATAGGCAGGTTGCCCGGCCCGCCGTAGAAGTCCACCAGGCCGGCCCACATGCGCTTATTATCGGGCGCGCACATGTTGTTGTGCCAGGTCGAAGGCTTCAAGTCCAAAAACTCAATGCCTGTCGCGCGTGCCAGGTCCACCTGGGCCCACTGCGCGGAGTCCTCCCACTCCTGCACCGCGGCGAACGGGGTCGTATCCGACACGTTCGGCGCGATGTGGAAGAGGCAAACCTTGTCGCCCTGCGTGATCTTGGGGTAGCCCACGATCTGGATGCGCGCGTTCGGGGCGGCGGCGCGGATGCGGTTAATCTGCGGCACCATGGCGGCGACAAAGTCGCGTCGGAAAGCGGCGCGATTGCGGCCGTCATTGTGGTACGTGTCATTGAACCCGGTGGAGATGATCACGCGGGCGGTATTGCGGTTGAGCCCACCGTCGCGCGCCGCACGGGTGACCTGCGAGGAAAACTGCGGGCCCTTCTGGATGGAGACGGTGCCGGTGCAGGAGTAGTCCCAGGCCGGCAGACCAAGGCGGGCCGCTGCCTGCTTGCCCCAGCTGGTCGGCGAGGTCGGGCACCACGTGGTCACCGAGGATGAGCCGCGCGAGTCGAGCCCGAGCTTGCCGGCCGCCCACTGCGGGCCACTCGGGTCCGCGATGACGGAGTCACCGAAGATCACCATGTTGCGCTGCTGCGCCCCCGCGCTTGGCGCGGCAACGACGCCGAGTGCGGCGAGGACAGCCGCGCAGATGGCGGCAAGTGTTGTGCGTAAGCGTGTGCTCGTCATTGTGCGTGTGCTCCCGTTTGCGAAAGAACTTTGTACAGAGTAATCATCCCAAGGTCACAGCGAAACGTTACCCGTATCATACTCTCCTAACAACACAAGTTAACACGAGTGCACAATTGTCACACTACTGAACGTTTTGCAATACTAAACAGATACACTTATCGCCCGTACGCCAATTTCGGGAAAGAAGGACTACAGCCATGCACAAACCCGCGCTGACCCCCTCCCGCGTCGCGTTCACTGCGCGCTCCGCCGTGCGCTTCCTGCGCGCCGCCAACCGCGCCGGCCTCATCAGCGGCGAGGGCGGCCCGAAAGCCATGCTCGCCCTCGTCCCCAACCTCGCGCGCTACCATTTCACCACCGCCCGCGAGGTCGAGCAGGGTGCAGCAGCAGTGCCCGAGCGCACCGCGCTTATCGACGACGACGGGCTCCTCTCCTACCGCCAACTCCGCGATCAATCGCGCACACTCGGCCGCTGGCTCCTTCAAGTCCAGCAGGACAAGGGCCTCGACGCCCTACGCATCGGTGTCATGGCACGCAACGGCCGCGGCATCATCCTGCCGCTCGCCGCGAAGGGCTACACCGGCGGCACGATCTTCCTGCTCAACATCGGCTCGTCCCCCGAGCAACTCGCCGGGATCATCGCAGAAAACAACATTGACATCCTGTTCATCGACGACGAGTTCGCCGACCGCATCCCCGAAGGCATCGAGCACGTCACGCGCGTGTGGGCGCACACCACCCGCGACCACGGCGACGAGCTGACCCAGGCGGGCATCATCGCCCGCGGCACGCGCGGCTTGCCAAAGCTGCCGCTGTTCCCCAAGCACGGCGACATGGTGCTCATGTCTTCCGGCACCTCCGGCATCCCGAAGGGCATCCTGCGCCCGGAGCCGAAGATGCCGCTGGTGGTCGCCGGATACCTCGAGGCCATGCCGTTTCGCTCCGGCCACACCATCCAGATGACGGCGTCCATCTTCCACACCTGGGGCTGGTCCGCGCTCAACATCACGCTCGGCGTGCGCGGCACCGTGGTCACCCAGCGCGTCTTCGACCCCGAAAACGTCTTCCGCCAGCTACAGCAGTACCGCTGCGACGGGATGATCTCCTCTCCCATCTTCTTCAAACAGATGCTGGACATCCCCGACAACGAGCGCTTCGACACCTCGCACCTGAAGTTCATCGGCTCCGCCGGCAACGCGCTGACCCCGGCGATCGTCGAGCGCATGCACGAACGTTTCGGCCCCATCCTGGCCAACATCTACGGGTCCACCGAGCTCGCACTTGCTGCAGCCGCCGACCCCGCGCTGCTGGCTAGCGACGCCTCCGTCGCCGGCCGCGTCCCGCCGGGCACCATCCTGAAGATCTACGACGACAACGACAACGAGGTCCCCCAGGGCGAAGTCGGCCGCATCTTCCTCAACAACGAAACCGCACTTCGCGGCTACACCAACCCGGAGACCCCGCTGGTCACCATCGACGGGCTGGTGGAGATGGGCGACCTCGGCTACTTCGACGAACACGGCTATCTGCACGTTTTAAGCCGCAACGACGACATGATCATCGTCGGCGGCGAAAACGTCCACCCCCAGTCCGTCACCGAGGTCCTCGAACGCATGCCCGGCATCGACGAGCTGCACTCCGGCGGCGTCGACGACCCGGACACGTTTAAGCGCATCGCCGTCTGGGTCGTGCCGGAGCGTTCCGAGGCCGGTAAGCGCCTGACCGCCCAGGCCGTGCGCGACTGGGTCCGCGCCAACCTGGCCGACCACTCCATCCCCCGCGACGTGAACTTCGTCCGCTCGCTGCCGCGCAACGCCACCGGCAAGGTCGTACCGCGCCTGCTGCCAGAAAGCCGCCGGGAGGACTAATGGCGCGCGCCACGTACGCGCTCACCCTCGCGTTCCTCATTACGGCCGGGTGGTCCGCAAACCACTTCGCGTCGGTACTGGTGCTGCTGCGCCGCGACCACGACGTCTCCGCCGTGTTGGCCAACAGCGCCTACGGCATCTACGCGGTTGGGCTCTTCCCCAGCCTGCTCATCGGCGGGTGGGTCGCCGACCGCTTCGGGTCGCGGCCCGCAGTGGTTGCGGGCACCATCATCGCGGCTGCGGGCAATGTCTACCTCATGCTGGGCATCCCCGGACACGGGTTGCTCCTCGGCCGCTTCATCGTCGGTCTCGGGGTGGGCCTGGTCGTCAGCGCCGGCACCGCTTGGGCCGGCAGGCTCCGCGGCGCGAGCGGCGCAACCGCCGCGGGCATCGCCTTGACCACCGGGTTCATGCTTGGTCCGGTTTCCTCCGGTGTAGTCGCTCACCTGGCTGCGGACGCGGTGAAGGTCCCGTTCGTGGTGCCGATTGTGATGGCTGTGGGGGTGATGGTGGCGTCGATAAGCATGCGCGACGACGGCGCGCCTGCGGTGACGCAGACTGCTGAGGCTCGTTCCGCGCACAGCGAGGCTAAGGCGCTCGCGACGGCGGTGCCGATGGGGATCTGGGTTTTCGCCTCAATCACGACGGCGATGGTGGTGCTGGCCGGGCGCACCGACTTTGCCATCGGTGCCGCGTTCATGCCCGGCGTGGCCGCTGTACTGGGCTTTAGCGTGGCACTAACCGTGCAGGCACTCGCCCGGCGCGGGCAGTGGGGACCGCGCGCAGGCGTGGTCGGGGCGCTCGGAGCGACCGGCGGCATGGCGCTCATCGCGGTAGGCGGGGCACGACCTTCTGCCGGCGTCTTCCTGGCTGCTACCGCGCTGCTCGGGCTGGCGTACGGGCTGTGCCTGCGCGAGGGGCTTCTCGACGTCGACGAGTACACCCCGCCCGAAAAACGCGGCCGCGTCATCGGGCTGTACTACGTGGCGACCTACATCGGGTTTGGGATCTCGCCATTGATCGCGTGGATCACGCCGCGCGTCGGGCCGAGTCTGCCGTTTGCGGTGTTCGCCGTGCTCGCTGCGTGCTCCGCGCTCATCCGCAGCGTGCAGATTCGGCGCGGGTACCTGGTGCGCGGGGTTGTTGGGGGTTGAGGTTTCGTCGGTGTGCGGCGTCGTGGGTGTGCAGGCCTAGATGGAGCTAGCTCCGTTTAGCCGATGTGGCGATGCACGACCTGGGATTTTATGGGGCGGTCGGGTGTAAATGGAGCTAGCTCCGTTTGGACAATGCAGCCTCGCGGGTTCGAGTGCATTGATCTCGTCGCTGATTGTTCAGAAGACTGAAATGGTAGCGGTGTGGTGAGTATCTGGTAGCGCCTGAGTGAGTATCCGGTAGCGCCTGAGTGAGTATCCGGTAGCGGTGTCTCACTCAGGCGTTGTTGGTGGTTATGCGTTGGTGGTCAGGCGCATGTTTGGTCCTTCGAGTGTGATGATCTCGGCGCCGGAGACGAGTCGGTTGAGGATTGACTCGGAGATCACGGCGTCGGGGATGGACTTGTACCACTCCAGTGGGGCGAATTGTGAGGTCACTATCGTTGAGACTTTGCCTTCTCGCCCGGCGAGGATGTTGAGAAGTTGGTGCGCGGTCGCGGCATCCACAGGTGTAGCCAGGAAGTCATCGAGGACCAGGACGTCGACGTCGTGGAGGTGCTGAATGAACTTCAGTCGTGCGGGGTCGGGCCCGGCCGTGTTGGGCCGGAGAAAGGTCGTGGAAAATGAGGAATAAATAGTGCGAACAGAGAGATAGCCAAATTCTCGGGCCGCAGAAGTTGGGGTTGAATTAGACTTCCTACTCGCCGTGTTTCATTAATGCCAGCACATCACATGTAACTCTGGGGCGTACCCTAATTGAAAGGGAACGTGAGTGAAGTGTGTTGGCCACAAGAGGTTGCGCTGGATATAACGTGGCACCACCACCCCCATTCCTTTAACTTGGAACGGTGCCAGGGAGACTTTACAGGGGAGTCTAATTAAGGAGGCTCTAATGAAAGTGTTAAAAACCCCACTCTGGAACCTAGAGGGTGGCGAACCGGTAGACGTTGACCATCATGTTGTTCGGATTAAGCTGTACAAAGATGAAGTCGTTGCGGAGTTTACGATTTCAGAGCTATGCAGCTTTTTTGGCCTTAAGGATCTGCATTGTTTGCGGCTACAATTTGAGGTCTGGCATGAATTGGCATCGTTCGAATGGGACTCTGAGGAATGTGTGCATCTTGAGCAAAAGCCGTTCACGGACTACTTTCACGCTTCAAAGATTTCCCATTGCTACGCTCCCCCCTCTCCTGATGCTGATCGTGGGGGATGGGAATGGGGGATGAAAAAGCTGTGAACATTAGGTTAAGTTCTCGGGGTGTGAACCAGAACGGGATATCGTGGTCTCATGATGAACCTCAGTTGTTCAGAAGACTGAAATGGTAGCGGTGTGGTGAGTATCTGGTAGCGCCTGAGTGAGTATCCGGTAGCGGAGGCTCGCCAGGGCTCCGCACCTGCGGCGAGTCGGTCAAGGGTTCAGAAATGGTGGCGTTGTCAGGGGCGGGTTTGATACCGGCGCTCCGAAGGCTCGGTACTGCCGCGTTCCAAGTAGTTGGTACCTGGACAGCAGAGCCGGGCCGGCTGTATGGCCCCGGCTGCAGGCATTACTCGTTCGAGCAGGCCACTGGGGGTGTCCTTGCGCATGGTGAAGACTTCTATGCGGGTTCGGTGTCCGCTATGTTGCAATCGGCTCTCCGGCAGCGTCATTCGCAACTGCCCGCAACGGTTCAGTAAGTCTTCGGCGCTGTGAACACTCGGGCCCCGGGCTCCCCAGAATGTCCCACCACCACTGCTGTCGGCCTGGAATCGAGACAACGGTGCAGTCCGCGAGTAGGGCTCCAGGCCTTTCCTTCGTATAACGGGTTGGAGCTGCCGCAGCATCACCGAAACACGGTACTTCCAGCATCAACTATGAAAGCGCCCTGCAGTACCGAGTACGCGGAGCACCGGTACCAACTACGCGGAATCGCGGTACCAACTACCCCGAATCGACAGGCATCAAGGATGGGCTTGGGCCGCTCCTGAAGCGAGATGAACTGCAACCGGGCTTGGTTCAATTTAGTGCCGAAGAGCCGGGGCCGACCGTGGAGATTTCCGCGGTATAGCTCCAATTTCATCAGCGGACTCCATCCGGAACGTGCTGCACCCGAATGAAGCGGATGCAGGAACCATCACCCTATGCAAGTTGAGCCGCTACCGGATGCTCACTGAAGCGCTACCGGTTAGTCACGACACTGCCACCAAATAGCCGGTCGCAACAGCTAACGAAGAAACCCCAGCTAAAACGGTTCGAACTGGGGTTTTCTGCCCGGCCTTGATCCAAATGGAGCTAGCCCCGTTTGGACAATGCAGCCTCGCGGGTTCGAGTGCGTTGATCTCGTCGCTGAGGCCTGCAATCAATGCCCTGCTCATATCCGGATAGCTGCGACAGACCATTCTTCTTCTAGGGGAAGATCACCCAAGATCGATTCAAAATCACGGGAGATGATCACGGGGCGGAATCCTTCTGCATAGAACGTTGCTTCTTTGGTCTTCTTTCCTCCAACACTCAACGCGATTTTCCCTTGCTCAGGTGGGTGGTGCCGAACTACAACATGATCGACGAGCGCTACAGCACTTGCCCATGATTCCTTGCCCACATCTTCAAGGCAATCCCGCGAATAGAAGTCAGGAAAGGGATTCCGCTGCACTGGAGAGATTCCAGGACGCGAAATTCTCTTCATGGCGACCGACCGAAGGTCCGAAAAGATAGCTACAGGGAGCGCCAAGTCCCACACAGCGAAGAGCTGCCGAAGGGGCAATCGGCCCTCCGCAGAGCGGACATTCACATGTACTTGGATAGCTTGTAGCTCTTTGATCATGTTGCGTGTGACGTCATTGAGTTCCCAGAGACCCGAAGAGACTTCCTCGTTCAAGGAACCCCCGGTGCTGGCGAAGCCAAGCGATAACTCTGCCCACCTAAAACGATCAAAAAGTAGGTCTACGTCTACTTCCACGGCGGCTGGGGCAGAGGCCTCGAGAATGATGTAGTTGTCCTCGTACACGGTGTAGGTCACACTGAAGCAGGGTAGCTCCACTTCTACGCCCAGAACGATGCCTGGGGCATCTAGATGAACGCTTTAATGCGGATGAGAGTTCCTGGACTTCCACTCACGCACCGCAAGAGCAGCAAGGAATAGCGCTACCGCTCCGCTGATGAAACCGGAAAACTGGGTTTCCGAACTTTGCACCATCCAGATGAACAAAAGGGAGGCCAACGCTGTCGCCAAAATCAAAAGAATGAATCGTCCACTCATATGACCTGTCTCCTATTCTCCTCGCCCGACGCGTTCTTGGTATTTGTCGTGAACTTCTTTACACGGACCAATAACTGCGGCACCGAGTTGCCCAACAGCACCACCCTCCAGCCACAGCGGTTAGTCCTGCAGCAACCGTTTGCACTTTGCATTGATCACATAGCCGCAGCTCTTCGTCCGTAAGCTTGGGAGGCATAGGGGCCTGCCACTGGTAAGTTCCGTCAGTTACGCACCCAGTCGACGGCGAGCACGGAACTAGCGAAGGGCCATCAATTTGCGCCTTAGCCGGCCCCCCAACCACTAACGCAGAAATCAAAACGATGGGGCAAACTTCCTGGTGTAATGCATTGCGGATCAACTCCTCTCGTACTCAATTCAGGTACCTCCCCAGTAAAGAAGAAGCACAAGTAATCATCAACCAGAGTTGCGTTTAGTTATGGAATCGATATTTATCTGATGCTCCGTGCCGTTCGATCTGCTCCTTATGTCTACTGGTGGCTTTGCATTACCATTTGAGGCGTAGAGATTGCATGTCGTGTGCAACTCCACATTGCCAGAGGCCCCGCTACGTGCGGGGCTTTTGTGCATCTAGGACCAGGCCCGCTGCTCCCCACTTTGTGTGATGTCGCTGATCGGGCTAATCGGCAACTGGACGCGCGAAACGACGACAAAACCCCAGCTAAAACGGTGTTCTAGCTGGGGTTTTGGTGGAGCCGCCTGCGAGAATCGAACTCGCGACCTTTTCATTACGAGTGAAACGCTCTGCCGACTGAGCTAAGGCGGCCGGACAACACGCATAGCGACGCTGTACCGGAAAACGATTGTAGTGCAGAAACCACTAAACGATAAACCAGCAGGTCAGCGTACGCCGCAAGCGACGCGCAGATGCCCGATCATGCCGTTGAACGCCACGGCTGGGGTCACCGACTGGTGCAGACGCGCGCGGCACTGGGCGATCGCGTCCAGGCAGGCGACCAGGCCGGAGGCAGGGACGCGTTCGGCGAGTTCGCGGGCGAGCGGTTCGAAATCGGGGTGGGTCAGCGGGACGTCGGCACCGGCCTGCACCACCAGCGCATCGCGGTACACGCCGGCGAGATCCACCAGGACCAGGTCGAAGACGTCACGCTTGCGGCGAGTGCTGCGCGCCTTCTGCCGGGCTTCGAGTTCCTTCAGCGAGCTCGCGGCCCCGCGCAGCGCCTTGGCCGCGCCCTTGCCCTTTGCGCCCATGCCGAGGGCCTGCTCGAGTTTGGCGCGCTCCGCGGCGTCTTCGTCCGCGTAGGAGTCGACTGCTTCCTTCTCCGTCGCCTTGATCAGCGAGCCAACAGCCTGGAAGGCGTACGCACCCTGGAAGATCAGCTCCGCCATGTTGATGGCCTGCGCTCGGCGCTTTTGGATCTCGGGGCTACGGACCAGAAGGCGGGCACGCCCGACGTGGCGCAGCGAGGTCGCCGCAGCGAGACGCGCGTCGTGTTCCGTGGCGCCCTCCTCCTGCATGAGGATGTTCACCAGCTCCGCCTCGGACGGCGAGGGGATATAGAGGTGTCGGCAGCGCGAGCGCAGCGTCTGGGAGAAGTCCTCCGGGTCTGTCGACGGCGCGAGCAGGATGATCACGGTGCGCTCAGGCGGCTCCTCCACCGTCTTCAGCAGCGCATCCGCCGCAGCCGGGTGGAGGCGGTCCGCGTTTTCGATAATCAGCACCCGGTAGGGCGCAACCGTCGGCATCCTTGCCGCCTGGGCAACGATCTCGCGGATGTAGTCCGTCTTAATAATCAGTTCCTTCGGCACCACGTGCACGATGTCGGTGTGCTGGCCCGCGAGCGCGTCAAGGCAGCCCTTGCACCGCCCGCACCCAACCTCGTTCGGGTCCGTGCACACCAGGGCTGCGGCGAAAGCCAGTGCGGCCTGCGAACGGCCCGAGCCGGGTGGGCCGGTAAAGAGCCAGGAGTGGGTCATGGCGTAGTCCTGGCGGGGGGCGTCGATAAGCGATTGCTCCCGCGCAGCGCTGGCCGCAGCAAGGATGACCTCGCGGACGTTTGGCGCATCCGCGAGGCGCTCGGCAACACTTCGAAACTGGGGCAGGTTCACAGCGCCCTAGCGTACTCGTTCGCTAAGGTAATACACCATGAACAGATTCTGGCACGGCTTGCGTTGGGTGTGGGGGACCTCCTGGCCCCTCTACGCCGCAACCGTGCTGGGAACGAACCTGCTTGGTGCCGCCGCCATCATGGTGTTCATCCGCTTCTTCATTCCGATGCCGGAGACCGAGCAGCTGGCGCTGCACAGCTCCACGCTCGGGCTGATCGGGCTGGTCTACGTCGCGTGCGCCGTGGTGCTGGGGATAGTTGTCACCTTCTTCCTCTTCCGACCGGTGCTGGAGTGGCAGCATCGGCCGCAAGACCACGACCCGAACATGGTGCGGCGGCTGGTGCTGCGACTGCCCGTGCTGCAAACCATGATCGTGGTAGTGGTGTGGTTGATCGGCATCACGATCCTCACCGTGCTCACCGCGCGCACGAGCGGGCGGTTCGCGGTGGTCATCTTCGTGGCCACTTCCATGGCCTGCTTCGTCACCGCCGTGCTGACCTACCTGCAGGCCGAGCGGCTGGTCCGCCCCATCGCGGCGGAGGCGCTGGCGCGCCGCTTCGAGGACGCCACGTTGGAGCCGCCGATCAAACAGCGCCTCTACATGACGTGGTTCACCACCTCGGCCGTGCCCATGCTGGGCATCGTCCTACTGTTCCTCGCCCAGTCCCGCGGCTACTTCACCAACACCCCAGGCGAGCTGCAACCGGCCGTGTTCGTGCTGGCGCTGTCCGCCATGGCCACCGGCGCGTTCGGCACCGCCTTTGTGATCATGAGCGTGGTCGACCCCATCAAGGAGCTGCAGGACGCCATCAACCGCGTGCGCCGCGGCGAGACCAACACGCAGGTCGACATCTACGACGGCTCTGAGATCGGCGTGCTCCAGGCGGGCTTCAACGAAATGATGCGGGGCCTGCGCGAGCGCCAGCGCGTGCGTGACATCTTCGGCCGCTACGTCGGCAGCGAGGTCGCACAGAAGGCTCTGGAGGAGAAGCCGGAGCTGGGTGGCGAGGACCGCAAGGTCGCCGTCGTCTTCGTCGACGTCGTCGGCTCCACCACCTTTGCCGTCAACCACACGCCCGAGGAGGTCGTGGCCGCACTCAACGACTTCTTCGAGGTTGTCGTCGAGGTTGTGCACCGCAACAAGGGCGTGATCAATAAGTTCCAGGGCGACGCCGCGCTCGCCGTCTTTGGGGCCCCAGTCTCGCTTCACGACGCGGCCTCGCACGCCCTCCAAGCCGCCCGCGAACTCCGCCAAGAACTCAACGGCCTTCAGCTCGAAGCCGGGGTGGGCGTGGCCTCCGGCCACGTCGTTGCGGGCCATATCGGCGGGCACGACCGCTTCGAGTACACCGTCATCGGCGACGCCGTCAACGCCGCGGCACGCCTGACCGAACTGGCTAAGGGCGTGCCCGGCCGCGTGCTGACCAACGCCGCCACGCTACGCGCCGCGAACGAGGTCGAGCAGCAGCGCTGGACGCTGATGAAGTCCGTGGAACTGCGCGGGCGCAACAAGATGACGCAGCTGGCCCGC
>NZ_KV818023.1:0-33454 GCF_001814825.1 Corynebacterium sp. HMSC071B10 | reverse complement strand
CGGTGCGCTCCACCTTGGCGGACCGTTACTAGTTCCGCGTCTTAGTCGCGGGCGCTGAGCCCGTGAACGAGCAGGAGCTGGCCAATCGAGCCGGCCCAGGACACCGCCGCACGCGCGCCGCGCTCCCCCAAACCGGCGGGCAGGCCGACCGCATCGCAGGCCTTGCCGACCAGGCCCGCATTCGTGAGCAGGCGCAGCCCCTCGGCACTGAGTATGAGGTTCGCACCGTGGCTTAGGCCCTCGCGCGCCGGATCGTTCGTGTTGGCGCGGAAGGCCGGATCGTTTGCCGCTGCCGCCGTCGCGGCCACCGCCACGCCACCGATGAGGGTGGCGGGCAGCAGGCGGCGATCCGCCCACGCGGCGATCGCGCCACCGGCGGCAACTGCGCCTACCGCAGTAGCAAGTCCAACTCGGCCCACCGCGGCGCCCCGCTGCACAAGGCGCGTGAGGTAGCCGGCCTGCGCGCTCGCTAGCGTGCTGACGCCGAGTGCAGACGGCGCGTGCGGCACACGCTCCTGCTCGAAGACGGTCACCGCGGAGGCGAGCACTGCGCAGGTCAGGACCGGGTCCCGGCTCACGCGCAGCGGGACGGCGGCGAGGGCGACGCGCGAAAGCGGCTCGGCCACCAGCGCGGCTTTGTTCCACCCGGCGCACTGGGCGATGCCGGCCGCGTCTGCGCCGACCGCCCACGCTGCGCGTTCTGGGGTGAGGGAGGAGTGGGGCAACAGGGCGTCGATAAGCGCGGCGATGCCCCGGCGCGTGCGGGCGAGCATTTACTTCCTCCTCGAGCCGGCCTTGATCACGCGCTTGGTGGTCTGCGTGGGTTTCTTCACCGTCTTCTTCGCGCGCTTGGTCGCCTTCTTCTTGGTGGCCTTCTTCTTGGTCGCCTTCTTCGGGCCTTCCTCGGCCTCGCGGGCGCGGCGGGCGGAGAGCAGCTCGTTCGCACGCGCGTCGGTGACGGTCTCCGGGGTGTCACCGCGCTGCAGGGAGGCATTGGTTTCGCCGTCGGTGACGTACGGACCGAAGCGGCCGTCCTTGATGCTCATCGGCTTGCCGGAGACGTCGTTGTCGCCCAGCATCTTCAGCGGCGGCTTGGCGGCGGCGCGGCCGCGGCGCTTCGGTTCGGCGTAGATGCGGCGGGCCTCCTCCAGCGTGATGCTGAAGATCTGGTCCTCGCTGGCCAGGGAGCGCGAGTCCGTGCCCTTCTTCAGGTACGGGCCGTAGCGGCCGTTCTGCGCGGTGATGACTTCGCCGTCGGCCGGGTCGGTGCCCACCTCGCGCGGCAGGCTCAACAGCTGCAGTGCTTCCTCGAGGGTGACCGAGGACGGCTCCATCGTCTTGAACAGGGAGGCAGTCGCGGGCTTGAGCTGCTCGTTGACCAGCTCGCCGAGGCGCTTCTCCTTCTGCTTCGCCGCGGTCTTCGTCTCCCAGTTCTTCTTGCGCTTGCCTTCCTCGGCGCGCTGCTTGTCCTCCTCGGCGCGCTCGGCGGCGATGACCTCCTCGGCGTGCGCCTCGGCGGTCTCGCGCTCGTCGTCGCGCACGAGCTCGGTGACGTACGGGCCGTAGCGGCCCTCCTTAGCCACCACCATGCGGCCATTGGCCGGGTTCTCGCCCAGCTCGCGGCCGGACTGCGGGGTGGCGAAGAGCTTCTCCGCCAGCTCCAGGGTGATGCCGTCCGGGGTGGAGGACTCCGGCAGGTTGGCGCGCTGGTACTCCGGCTCGCCGTCTTCGGTCACGCCCACCTGGCGCTCGATGTAGGGGCCGTAGCGGCCGACGCGCACGTTGATGTCGCGGCCCTCGGCGTCCTCGAAGAGCTTGAGCGAGTTGACCTGGCGGGCGTCGATGCTCTCCAGGTTGGCCTCGATGATGTGCTTGAGCCCGCCGCGGCGCGCCACGGCCTCGGCCATGTTCTCGTCCGCGTCTGCGTCGCCGAAGTAAAAGCCGGTGAGCCACTCGGTGCGGTCCTCGTTGCCGTGCGCGATCTCATCCAGCTCGTCCTCCATGGACGAGGTGAAGTCGTAGTCCACCAGCGCGTCGAAGTTGTTCTCCAACAGGCCGATCACGGAGAAGGCGACCCAGCTGGGCACCAGCGCGTTGCCGCGGGTGACCACGTAGCCGCGGTCCTGGATCGTCTTGATGATGCTGGCGTACGTCGACGGGCGGCCAATACCCAGGTCTTCCATCTTCTTGACCAGGCTGGCCTCGTTGTAGCGCGCAGGCGGATTGGTGGTGTGCTCATCGGCGCTGAGCTTCGTCGCGTCCAGCGCGTCGCCCTCCGCGAGCTGCGGCAGGTGCGTCTCCTTGTCGTTCGTATCGGAGTACGCGCGCAGCCAGCCCGGGAAAGTAATGGTGCGGCCGGTGGCGGTGAACTCGGCGCGCTCGCCGCTTTCCGCCTCGCCTGCCACGGTGACCTTGGTGGAGTTGCCGCGCGCGTCCGCCATCTGCGAGGCCACGGTGCGCTGCCAGATCAGCTCGTAGAGCTTGAACTCCTCCGCATCCAGCGCGTTGCCGAGCTGACCCGGGGTGGCGAAGCGCTCACCCGCAGGACGGATCGCCTCGTGCGCCTCCTGCGAGTTCTTCACCTTCCGGTCGTAGGTGCGCGGCGACTTCGACACGAAGCTGTCACCGTAGAGCTCGGTCGCCGCCGAGCGCGCGGCCTGCAAACCCTGCTTGGACAGCGAGGTCGAGTCCGTACGCATGTACGTGATGTGGCCGTTCTCGTACAGTCGCTGCGCAATGCGCATCGTGCGCGCGGAGGTGAAGTGCAGCTTGCGTCCCGCCTCCTGCTGCAGGGTCGACGTCATAAACGGCGCGTGCGGACGCCGCGTGTACGGCTTCTCCTCGACGGCGGTGACGTGCATGGGGCGGCCCTGCAGGCCGTCGGCAAGCGATTGGGCCCTTTGCTTATCGACGACCACCGCCTCCCCCTTCAGCCTTCCCCGGTCATCAAAGTCGCGCCCCTGCGCCACGCGCTGCCCATCGAGCGTGGCCAGCTTCGCGTCGAACTCCGTCTTCTCTCCCTGCTGCGGGATAAGCGAGGCGGTGATGTCCCAGTACTCGGCGGCGATGAACGCCATGCGCTCGCGCTCCCGCTCCACGATCACGCGGGTAGCAACGGACTGCACGCGGCCCGCGGACAGGCGCGGCATGACCTTCTTCCACAGCACAGGCGAGACCTCGTAGCCGTACAGGCGGTCCAGGATGCGGCGGGTCTCCTGCGCCTCGACGAGGTCCATGTCCAGCTCGCGGGTGTTTTCGGCGGCCTCGCGGATCGCGGACTCGGTGATCTCGTTGAACACCATGCGCTCCACCGGCACCTTCGGCTTCAGCGTCTCCAACAGGTGCCACGCGATCGCCTCGCCCTCGCGGTCCGGGTCTGTGGCGAGCAGGAGCTTGTCGCACTCCTTGAGCTTGGCGCGCAGGTCAGACACCTTTTTCTTCTTGTCGGGGCTGACCACGTAGATCGGCGCGAAACCGGCGTCCGGGTTCACACCCAGCTTCGCCCACGGCTCCTTCTTGTACTTCGCGGGAATATCCGCAGCGCGGCCAGGCAGGTCGCGAATGTGGCCGACAGAAGCCTCGACGATGTAATCCTCGCCCAGGTACTTCTGGATCTTCTTCGCCTTCGTCGCCGACTCCACGATGACCAGCGTCTTGCCGTTTCCCGTCACCCTGCGTGACACCTCGCTCTAAACTCGATTCGCACCTATATATATGTACCGCTGCGATACATTCGCTTCCACGCAGTATATGCACACCTCCGGCTGGCGCGAATGAAAGCCGGATCTCAAACACCAATATTTGTAGCAGACGCGACGCTGCACACTCCCCCACCGAGGGCGTATCGTAGACTCGACGCACCGCACGGTGCAACGCCGTGAGCAGGCATTTGAGAGGAGGTTCCCATGGAAATGTTCGACCCGTTCATCGACTTCCTCCACATGCTCATGGGCACCCCATTGTTCTACCCCCTGGTCACCCTGCTCATCATCGCAGACGCGCTCGCCCCCATCGTGCCCTCGGAGACCGTGCTCAACCTCGCCGGTGCCTTCGCCGCCTCCCAAGGCGTGCCGAGTGTGAAAGCCGTCATCGCCGCCGCGATCATCGGCGCGATTATCGGCGACAACCTCTGCTTCGCCCTCGGCGCCCGCCTCATCGGATTCGTCGAACGCCTCGACCCCGAGTCCAAGGCAGGCCAAGCCATCCTGTGGGTGCGGCGCAACATGCACCGCGGTGCCGGGCCCACCATCATCGTCGGCCGCTTTTTGCCTTGGGCGCGCTGGGTGGCCACGATCGTGCTGGGCTCGGTGCGCTACAACTGGTTCGCCTTCTTCTTTTACGACACCATCGGCGTGATCATCTGGGCGATCCTCTCCGTGGGCATCGGCTACGCCGGCGGCGCACTGTTTTCCGACATCCCACTGCTCGGCATGGTGGTCGGCGTCCTACTCGGCTCGCTCGTCGGCTTCGGCATACAGAAGCTGCAGGCCAAATTCTTCGACTGGCGCGACGAGCGCCGGGGGCAGTCGTCGTTGTAGGGGGTCTGGGGGCTTGGCGAGTGAGCCCGTGAGAGATTCCACATACTACCATTCGCTGACCTGGGGAAACGCAAAACCGCCCCAAAAAACGGTCGAATCTTTCACGCTTTTCCGCCAGAACCACAAAAAGACCCCGCCACCGGACAAAACCGGCAACGAGGCCCTACTCAAAAAGCGCGAAGCTTACAGCGCGCGCACCTGCTGGGCCTGCGGGCCCTTGGCACCCTCGCCCACCTCGAACTCGACCTGCTGGTTCTCCTCCAGGGTGCGGAAGCCCGAACCCTGGATCTCGGAGTAGTGCACGAAGACGTCGGAGGACCCGTCGTCCGGTGCGATGAAGCCGAAGCCCTTTTCTGCGTTGAACCACTTCACAGTTCCGGTAGCCATGGTGAAACCTTTCACTAAAAAACTTGGGTGAGATGTGTTTGGTCGTCCACCAGGACCATCTCTAAGTGCCTGGTGCCCGCGTCAACTAACCTCGCGAGCACCTTTTCAAGGGCGCACACAAAATCTTCTGACCACGCACCAGTCTGCCATGACTTCGAGGGTTTGGCATAGCAAGATGGCATACTTTTCGGTGTCATGACTGATCACCGCCCCACTCCCCCGCCCAGTTCGCTCGGCCAGGAGCTCATTGCCCAGCTCCGCGGGCGTTTTGGCACCTCGACCATCACGCACGTCGAGGAGTGCGAGGCTACCCCCGCGCAGTTCGCCGACTGGCCCGAGTGGGTTCTTCCGTCGCTCAAGCAGTTGCTTATCGGCGCCACCATCACCTCCCCCTACGCCCACCAAGCACAATGTGCGCAGTCGGTGTGGGAGGGCCACGACACGGTGCTTGCCACCGGTACTTCTTCGGGCAAGTCGCTGGGCTACCAGCTGCCCATCCTCACTGCGCTGGCGCAGGACCCGACGGCGTGTGCGCTCTACCTCACCCCTACGAAGGCGCTCGGCTCGGATCAGCTGCAGGCCACGGCGCGGATGACCTCACAGATCGACGAGCTTTCCGGGGTTCACCCCGCCCCCTACGACGGGGACACGCCGACGGAAGCCCGCGCTGGTATCCGCGACGCCTCCCGCTTCGTCTTTTCCAACCCGGACATGCTGCACGCCGGCATCCTTGCCGCGCACCCGCGGTGGGCGCGTTTCCTGCGCCACCTGCGCTTTATCGTGGTCGACGAGTGCCACACCTACCGCGGCGTCTTCGGCGCGAACGTCTCCCTCGTCCTGCGCCGCCTGCTGCGGATCGCGGCCGCGTACGGCGCGCACCCGGTAGTGGTCTTCGCCTCCGCGACGGCGGCCGACCCCGCCGCGCACGCGTCCCGCCTGTGCGGCCGCGAGGTCACCGCAATCACCCACGACACCGCCCCAACCGGCACCCGCACCATCGCCCTGTGGGAGCCCGGGTTCATCGAGGGTGCCGAGGGCGAGCACGGTGCTCCGGTGCGCTACGCCGCCTCAACCGAGGCCGCGGCGATCATGGCCACGCTGGTCAAGGAGGGTGCCCGCACCCTGACGTTTGTGCGCTCCCGGCGCGCCGCGGAGACGGTGGCGTTGCGCGCCCAGGAGGACCTGGTGGTGGCGGGTCGCGCCGATATGGCAAACCGGGTGGCGTCCTATCGCGCGGGCTACCTGGCGGAGGACCGTCGGAAGCTAGAGCGCGCGCTCGACGATGGCGACCTGTTGGGCCTGGCCACGACGAACGCCCTGGAGCTGGGCATCGACGTCGGCGGGCTCGACGCGGTGGTGATGGCCGGGTTCCCGGGCACGGTCGCGTCCTTCCGTCAGCAGGCAGGCCGCGCGGGGAGACGTGGGCAGGCGTCGGTAGTGGTGATGGTGGCGCGCGACGAGCCGATGGACACCTACCTGGTCCACCACCCGGAGGCTTTGCTGGGCAAACCGGTGGAGACCTCAGTGTTTAACCCGCACAACCCATACATTCTCCGCGGGCATATCTACTGCGCCGCAGTGGAGCGCCCGCTCACCGAGGCTGACGTTGAGGCCTTCGGTGCCCACGAGGTGGTGGAAAAACTCACCGAGGAGGGCTTTTTGCGACGCCGCCCCCGCGGCTGGTTCGCCACCCCACTTATCGAGGGCGAGCTCACCCCGGAGACCGCCCACGCGTCTGTATCGCTGCGCGGCGGCGCGGGCGAAGAGGTGATGATCGTGGATACCACCGACGGGCGGCTGCTGGGCACCGTGGATGCGGCGCGCGCCGCGACCCAGGTCCACGACGGCGCGGTCTACCTGCACCAGGGCGAGTCCTTCGTGGTCCAGCAGTTGGACCTGGAGAACTACGTGGCGCTGGTGGTGCCGGATTCGCCTGACTACTCCACGCAGGCGCGCTCGACGACCGACATCGCGATCCTGGGCGAAGCCACCGCCCGCTGCAACCCGTCTCCGGGGCTGTGGGTGACAAGCGTGGACGTAGAAGTCACCGACCGGGTCACCGGCTATGTCGTGCGGCTTGCCGACGGCACCGTCTCCGAGCACATCCCGCTCGACCTGCCCGAGCAAACGCTGCTCACCCGCGCGGTTGCCTACACCATCGACCCCCTCGCCCTGGAGGCAATGGGCATTGCCGCCGGGGAGATCCCAGGTGCGCTGCACGCGGCGGAGCACGCGGCGATTGGCTTGCTGCCGCTGCTCGCCACGTGCGACCGGTGGGATATTGGCGGGGTGTCGACGGCGCTGCACCCGGACACGATGCTGCCGACGGTCTTCGTCTACGACGGCCACCCCGGCGGGGCAGGTTTCGCCGATGAGGGCTACGCCCGCTTTAGCGAGTGGATCACCGCCACGTTTGAGGCGGTGCGCTCCTGCCAGTGCGAGGACGGCTGCCCGTCGTGCGTGCAGTCTCCGAAGTGCGGCAACGGCAACCAGCCGCTGAACAAACACGCCGCGCTGAAGTTGCTGGGCGCGCTGGCGTCGATGACTGCCGAGGCCAGCTTCACGACGCCAAACGCGTAACGCCCTCCTTTCACCTCCCTTCCTCTACCGGTCCGGCTTTGGCGGTCGCGCGCGCACCGGCGATGCTGACTTCCACGGTGACGTCGCCGCCGTCGATGTCGCAGGCCTGCGCGGCGGCGTCGTTAAGCCGTGCGGTTTCTTCCGCAACCGCACAGGCCGCGCCGCCGGTGTAGAGCGCCGTCGCTCCGGCCACCGCGGCCAGATCAGCCGCCATGCGCACCCGGTGCTGGTCGGCGGCCCGGGCTCCGATGGCGATGACGGAAAGCGCCAGCGCCACCACTGCGGTGATGATGCCGACAGCAACCACCGTCGCCGAGCCGGACTCATCGCCCAAGCTGCGCGAGAACTTCACTTGGCACCCCCGGTGGCGTATTCGACCGGGTAGCGCGCCGTCGCCCGCATGTGCCCGAGCGCTGCGGGCACGTTCGCGGTGACGGTGACGATCCCACCGGATTCGCTAATGTCGACATGCCCGCGTACCGGCTCGTAGTCCACGCCGATGGCGTGGGCACGAGCGGCGGCCCCGGCGGTGTCGACGGCGGCGATGTAGGTGGCCACGGTGGCGATCCCGGCGACGATTGCCGCAGCGACGGTCACCAGGGCGGAGAGCGAGAGCGCGGTCTCAATGCTGGTCATCTACGTCGGGGTGTTCGTCAGTGCGTCGGTGATCACGTCCTCGATGGCGGAGGAGACGCCACTGCCGTTGACCACCAAGTACAGCACGCCGGCCAGCGCCGCGGCGGCTAGCGAGCCAAATGCATATTCGATAGTTGACATCCCGCTATCGTCTCGCAGCTTTTCCGCCTTTTGCGCAGCGTAGAGGCGCAACGAGTAGGACATCTTCAGGGCTTCAATGGTGATTGTGTTCATGGTACGTAAGTTCCTTTACTGGGTCGATCCTAGGGTCGATTGTTGGTGTCGAGATCGTGGTGGATAGGTGGTCTAGTGCAACATGGCGCTACCCAAGCTGATCACGGCGGGCGCGAGCCCGAGGACGAAGAACGCCGGGAGAAAGCAGGCGGTCAGCGGGATGGCAATGAGTACCCCGGCACGTTCCGCCTTCTCCTTCGCTTCGTCCGCCGCCTCTGCCTGCAGGCGTTCGACGATGCGCGAACAGCCTGCGACGATGGCGGAACCGGAAGAGTTGGATAAGGCCACAAGCCCGGCGAGCTCCGCACCGCCCGGGAGTGGGTGGAGCTCGTTCCAGGCGCGCTCGGGGTTGACTCCGAGCGCCGTCAGCGCGGCGACCGTGTGCCAGGCGCTGCCGGGTTCGCCGTCTGCCTCTTCGTACGTGTCGGCGACGGCTGCGGCGGCGGTGGCCAGCGGAAGCCCCGCTTCGCAACAGGCAGCAAACAGGGTGATGTCTGCCGCTGCGCGGTGCGCGTTTACGGGCGGTGCGGCCCCGCGAGGACCGTCTCGCGGGGTCTTCGGACCGTCGCCGCGTAGGTACTTCACGCGTACGTCGGGACACACCGGCGGCAGCACAAGCGCGGCCGCGAGGAAAAATGCTGTGGTCAGGGAGATCATTGCGCCGCCCTTTCGATGATGAGTCGGGAAAGCCAGACCCCGGCGCACACCAGCGCGGTGCCGACAACGAGCAGAATCCCACCAAGCCCGCCGGAGGTGAGCAAGCCGATCGGGTTGGCCCCCATCGCCGCGCCCATGCCGATGCCTGCCAGCGGCAGCGCGGCGAGCACAGTCGCGGTCGTGCGCGGCCCGGCGAGTGCGGCGGTGGTGGCGGCGCGGTGGCGCTGGGCCCGGTCGAGCTCGTCGCGCGCGGTGCGCAGCAGGTTGGCCACCGGCACGCCGCGGCGCTGCGCCAGCTGCCACAGGGTGACCAGGCGCCGAAGTTCTGGCTGCTCACTCTCCATCGCGGTGCCGACGGACTGGCCTGCGCGCAAGCGCCGGTTGAGCCGGTGGATGTCGCGTTGAAGCTGCGGCGGCGCGTCGTCGGGAAGCCTCTCTGCAGCGGTGACGCAAGCACGCTCTAGGGGTGCGCCGGCGTCCAAGTTGGAGACCACGTGGCCCAAAAAGTCCGCGGTCACGCGGGCCCCGCGTGCCTCACTGCGCTGCTGACGGCGACGCAGCACCGCATCTATGGCAGTGGCCCCAGCGAGCGCCACGGCGATCACCACCGTAATGCGCTCGGCGACGATGAGCCCGAACGCGACCACGCTGACCCCACTCCAGGCCCAGGCCTGCACTCGGGCCGAGCGCCACCCGCGCTGGCGTGGCTGGTCAGCATCAGCGCCGAGGCGGCTCGCAGGCGCGGGGGCGTGCAGCACCGCGGCGGCGGCGAGGAAGATGAGGGGGTTCATCGGATCAGCTCCTCGAATCCCGCGGCCGCGCCGGTCTCGCTGTCCCACACCACACGCGCGGTGACGGGTTGGCCCTCAAGTACGCCGAGTTGGTGGACGAAGCGCCTGCCGTCGGGGCCGCGCTTGACCACCACGACGGCGTCGACAGCGGCGGCGAGCTGGGAGTGCAGCCCGGCGCGGTCGAGACCACCCAGGGCGGCGAGCGCCTCCAGCCGGGCTGGGACCTCGTAGATGGAGTTCGCGTGCAGGGTGCCCGCGCCCCCGTCATGGCCGGTGTTGAGCGCGGCGAGCAGGTCGACGACCTCGGCACCGCGGATCTCGCCGACGACGATCCGGTCCGGCCGCATGCGCAGCGCCTGGCGCACGAGATCTGCAATGGAGATCGCACCGGCACCCTCGGCGTTGGCCGCGCGAGTGGTGAGGTTCAGCACGTGCGGGTGGTGCGGGGTGAGTTCTAGGGTGTCTTCGATGGCGATGATGCGCTCGGACGGGTCGGCCTCGGCGAGCAAGGCGGACAGCAGCGTGGTTTTGCCGGAGCCGGTACCGCCGACGACGAGGAAGGCGCGGCGGCGCGCAACCATTTCGCGCAGTACCCCGGCCACCGCCCCGTCGATGGAGCCGCGCGCCTCCAGCTCGTCGAGGGAGGCGGTGGCGGTGCGCAGTACGCGCAGGGAGAGGCAGGTGCCCACCTTCGCGGTGGGGCTTAAGATGGCGTGGAAGCGCAGCAGGGTGCCGTCGTCGCGGGTGAGGTGGCCGTCGCAGAACGGTTGGGCGTCGTCAAGCCTGCGCCCACAGCTCAGCGCGAGGCGAGTGGCCAGCGCGCGCACTGCCTCCTCGGTTTCGAAGGTGATCTCGCAGCGCTCCAGGCCGTGCCCGCGGTCGGCGAAGACCTGGTCGGGGCCGTTGACGCAGATGTCGGTGACGTCGCCCGCGGCAAGCAGCGGCTCGAGGGGGCCAGCGCCGGTCGTGTCGTCGCGTAGCTTGCGCATCAGTGCGAGCACGTCGAGGTCGCTGATCACCACGGCCTCTTCGCGGATCAGGGCGGCGAGGCGGTCGGGGCTGGGGTGCGTGTGCTCGTCGGCAAGCCGGCGCTGGACGCGCGCGAGGATCTCGCTGGTCTCCATCAGGCCACCTCCGCGAGCACGGCGTCGGCGGCGCGGCGCAGCGGGGCGGGCAGGCGCGCGGGCAGGCCCGTGGTATCCACCGCGCGCGGCAGGCGGCGCAGGGTGGGGACGCGTTGGCAGATGCGCGAGCCGGTCGCGCGGGCCACGCCATGATCGTCGACACCTTGCCAGGTGCCCTCCCGCAACACCAGCGTGTGCGGCACACCTGCCGCGTTGCACTCGAGTACCAGCTGGGAGGCCGCGCACACGGAGCGCACCGTTGGGGTGACCACAATGACGGCGAGGTCACAGCGGGCAGGCAGCAGGTCAACGGGGATGTCTAACACAGTCAGCCCGGAGGTCCCCACCGCGGTGCAAACCCGGTCGAGCTCGCCGGGCGTGAGCCGAAACGGGTCGGCGACCGTGCCGCGGGCAAAGGTCAGCACCGCGCACCCGTCCTTGGTGGCGGGCAGGGCGCGGCGCACATCGGCGCGCTCCACCGCCCCCTCGCCGAGGGCGATCTCGCCCCAGCGCGCGCCCGGGTGTTCCTCGATGCCTAAAAGGAGGTCGAGTCCGCCGGAGAGGCGGTGGCCGTCGATAAGCGTAGCTTCATCCGCGCGGCTGCGGGCAAGCGCGCAGGCAAGCACGGATGCGCCCACCCCGCCGCCTGCGCCGAGTACGGCAATGATGGTGCCGGTTTCGGTTGCACGCTCCGGGGTGCGGTAGAGCTCACCGAGCGCGACGAGCAGGTCGCCGGCCTGGGCGGGCAGGACGAAAGCGCCTGGGTACGCTTCGGCCACGTCCAGACTGCCGGCGACGACGAAGACGTTGCGGTGGCGCTGATGCGTGAGGTGTGGTGCCCACGTGGCGTCGATAAGCAGGGCGAACGCCTTCTCCGCATACGCGGCAAGCATGCCGGGGTCGGTCACGTCCACGACAGAATGGCCGGCAGCGGCAGCGAGGTGGGTAGCTTCGGGATGGAGGAGCGGGTCGTCGACCGCCACGACGATCGTCCGCCCCCAATTGCGATTCGTTTCTTGTGTTTGATTCATGCCAAAAGGATGACACGCGAAACCCACACCCGCAAGGCCCCCAGGAAATCTGTGGATAACTTGCCCATTTCGCCCATCCAAAATGCGCGTGTTGTGGATAACTTCGGCACACCATGCACATGCGTCTCAGCATTTGCACGAGGCATGCTGAGGCTCTACAGAGGATTCGGGGTTAGACTTACCCCCATGGCAACTCGTAGGCCGGTGGCGGCATTTTTCGACCTAGACAAGACGATCATCGCGACGTCGTCTGCCTATGCCTTCGGCAAAGAGTTCTTCAACAACGGGCTGATCACCCGCCAGGACGCGCTTGACCTCTACCTTTCCAAGGCAAGCTACATGCTCGTCGGGCACTCCAGCGACCAGATGGACGCCTCGCGCGACCACCTCAGCCAGCTGATCAAGGGCTGGGACGTCGACGAGGTCACCCGCATCACCACCGACACGATGCACCACGTCGTCGCGCCCGCGATCTACAGCGAGGCGCGCGAGCTTATCGACGAGCACCGCACCGCCGGCCACGAGGTAATCATCATCTCCGCCTCCGCCGACATCCTGGTCGAACCGATCGCCGCCGAGCTGGGCGTGGACACCGTCGTAGCCACCACGCTCGAGGTTGTCGACGGCAAGCTCACCGGCACCATCCTGCGCTACCTCAAAGGCGACGCGAAGGCCGAGGCTATCGAGCAGTTCGCCCGCGAGCACGACTACGACCTGGCGCGCAGCTACGCGTACTCCGACTCCGCCACCGACATCCCGATGCTCGCTGCGGTGGGCAACCCGGTGGCCGTGAACCCGGACCGCGCGCTGCGCAAACACGCGATGTCTAAGGGCTGGGAGCTGCGCACCTTCAAGAACCCGGAGCCGCTGATCCAGATGCCGAACGCCCGCGAGGTGGGCATCGGCGCAGGCGTGATCGCGGGCCTGACAGCCCTCGCCGTCGTCGGCACGCTGGTCACCCGCGCCGTCATCCGCGAAAACCGCTCCGCGTAAATACTGCCCCCTACTGCGCCCCGTGCCACTGCGCGAGGCGCTCGAGCAGCACCGCGCGCGAGTCCTCGTACGCCGCCGTATTGCCCGCCGGGGTGCCGCCGAACATGATTTGCCAGCCGTGCGGCACCTTGTCCGAATCCTCAAAGAAGATGTGCCCCGCGTCCGGGTACACGTGCGCCTCAATGCGCTCGCTCTGCTGCTCCAGCTCGCGGGCGGCCACGTCGGACTGCCACATCTGATCGTCCTCGCCCGCGAACAGCAACACGTTGCCGCCGAACCCGGCAAGGTCGATCTTTGCCGCCTCCTCCGCGTGTTCGGCGGCGTTCTCGTATGTCGCACGGTACGACGGCGGGTAGCCAGTGGCCATGTCCCACGCCAGCTTCAGGCCGACCGCGATCGACCCAGTGCGGAAGGACGCAAAGGGCACCGGCTCGCCCTGGTAGGTAAAGCTGGGGGCCTCGTATCTCCCCTGCTCACCGAGCCCCGAGTAACTGTAATGCGAGGGCACGAACGCCACCAGATTGTCCACTGCAAAGCCCTTCGCCGCCAGAAGTTCCGCAAACTCCGCGCCCTTCGACGTACCAATCACCGTCACCGGCCCGCCGCCCGTGTGCTCCGCAATGTAGTCGCTCACCTCGTCGAACTGCTCCAGCGGCACGTTCGCCAGCAACGGCTCCTGCTGCGCTTGGCCGAAAAAGTGCATGCTCAGCACCTCAAAACCCTCGCTGGCCAGCCACTGCGCGCGCGGTGCATCGCGCCCGCCCTCGGAGCCGCCGTACACGACCACCACACCAGGATGCGTCTTCTCCGCAGGCCTCAGGTGCACACCGCTGACCTGCTCGCCCTCGATTGGGGCAGTGCTTATCGACGCCTCCTCGCGCGCCTTTCCTTCCCCACCAAAACCCTGCGACAGCACCGGATAGGTGTGGTGGTTGTACGCGCGCAGCCCCACCACCACGAGCGCAAGGATAAGCAGCGCTGCCACCAGCGCGAGGAAGATTTTGCCAAGGACTTTCAGCGCTTTCATTGCGCGCCACCCTACCAAAACCGGCCTTGTGGCACCCGGCTCACCGCAATCGGCTACGCATTCGTCCGGCCCCAATACGGGCACAAACGAGTGACTATAGCTAAAGTCGTTGTGGACAATACTTGAAACAGAATGCTTCACGCGCGCCGAGCGCGGGCACGTAACTGCCCCGCTCCCGGCGCGACATGCAGGAAGGTGACACAACAGTGAGCAACGACGGTCTGTACACCAGCGGATCCACAGCGGTTTCCGGCAAGGTGAATTCCATTCCGCTGCGCGATACCGATACGACCCAGCCGGGCCGCGATTCCATTGGCACCCTGGTCTCCAACGCCACCGAGCAGGTTTCCACGCTCGTGCGCGGCGAGATCGAGCTGGCGAAGACCGAGATCGTCGGCGAGGTAAAGAAGGGTGCCGTCGGCGGTGGCCTGTTCGCCGTCGCGGGCGTGATCGCCCTGTACTCCTCCTTCTTCGCTTTCTTCGCGCTGGCCGAGATGCTGGCCTCCTGGATGCACCGCGGCTGGGCCTTCCTGATCGTCTTCCTCATCATGATCGCCCTGGCTGGCCTGCTCGCCTTCATCGGCTTCAAGAAGGTGAAGAAGATCAAGGCGCCGGAGAAGACCATCGAGTCCGTCAACGAGCTGAAGCACCTCCGCCCGGGTCAGGCGCAGAAGAACCTGACCAAGGACTCCAGCGGCCTGTACACCTCCGTAGAAAAGTAGCCTTCCCCTGCAGCGCCCCCGCCCCACGCCGCCCTCGGTCGTTGACCTGCCGGGGGATTTCCGGCACCGGATGCTGCACACCCGCGGCGTGCGCCTGCACGCCGCGGTCGCGGGTGCGCCTACCGACCCGCTGATCGTGCTCCTGCACGGTGCCTACGGCGGTTGGTTCGACTTCCGCCACACGATCGCCCCGCTCGCCAGCCTGGGCTACCACGTAGCCGCCCTGGACCAGCGGGGCTTTGGCCTGTCCGACAAGCCCGCCCCGCGCAGCGGCGACACACTCCACCTCCTGCGCGGCGATCTCAAAGGCGCGATCGCAACCCTCGGCCACACCGAGGCCACGATCATTGCCGCAGACACCGGCGCGGTCATCGCCTCCGCGCTCGCGGAAGCCGCCCCGCACCTCGTCCGCCGCACCCTCACGCTGCCCGCCGAGCCCCCGCTGCCGTTGCTCCTGCGCCACGCGCCCGCCCGCGTGCTGCAGCGGCTGCCGCGGGGCCGCGACGTGCTCGACCGCGCGTGGCGGAGCGGTTTTGCGCGCGCACTCGTGGAGACCAGTCCTCACACCGCCGACGTCGAAGAAGCGCTCGCGTTACGGCTGCGCGCACGCCGCATCGACAACGCACTGCCCCACATCCTGGCCACCCACCGCCTCCGCGGACGCGGCGGGGACGTCCGCGGCGAGGCCCTCGATCTCGGACCGCTGGCGCACGTTGTCGCCCCGCAGGCGTTCGTGTCCACCGTCGGCCAGCGCCTGGACGCGTAGGCGCTCGCACTGGTCGGACCAAATCTGGGCGGACCAAATCCAAATGGAGCTAGCTCCGTTTAGCAACCCCGGCTTCCCACGACCAGGCGTTTTCCGGACGACCCAGATCTAAATGGAGCTAGCTCCATTTAGCAGTTCCGGCTTCCCACGACCAGGCGTTTTCCACGCACCGCGCACCCAAATGGAGCTAGCTCCGTTTAGACGCCCAAGCGGACACCCAGCGGGACACCCAGCCAGACTCCCAACACAGACCCCCAACCAGCCCAAGAAAACCGGCGCTACCCCACCACGCAGGAGCGGGTGTCCACGGGCGTCGTCAGTTTCTCCACCTCGCCGACCCGCTCGCGGACCTGCGCGCCGGTCAGGGCGTAGCCGGTCTCATCGACGTCGGTCGCGGTGCCGAAGATCATGCCGGCGACCTGGCCTTCCGTGTTCAGAAGCGGTCCGCCGGAGTTGCCTTGGCGGACGTCGCCGCGGATGGTGTAGGCGCTCCGTTCGATGCGGCCGGTGGTGTAGATGTCGGGGCCGCTGATCTCCAGTTTGCTGCGCACGCGTGCGGCGGTGGCGGCGAAGGGGCCGGAGTCCGGGAAGCCCATCACCACCGCGTCGTTGCCGTGGCGCAGCTCGCGGTTGGCCCAGTGCAGTTCGGGGAGTCCGAGCTGGGTGGCGTGGAGGACGGCGATGTCTACCTCCGGGTCGTAGAACACCACGTCGGCGGGCTTGGCCCCCACCACGGTATCCAGCGACACCGACTGCGTGCCCGCCACCACGTGCGCGTTGGTCAGTACGTAGTCTTCGGCGATGACGAAGCCGCTGCCCATGAGCCGGTGGTGGCAGGTCTGCGAGTCGCCCACCACGTGCACCACGCTCGGGCGACTGGCTTCGACAAGTTTCGAGGTGACCGCGTCCGGGTTCGGGGCGTCGACCTCGCTTGCCGCGTCTGTCCGGAACGGGGAGACCAGCGGTGGCATGCCCGTCTCGTGCAGCAGGGAGGACATTTTTGCGGGGAGTTGGACGAAAGATTCGGGGATGGTGGCGTCGATAAGCGAAAGCACGCGCGATTGCCGCAGTGCTTCACTCGGCTGCTCGGGCAGGCCGCTGATCAGGGGAACCGTGACGATCCACAGCGCGAGCGCCGTCGCGATCGCCTGGAGCAGAGCCCCCGCGACCGAATCCAGAGCGCGGGCAGGTGCCCAGCGCGCCGACGGGCGCAGCGTGTCGCCAGCGTAGGAGCCGGCGAGGTTGCCCAGGCCCACGAACACCACGACCACCGACAGAAACACGATGGTCCGCATGCCCTGGCCGTCGACGTAGTTGACCGCCAGCAGCGCGGCGAAGTAGCCCGCGACGAGCCCGGCCACGCTACCGAGCGCGGTAAAGATCGCCGCGATCAGGCCCTGCCGCCAGCCGCTGATCACCGCGGCGAGGATGAGTACCACAGCCACCAGGTCTACGATCACGTGTCCTGTCACCTGCTGCGTACTCCTTCTCCATTACGAATGCGCCCGCGCAAGGGCCGCATAGCTCGTTGCAGTCTAGCGCGCGTAGCGCGGCTCACCATTACAGGAACGCGCAAGCACGGCGTCCAAATCGTGAAGCGTGCGGTCCCAGGCGCGCGCCCAGCCCGCCTGCTCCAGCAGCACGGACAAAAGCGCTGCGGTAAAACCCCACACCACGTAGCAGCCGGTGCGGAACGCGGGTCCGGCGTAGCGGCCGCGGCCCACCTGCAGGCGGTTGGCGGGGTCGACGAGATCGCGCACCGCTGTGAAGAACACGTCGTCGGTTTCAAAGGGGCTGGCCACATACGTCTCGCCGGGGCGCGCGGCGTACGCGACGACGGGTCGCACGCGCCGCCCACTCCCGCCGGTGGTCACCGTGGAAAGCGTGGCCAGGGGCACGACGCGGCTGCGGTCCAGGCCGGTTTCCTCCCAGGCCTCGCGCAGCGCGGCGTCCACCGGCCCGCGATCGCCGACGTCGATGTGCCCGCCGGGAAAGGCCATCTGGCCGGAGTGGCTGCGCATGCGCGGGGTGCGGTGCGTGATCAGCACGTGCGCGTCGTCCGGCACGGTGTCCGCGTCCGCATCGCCGGTAAAGAGGATGAGCACGGCCGCCTCGTCGTCCCCCTCCGGCGCGCCTTGCGGCACGCGCTCGCCCAGCAGGCGGCGGGCCCGCGAGCGGTGCGTGTCGTGCTGGAGTTTTTCCACGAGCGGTTTGAGCCACTGTGGTGCGTGCTCGGGTTGGAGCGTGACGTCGTTAAGCATTGCCCGCGAGCACCTCCTCGACGGCGCGCGCCAGCTCCTCTTCTGTCTCGAAGGCCTGCGCCAGCGCGCCGACCTTTTGCCCGTCGCGGAAGACCACCGTGATCGGCACAACGCCCGGCAGGCCGAGCGTGCCGGCGAACGCGTTCGAATCGTCCTGGTAGCTGGAAAGCTCCACGCCGACATCGTTGAGGAAGGCCGCGCCGTTGGCCGCGTTCGCATCCGCGTGCACGCCCACGACGTCGTAATCCGGGTGGCTGGCGGCGTAGCGCTCCAGCACGGGCAGCTCCGCCCGGCACGGCTCGCACCACCAGGCCCACACGTTGACCACCGTCACAGGAGCGTGCTCGCTGGACACCTCCGCGCCGCCGAGGCAGGGCAGGTCGACGCCGCCCACGCCGCCCGCAACACAGTCGGGCCGCTCGGCGACAGGGGCCTCTTCGCTTCTCGACGCCACGCTCTCCCCGCCGCCCGTCTCCGCCGGGCGCAACAGAAACAGAGCACCGGCGACAAGCGCGCACGCCACCACAATCGCGCCGACGACGCTGGCCCACACTGTCTTTTTCAACGCTTAGTCCTCCTCCCCGTGCACAAGCGCGAGGATGTGCTCGCGCTCCGGGCCGGTCACGCGCGCCTCGGCCTCCTCCGGCTCGATCGGTCCCGCGCCGAAGGAGGGGCAGTCGAAGGCGATGGGGCACGCCCCGCACGCGGGCGTGCGCGCGTGGCAGATGCGCCGGCCGTGGAAGATCAGCCGGTGCGAAAACATGGTCCACTCCTTGGCCGGGATCAGCTCGGCGATCTCCCGCTCGATTTTGACCGGGTCCTGCTGCTCGCTCAGCTTCAGCCGCCCGACCAGGCGCTGGAAGTGCGTATCCACGGTCAGCCCCGGCTTGCCAAAGGCGTTGCCGCGCACCACGTGCGCAGTCTTGCGCCCCACCCCGGGCAGGCTGACCAGATCCTCGAGCGCCTCCGGTACCTCGCCGCCGAAGTCGGTGACCAGTTTCTTTCCCAGGTTGACCAGGTTGGCGGCCTTCGCGCGGTAGAAGCCGGTCGGGCGGATCAGCTCCTCGACCTCGGCGACATCGGCCGTGGCGTAGGCCGCAGCGGTGGGGTAGGCCGCGAACAGCGCCGGGGTGACCTGGTTGACGCGCACGTCGGTAGTCTGCGCGGAGAGCACCGTCGCCACGAGCAGCTCCAGCGGGTTGGAAAAGTCCAGTTCCGCGCGGGCCTCCGGGAAAGTCAGCGCCAGGGTGCGGTTGATCCGGCGCGCGCGGCGCGTGCGCCCCAGCGGCGTTTCTTTCCCCTTCGCCGCCGGGTGCGTGCCCGGCCGACGCCGCCGCTGCGGGGTGGGCAGGGGCGTGCGGGGCTCGGGAGCAGGGGTGTGTGACATGCACGCCATGCTATCGCACACGTACGATGGGCCTATGACCGTAATCCTCGTCGCAGCCCTGCCACTCGCCCTCGGCATGTTCACCATGGGCATGGAACGCCTCGAAGCCGTCGCGGTGAACCCGGAAGCCCCCAGCGTGTAGCAGAGAATCGGCGTCCTCGCCGCAAGCACCCCGAAAAAGTCTTCCCTTATGCCCCCGCGAGCGGCCGCGACTGGTAGAGTCTGCCTTGTGAAGTTGTGACCGCGCCCTAAAAAACTGACTTTGGTGACTCAAACCACGAGGGCGAGGGCCTCACCGCCGTTTTTGAGGAGGATCTATGGAAAGCATTCAGGACACGCTAGCCAAGGCCGGCATCTTTCAGGGCGTCGACGCTGAGGCGGTCGACACCCTGATCAACGAGATGGAGACTGTCACGTTCGCGCGCGGCACCACTATTTTTGATGAGGGCGAGCCGGGCGACAGGCTCTACATCATCGTCGACGGCAAGGTGAAACTCGCCCGCCACGCGCCGGACGGCCGCGAGAACCTCCTGTCCGTGATGGGTCCTTCCGACATGTTCGGTGAGCTGTCCATCTTCGACCCGGGCCCGCGCACCTCCTCCGCGGTCTGCGTCACCGATGTCACCGCGGCAACGATGGACTCCGAGATGCTCAAGGACTGGATCGCCCAGCACCCGGAGATCTCCCAGCAGCTGCTCCGCGTGCTCGCCCGCCGCCTGCGCCGCACGAATGCCTCGCTGGCAGACCTCATCTTTACGGACGTGCCGGGTCGCGTGGCCAAGACCCTGCTGCAGCTGGCGAACCGCTTTGGCGTGCAGGAGGGCGGCGCGCTGCGCGTCAACCACGACCTCACCCAGGAAGAGATCGCGCAGCTGGTCGGCGCTTCCCGCGAGACGGTGAACAAGGCGCTCGCCACCTTCGCCCACCGCGACTGGATCAAGCTGGAGGGCAAGTCGGTGCTCATCGTCAACACCGAGCACCTCGCCCGCCGCGCACGCTAGCGGCTGTCGAGACGCACAAAAACTGCCCCGGCTCCAATCGGAACCGGGGCAGTTTTTCTTGGCCTTAAAAAGGGGCGCTTACTTCTGGTTCTGCAGGTAACGCAGCCCCACGCGGGTGGACTGCTCGGCAGCGCCGCGCAGCACCGGGTCAACATCGTCGTAGATCGCGTCGACCAGGGTGTTGATGTCCGCGTCCGCGCCGTGCTCCTTCAACGCCTGCTCGATCTGCTCGAGGCGCTGGTTGCGGCGGTCAATGTACTTGCGCGCGAACTGTGACAGGTCCTCGTTCTCCGGGCCGTGGCCCGGCAGCAGCATGACGTCCTTGCCGCGCGACTCCAGCATCTCGAGGGTGTCCAGGTACTCGCCCACGTCACCGTCAGTCTCAGAAATCATGGTGGTGTGGCGGCCCGCAATCGTGTCGCCGGTGATGATGCCCTCGAGCTCCCCGTCCTCCACCTCGTGGGTGTAGACGAAGAAGCACACGGAGTCCTTCGTGTGGCCCGGGGTGTGCACGACCTGCACCTTCGGAGTCACGCCGTCGACCGAGATGACCTCGCCGTCCTCCAGCGGCTCCGCCCCGTTGCAGTACTGCGGGTCGAATGCGCGGACCGGCGCGCCGGTGAGCTGACGGAAACGCTCCGCGCCGTCGGCGTGGTCGTGGTGGCGGTGGGTCAGCAGGATGAGCGCAACCTTGTCGGCCTTCGCCTGCAGCACGTTCAGGTGCCCCTCATCCGCCGGGCCCGGATCCACCACAATGCTGTACTCATCCTCCGGGTCGCGGATGACCCAGGAGTTCGTACCTTCAAGCGCCGCATAACTGGGGTTCGGCGCCAAAACGACAGCGGCGGAAGTCGTGACAGGGCGCAACTGACTGTAAGCAGGGTGCTTCATGGTTCCAACCCTACCCCGTTTAGGCGTCTTCCTTCAGCTCCACGACGAGTTCCACCTCAACCGGGGTGTCCATCGGCAGCACGGCAACGCCCACGGCGGAGCGCGCGTGCTCGCCGGCGTCCCCGAAGACCTCCTTCATCAGGTCAGAGGCACCGTTGATCACGGCGGGCTGGCCGGTAAACGACGGCTCAGAGGCAACAAAGCCGACGATCTTCAGCACGCGCGCGATGTTGTCCACGCCCACCAGCGCGTCCACCGCGGCAATGGCGTTCAGCGCCGCCTGGCGCGCGTAGCCGTAGGCATCCTCTGCGCTGACTTCGGCACCGACTTTGCCGGTGGCGGGCAACGCCCCGTCGATAAGCGGGAGCTGGCCCGACGTCCACACCTGGTTGTCCACCTTGGTGGCGGGCACGTAGGCGGCCACCGGGGCGGCGACGTTGGGCAGCTCGATGCCGAGCTCGGAAAGTTTTGCGGTCCACGTAGCAGTCATTGTGTTACTCCACCTCTCGCTTCAGGTATGCGACAACATTCTCCGGATTCGGACCCGGGGTGACGGAGACGAGCTCCCACCCGTCCTCGCCCCAAGTATCCAGGATCTGCTTCGTGGCGTGAGTAAGTAGCGGCACAGTGGCGTATTCCCATTTCTTCATGGCGACCACCCTACCGTGCCAGGCCGCAAGGCGTACGGGCGTTAGAGCCCTTCGATTTCCTTTCCGGAGGACAGGTACTCTGCCCAGTCAGTCACGTGCGGGTTCTTGCGCAGCACCGCGCGGCGCTGGCGCTCGGTGAGCCCGCCCCACACGCCGAACTCGACCTTATTGTCCAGCGCGTCCGCGCAGCACTCCATCTGCACCGGGCAACGGCGGCAGATCGCCGCGGCCTTGCGCTGCTCTGCACCGCGCACGAACAGCGCGTCCGGGTCCCCGTTGCGGCAGTGCGCCTGGGTGACCCACTCCCCGCGGTCAAACTCAAGGTTGCCCGCAGCGTCACTCTTTCGCGAGGTCGTAGAGGCCGTACGGATTCCATTGAGTCCGCTGCGCAGGCCGGTGCGTCCAAGTGTCGTCGTCATTATCGGGCTCCTTTCGGGAGAGCGTTCGTGCATAATTCTCATCGACGCGCAAGTTATAATACCGCGCGCGCCACGCAGAGCCACATCGCGTCACCCTTTATATGCAGCAATTTCCAGAAGGGAAACGCACATACAGCCGAGCAAGCTTTGCAAACCCTGTATGCATTTTGCATCTGTAAGTGTATTCACACACCCCCGACCCTGTCGAATGCATCACATATATGGGGGGAGTGACCCATTCCCCTGAACCAAAACGATCATTTAAGGTAAAGGCGTGTCTGCATTGAGTTCCTTCGGAAAACTGCTTGCCGCGCTCGTCGCGGCCGGGGTGGCAATCGCGCTGTGCCTGGCCCCGCTCGCCGGCCTCGGCGGCATGGCCATCGCCCGCACCGACGAGACAATGCAGTCAAACCTGTCCGACATGTCCGGCGGCGACGTCCCCGGTGTCACCACTATTACGGACACGCACGGCACCCCCATCGCCTGGATCTACAACCAGCGCCGCTACGAGGTGCCCAGCGAGAAGATTTCGCAGTACGCCAAGGACGCCCTGGTTTCTACCGAGGACCGCCGCTTCTACCAGCACGAAGGCGTCGACATGCAGGGCTTTGCCCGCGCCATGGTGACCAATGTACTCGCCGGCGGCGTGGAGCAGGGTGCCTCCACCATCGACCAGCAGTACGTGAAGAACTATCTGTGGCTCGTCGAGGCCCAAGACGAGGACGCCGCGCGCGCCGCCACGGAGCAGTCGATTCCCCGCAAGCTGCGCGAGATGCGTATGGCCTCGGATTTAGACAAGACGCTGGAGAAGGACGAGATCCTCACCCGCTACCTCAACCTGGTCTCCTTTGGTAACCACGCCTACGGCATCGAGGCGGCGGCCCGCACCTACTTCGATACCTCGGCGGCAAAGCTCACGCCCGACCAGGCGGCACTGCTGATCGGGCTGTTGCAGTCGGTGGAGTACTTGAACCCCTACACCAACCCGGAGGGGGCCACCGCACGCCGCAACACCGTGCTGAACAACATGGCGGTCGAGGGCTACCTCGAGCAGGCCGAGGCCGACCGGCTCGCCGGCAAGCCCTTAGGGCTCGTGGACAAGCCGCGCATGCTTCCCGACGGCTGCCTCACCGCCGAGGACAGCGGCTTCATGTGCGACTACGTCCTGCGCTACCTGGCGGACAAGGGCCTGCCCCAGGAGGAACTCGAGCGCGGCTCCTACACCATCACCACCACCCTCGACCCGGAGATCCAGGCGGCGACGGTACGCGCCGCCCGCAACAACGTCAGCCCGTACACCCACGGGGTTGCCGAGGTGATCAACGTGATCAAGCCCGGCACCGACTCGCGCGACATCCTCGCCATGGCGTCCTCGCGCTACTACGGCCTGGAGCTCGAGCAGAGCCAGACGATCATGCCGCAGCCGACCTCCATGGTGGGCAACGGCGCCGGTTCCGTGTTCAAGATCTTCACCGCCGCGGCCGCGCTCGAGCAGGGCTACGGACTCGACACGATGCTCGAGACCCCGACCCGCTCCGTGGTCTACGGCATGGGCAAGGGCGGCGCCGCGAACTGCCCGCCGGATGCCTACTGCGTGGAAAACGCCGGTGTGTACAAGCCGCGCCTCTCGCTTCGCGACGCTTTGGCGCAGTCCCCCAACACCACCTTCATCGAACTGGTACAGCAGGTAGGCGTGCCCCGCACCGTCGATATCGCGGTGCGCCTGGGGCTGCGTTCCTACCTCGACGAGAACTCCTTCGGGGACGGCCGCTCGGTTGCGCAGGCTGCCAAGGACGACAACATGGGTGCCTTCGTCCTCGGCCCCACTGCCGTCAACGCCCTCGAGCTGTCCAACGTGGGTGCCTCGCTGGCGTCCAACGGGCGCTGGTGCGAGCCGAACCCGATTAAGTCCGTGCGCGACAAGCACGGCCAGGAGGTCTACATCGAGCGCCCCGACTGCGAGCAGGCCATCGACCCCGAGGTCGCCGGGGCGCTCGCCCAGGGCATGTCGCACGATACGAAGAGCGGCACGGCCAAGGACGCCGCTGCCGCCAACGGCTGGACCGCGCCGGTCGCTGCCAAGACGGGCACGACCGAGTCGCACCAGTCCTCGGCCTTCCTCGGCTTTACCAACGGGATGGCCGCGGCCAGCTACATCTTCAACGACGGCACGCAGACCACGCCGCTGTGCAGCGCGCCCGTGCGCCAGTGCAGCTACGGCGACCTCTTCGGCGGCAACGAGGCCGCGAACACCTGGTTCCAGACCGCCCACGGCGTCCCCGGCGCGGCCGCGGCAGGCATCCCGAGCCCCTCGCGCAACTTCGACCGCGGCACCAAGCGCGGCGCGATTGACGACGTCGTAGGCATGGACGCCACCGCCGCCCGCTCCCGCCTCCAGGGACAGGGCTACACCGTGACGGTGACGATGGTCTCCGGCGGCGGCGCCCCCTTCAACAGCGTGGTCTCCGCCGTCCCCGCGGATCCGAACCTGCCCCCGGGCAGCCTGATCACGCTCAACGTCTCCGACGGCGCCGGTGCCCCCAGCGCGTCTGCCTCTACCGCGTCGGCTTCCCCTGCCCCCAGCGCGCCCTCCTCTGCCCCCGCGCCGCAGGCCGACCAGGCTCCGGTTGACTTAGGCGACATCGAGCGCCAGCTCAGTGATGCCGCCGACAGCCTCACCAACATGCTCGGCGGCAACTAGCTACTGGCTACTGGCTCAAGCGAGCCTTGACCGCGCCGGAGAGGCGCTTGCCGTCGACGCGGCCCGCGGCCTTCGCCGTGGCCTCCTTCATCACCTGGCCCATCTGCGCCATGGAGGTCGCCCCGGTGGCTTCAACCGCGGCCTCGACGAGGGCGTCCAGCTCCGCGTCGTCAAGCTGCTTCGGCTGGTACCCGGCCAGGATCTCCGCCTCCGCGAGCTCACTTTCCGCGAGGTCCTCGCGGCCGTTCTGCGAGTAGATCTCCGCCGACTCGCGGCGCTTCTTCACCTCGCGGGCGATGATCTTCTGGATGTCCTCGTCGGTGACCTCGTGCTTGGTGCCCTCGGTCTCCGCGGTCTGGATCGCGGCGAGCAGCATCCGGATCGTGCCGGTGCGCTCCTTCTCCTTCGCCTTCATGGCTTCTTTCAGGTCTGCGCGAATCTGTTCTTTCAATGCACTCATGCCTTCAAACGATACGCGAAACACCCATCTCCCTGCGGTCGCGCACTAAGGTGAGGCGGGTGACTACGTTGAAGAAACTCGCCTCGACCATCGGTGGCCTCGGCACCGCAGGCCTGGGCACCCTGGCCTACGGCGCGACCCAGACCACCAACTTCCAGCTCAAGGAGTACGAGCTGCCCCTGCTCGCACCCGGCACCCTGCGCGGGAAGGATTCCTTTGACATCCTGCACATCGCGGACCTGCACATGATCCCGGGCGCGAAACGCAAGGTGGAGTTCGTCTCCTCCCTCGACGCGCTCGAGCCGGACCTCGTGATCAACACCGGCGACAACCTCTCCGACCTGCGCGGCGTGCCCTGGGTCCTCGACGCGCTCGGTCCGCTACTCAACCGCCCCGGCGCCTTCGTCTTCGGCACCAACGACTACTGGGCACCGAAGCCGGTCAACCCCTTCAAGTACCTGCTGGACCAGAAGCGCGAGCCCTCCTACGTGGATCTGCCGTGGCAGGGCATGCGGGCCGCGTTTGTCGAGCGCGGCTGGCGCGACGCCACCCACCAGCGCCTCGAGTTCAAGGTCGGCGACGTGCGCCTCGCCCTGGCCGGGGTGGACGACCCCCACCACGACCTCGACCGCTACGAGGACATCGCGGGCGCCCCCAACTCGGACGCGGACCTGTCCATCGGCCTGCTGCACGCGCCTTATCGACGCGTCCTCGACCGCTTCGAAGCAGACGGATACGACCTGGCGCTCGCCGGACACACCCACGGCGGGCAGATCTGCCTGCCCGGCGAGCGCGCCATCGTGACCAACGCGGACATCGACAGAAAGCGCGCCTCCGGCCTGCACCGCTACGGCAAGATGTGGATGGAAGTCTCCAACGGGCTGGGGACCTCCAAGTACGCGCCCGTGCGCCTGTTCTGCCCGCCCTCGGCTGCGCTGCTGCGCGTGACTGAGCGCTCCCGCTTGGCTTGACCAGGCGTTTTGGCCAAACCGAGGCGCTAGGCTAAAGTATCCCAGGTACCGCTCAGCAGAGTAGATACAACCGGGATATGGCGCAGCTTGGTAGCGCGCCTCGTTCGGGACGAGGAGGTCGCAGGTTCAAATCCTGTTATCCCGACCACTGACCGCGACGGTTTTGCGAATCTAGCTTAAATCATTTGCGAAACTGCTCCGCATAGCTAAACCCACCGCTTCACCGCGGTGGGTTTAGTCGTTTTCGCTCTGATCCACCCGTTGACTAATAAGGAACACAGCATGGTTCGTCCCCTCTAAAACGACTTCTAGCCCGGAACCCCATATCGGTTTTCCGAGCTAGATGGATAAAAGTATTCAGTTGGTCTTAAGCAGCCTCGCGCGCAGGCGGCGCGTTCGGGCTTGCCTTCTCGCGCGCCGGATCGCGCGGCGGCTGTGGCTCATGGCGTTCAGGTGGCGGGGTCTTTTCATCCCTTTCCACCCGGCCAAGAAAACGCCGAATCATAGATACATTGGCCGCAACCACACCTAAAGCCGTATAGAAGAAGGCCGCAGCAAAACCTCGTACAGGCCTCCTCGTATGGTCACCAATTGCAGCACCGCCGCGGTTGTTCTTCACATAGTCATTACGCGTTTCAATCACATTGCGCCACGTGCCATACACCTTCTTCCATTCCGGTGTCTTAAAAGCAGGGCCAGTTTGGCGGTAGCGCATACCTTGACTATTAGGGATGGTTACCGAGGCCTTATTGGTACAGCACTTTCCTTTTTCTTTGCGTGCAGCAATCAGATTTGGCCCGGAGATGGTGGGCAGTCCTTTGTCTCTCGCGTCCTGACGCTGACTCTTTTCCACCAAGGGACATGCCAGTGTCTTTCCTTTACCTCGGCCAGGACAGATAAACATTTGACTGTCACCGGCTAGATCCTTGCCTTTTCTTCGCATGGCAAAGGCGCGGCGCTCGTTGATCCGCTGGTTGTAGGTGGCCTCATCAATACGCCCGGCGTAGAAGTCTTCGGTGGCTTCTACCAGAGGTTTCGGCATGGCAGGACAATACCAGTGGCCTTCAACTAACCCCATGGTTTCATAGGATCCGCGCTTTCCCAGCTGGTTGGTTTTGTAGTCTCCCACCAGCGTGTATCCCTTTTTACGCAGTGGTTCATGGAAGTCTTTGGTCTTAGCCACCGCGAAGTACGCACGATCGCCCACCGCTATGCCCTTAGGTGTCTCAGGATCTTCCGCTAAATGCCTCATAGCTTCCAGCCCACGGATCGCCGGGTTGTGGCTTGGCCGGTCGAAAGCCATGCCCATAATCAGGTGTGGCTGACGATATGGGCCTTGGTCTCGGATTACTCCGGCAACCAGTGTGGCCTCCCAGCCCCAGACGTGCTTGGCGTTCCTCCTGCGCTTGTTTTCACCGTGGGTTTCCTGTCGCTCGTCACGGGAGTACCAGCCTGCCTCCGGCTCGGAGGACATGAGATCGTCCGGCCGGTTCGTCCATCGGTTGTTCCCGCGGCGCACGCCTGGAATCAGCGTTCCGTCTAGGGTGAGGTCTCCCTGCCAGTTGGCTCGGTACTCTTCGGGCATGTCCTGGGTACTGGCCATGACCAGCTCGTTGAACACGTAGGTGGCGCGCTGCCACTTTTCTTCGCGCCGCTCAGTGGATTGTTCGTCCATCAGCCGATTGAACTCGCTGCGGGTAAGCCGGGCGTGGTGAGTGATGTTGTCGAATGGGTCTACGACGTGCAGGAAGCTGTGCAGCGCGCGCCACAGGCGGTAGTACCAGATGTTGTGCTGGGTGGCGTAGTTATCGCCTACCCGTCGTGCCCTATCGCGGCTGGGCAGGTTAAGGAGTTCTAAGGCCTTGTCTGTCGTGTCAGGCGAGGCCAGCAGCGTGGTCATGGTGGTCAAGTGCATGGGTTGCCCAGAGCGGGCCAGAATGAGGTAGAGCGCGAGGATGGTGCGGTCGGTGACGGTTGTTGGCCGTCCTCCTTTGGAGGGGTCGTAGCCGTCTACGCGCCGCCACGTTGCCAGGTGATGACAGATGTCGGTGCGGTCGATAATGCTCAGCGCCCAGGACACGCTGGCTCCGTCCAGGCGAAGCAGCGGGGTGGGCGTGGTGTTGAAGTTCGCCACCTACCCTTCGCCCCCTGTATTCGGTTCGACGAGTCGCAGCGGCGGGTAGTCCGGTTCGTCCCTACTACCACCGATCCACTCGCGGTATTCGGTCTCGGTGAGCGCGCCAGACTCGACAATCATGTGGTGAAACGTGTCGCGGAAGGGCTGGATGTTTCCGGTGGCATAGACCAGCTGGTCAAAGTCCACGCGCTCGGCGGCGTGGTCGGCAATCCAGGTATAGCGCAGCCTGGGCAGTGTCGGGGCAAGGCCGGTACTCGATGGGTTCTGGCTGGTCTTGTGAATGAAATCAGCAATCAGGTGCGGGCCGGTGGCATCGTTGCGGCGGCGCGCCGAGTTGGGTTTCACCAGTGGTTCGTCCCTGCGATCCGCGCCCACGTCATGCAGCACCGGGCGCATGAGGTCGTCGAACGGGGCAGTCAGCGGAACTACACGCGGCTTTATCCCACGACCACCGCGGGCATGAACCGCCAGCACTGTGCCAAAGTCGGTGAAGTCACCGTATCGGCAGTGATAGATTTCCTCGGTGGACATGCCAGCGCCCAGGGCCAGTGACACGATAATGCAGGCCACGCGCCGCGATTCGCGGCGGGGGCGGGAGTGAACCCAGTCGTCGATTCGGATAAGTTCGCTGGCGTTGTAGGCGAGACGCTGAGCCTTAGCTGCTGGGTAAAAGACCTCCGGCAATTCTTCTGCCCACTCCAGTGCACCTTTAAGCCCAATGACATGGCTCGCGCAGCGGTTGAGGATGCGGCGGGTGGCATTAAGGCTGGGCTTGGATAAATCTGCTGTTCTAGCTTGCAGGTAGGTGCGGATCTTTCCGCCATCACGCAGCAGGTAGATGCAGCCGTCCACGTCAATGTCGTCGTACCAGCGGTCGCGCATGTAGCAAAAGTACGCTGCGAGTACGCGCTTGCGGTTGCGCTGAACGGTGGGAGTTGTAGGTGGCAGTAATCCGCGTGTTGTCAGTGTGTCGATCACAGCGTAGACCTCACTGTATTTAGACTTAGGTGGTTCGTCTTTTTCTTCTTGTTCAAAGGAAGTGGTCTCGTGGCTTCCGACCTTCCCGCCGAGGCTCCGGTTCGGCGCTACGACAGCTGGCCCCACGCCAACATCGGGGTGCAAGATCCGGTCATGCGGAAATTGCAGGACTTTTCCCGCAACGTCCAGCAGCTCACCCTGGACGGGAGCTACCCCAGCGCCAAGGACTTGGCCGAGGCCTGCGGTATCCCCACCTCCACCATCACCCGGATCATCCGCGGCGAGATGATCCCGACGGGACGTGTCATCGCCAATATTGAGATCACCACAGGCCAATCCCTGTGGCCGCGCCATAGCAGCTACCGATACGGCAGTCAGTGACCCGAGGGTTGGAAACTGCATGTTTCCGACACTGGTGAGATGGGCGTGAGTTACAGACGTGTCGTTCATGGCTCACGAGGTGAGCACACTCGCGCCATGAAATAGGTGGCGGTGCCTTCTTATCGCAGTCCGTTAAGAAACCCGCAGGTCACAGGGTGGTTCGTCCCTGGTGTGCACTGCGCGCCATGAGACCAGTTTTGCGTATCCGCAAACGCTTTTTGCACATCCGCAATCGCTAGGGATAGCCCAGGGAGTCTCCGCGAGCTGCGCTACAGCACGTACAGCCCGCCACCCGTGGTGCCGTGGGCAGAGCCACCGGCGAGAAGAAGCCGGTAGGCGTGGCGGCGGTTAGCTCCGGCTTCAACCACATAATCCTCGAATTGATGCAAGGACTTTAGTCCTGCCGCAGCACACAGCACATCAGCGGGAACTCCGGCTGCAATGCGGTCGATGATCCAGGTGTTGCGCAGCCTGCGGGTATCCGGCACCATCTCTGGCGACGTGCTCGGTGTTACCCGGCGAAGATAGGCCGAGAGCTGGCTGACATTCTCGTTGTCGCGGCCTGGCCTAAACAGGTAGTCCTCCGGGCTGGTCGCCATAATGACCGGCTGAAGTACCTCGGTATGAGTTTTCAGCAGTGGTACCTCGCGCGGGCCAGCACCGCGGTATCCGTGCGGAAATAGCAGCACTCCGTCGCCGTCAACGCGTACGTCTTTGCCGCGCAGCGTACAAATTTCTCCCGCGCGTAGCCCCGCGCCCAGGGTGAGCGCTAGCACCGTGGTGAAGTTGCGGCGGCGGGCGGCGGTAGGTTGCGACTCAGCCCAGTCCCACAGCCGGTCGGTGGCGTAGCTGTCGTAGGGCTGGAGTGCTGGTTCGTAGGTGATCGGGTGCTGGTAGTCGGGATTCCAGTCGTCGTTGAGCACTTCTGCCGCCCGGCACAGTAGCGAGCGCTGGGTTCCTGCGGTAGATGGGCTGAGGTTCTTGCCGTCACCGGCAAGGAAGTAGTTTCCGATGATGTCGGGATGGAATACGGTCTCGACGGTGACCACGCCGTAGCTCACCCAGACCCAGGCGGCGAGCTTGGACACGCAGTTGAGCGTGTTGCGCAGTGCGTCGCGGCTGGTGTTGTCCGGGGTGAGGTCAAGTGCGCGCACGCACTCGCGGGTGAAGTCGGCAACGTGGCTCCACGGTTCTGAGCGAACCGCGTGTGGTGTGTAGTTGGCGATGATCGCCTCGTAGTCGGCGGCGGTGTAGTTGCTGGGCATTCGGTCTTTCCTCCCTGACCTTTGAGAGTGGAGTGCAGCGGGTGTAGCTGATGCTACGTCTTGAGAGTCAAGTAGTGCATCCCGCTACGCATAGTCTTGTTTGCCGATCTGCAATCTGGCAAGGCGGTGGGTTTATCTCGCCAACGTCACACAAACTCCTTATATGACCTGCATGTTTGCGGTTCCGCAATCGGTGCCGAGACGAACCACTACACCATGTTGGGGCAATCGACAAAGGGACATGCCATATTTAGTACCCCCGAGGCGGCGACATTCGCGGCCTTAACCCTACCCACCACGCCCACCACAGTCCCGTCTTGCGGCCTGAAGGACAGGCCACCCCAACATGTAGATTCACTGCCCCCGGTTGTGGTTAGCCGCCCAGCCCGCGACCTGCGTGGAGCTTGACGCACGACCCGAGTCGTCTAGCGTGACCACCGTTGGGACAGTTTGCGGATACGCAATTACGACCGATACACGACCGACTCCAGTACCTGCGCGATGTAGCCCGATCCACCGCGCGGACAGTTTGCGGATACGCAATTTAATCGCCTGCACGCTGCGCCCAGCACCTGTCCACACCACACAAGAAAGGGGACGAACCATGTCCACACTTGACCTCACAGCACCGCTGTACCGCCAGTACTTCACCGCCGAAACCACCGTGGATGAACTCGAACTCATCACCGCCACGCTGCGAGAGCGAAAGCAGGTGGAAGGCACCATGGTGTCAATGGCCACCGCCGCGCTCTACAACCACACTCTGACGTTTACCGGAGAGGCTGGTCAGTTCACCGACCAGGACGACCGAGCGCTCACCGGCTTCTCGGCGCTCGCGGTAGCCACAGCCCCCGTGCGCGTCACGTTTGTCACCCTGGCCGACACTTACGGAAACCGTGCGGGACTCACCCGCATCCAAGGCGGTGAGTCCGCCCGTGGCCTAATCCCGCTTACCCGGTCTGTAAACGAGGCCACGGTTGCAGACATGTCTGCCACCACACCAGGACTCACCATCAATCTGCCCAATAGTGTCCACGACGACCTGATCATTCGCTGCACGACTTTTGACCCGGACGGGTGCGTTCCCGAAGCAAAGGACGAGTTTCCCGGCGTGGACTACTGCCCTAGCCTGTACCACCTTTTGCGGGACGAACCATCTCCAGGCATCGACATCACCCACGACATTATCCGCGCACTACTTCCCTACCGCGGGATCCACATGGAGGTAGAGCCGAGGATTCTCGATGGCGATGTAGACATCGAGCGGCTGTAGCTGCTGGCTACGCTGTAAGCCATGAAGGAACCCAGCTGTGGTGTGTGCTGCGGCTGGGTTTCTTCTTGGGGAGGGTGAAGAGGGGACGTGATGGGACACCGGCCACGTCTTAAGTCGGGCAGCGTCTCCGCCAGACCCGGCAGAACTTGCACACCGCCGACTGTAAGCATATACTTACACCTGACATCGTTCGATTACAATACGGAGGGATGATGGACGCAGCACGGCTCGCTCAGATGCTCAGTGCTCTCGGAAGTGAGCCTCGGTTGCGAATTATCGCCTCCCTAGAGACGGATTCGACCCATGTCAGTGAGCTGGCCCGCCGACTCGGGATGTCTCGGCCACTGCTCTACCAGCACCTCAACCGCTTGGAAGCTGCTGGACTCATCGAGAGTGGCCTGGAACAGCTCGGAGAGAGCCGAGTGAGGAAGCACTACTGGGTCGCTCCGTTTCAGCTTGAAGTAACTCCAGACCACATTAGGCACCTGATTAATCAAGAACAGAAAAGGGAATCTTCGTGACACTTACCGCTACCGTATTTCTTGTCATCCTCGCCGCCGCACTACCACTCGCGATCTTCGTTGCTCTTACCGTCTGGGTGGTACGCACCGTCACCAGCGCACGACGCGAAACGGCGACGGCGATCGATGGTTCCAACCAACTCATCGTGGAGCACCTACGCAACATCACCGAGCGGTTGGATCGGATTGAGGCCCAACTCAGCGAGATCCCCGAGTAATCAGGCTCTTCCTTAAACAAGGGGCGCGGTGGTTTTGGCTCCGCGCTATGGGCTGTCACAGCGTATGCGCTAAGCGCGTCGCGTAGACCTCCAGCAACATAAACTTGCTTGTGACTTTGGCGGCGGGGTGTGTCTCCGGTCGGGGTGCTGGCCTGCCTCCCTCGCGGATACAGGCTAGGGCTGGGGACGAACCTCCTGATGTGACACCACCCGCTACCTCTTCAGCCCCACTAGCCGACGGAACCGGGAACGGAAACCGACGGAAACCACCACTGTGGTTAGTGCCGTTGCAGGTGGATGGGTAGTTTCGCAAAAGACTCACCGCAAGAACCCCGCCCAGCAGGGCGGGGTTTTGCTTTTGCCTGCGGGGTCCGTGGGGGCGCGCCCGGGGCTATATGACGAAACCGGGTTGTCGAACAAGTCCCCGTCCGGTCTAGGGGTGAATGCGCCACAT
>NZ_KV818022.1:0-14229 GCF_001814825.1 Corynebacterium sp. HMSC071B10 | reverse complement strand
CTACGTGTCCACCATTTGCGGGCAACCCCAGATCGTGCTCGCAAGTCAGATGATCTAACGAGTTTCACCGACTGCTGGCTTTCTAAAGAGCTAACACCGGTCTTTAACCAATTGGCGGCGGCCGAAATCCTGGGCAATCCCCAAGTGGCCTGGAACACACTTCGCGGAATGCGGTTCTTAGTTCAAGATGAACTCGACATCGTCCGCACGAACAGTATGCTTGCTGTGTGCAGTCTGAGGGGAGCTAGCGGCGACCTCATATCTCTTGCTATAGGGGATATCCTTCTCGACAACCTCGGTAAGCGGTTGACTCGAACTGAACTTTTTGCTCTTCTCGCTCAAAGGGGCATCAAGCCACTGGAACCTGGGTCGCATCTGACGTCGCACCAGCAGGTGTTTAAGATCACGAAAAGCTGGCGTCAGTCCGTTGAACGTGAACTCTTGCAACCACCGATTAAGCGTGCAGAGGCCGCCCACCTAGTGGAGGCGCTTGATAAATATCGGATCGGGCTCGTCGCAGGTACGGCGGGAGGTGGGAAGAGTTCCGTTCTCGAACAAACTGCTGCCGCTCTTGAATCGGCTGGTGCCGAGGTGCTGGCGCTACGATTGGACCGATGCGGTCCGTTCGCGTCGACTGTCGAGTTGGGGCATCAGTTCGGGTTCGAAGTCTCTCCCGCAGCCGCTTTGGCGAGGGCGGCTGACGATCGCGACGCCTTCCTGATTATCGACCAACTCGACGCGGTGAGTCTTGCCTCCGGACGTATGCCGGAGAGTTTCGATGTCGTTATGGATCTCATCGACGAAGCACTGTCAGTGTGCGGAATCCGTGTTGTTATGGCATGTCGCCAGTTCGACATCGATAATGATCACCGTATCCGCGCATTTGCGTCTCGTACCGACGTAACAACGGTGGAAGTCGACCGATTGTCGAAGGAGGAAGTCGAAGCGGCAGTGACAAGAATGGGACTCGACCCAGCGCGGTTAAATCCATCACAACTAGCCCTTCTGCAGACGCCGCTGCACCTTGTACTCCTGCAAACGATTTCGACTCAGGCTGACGCGCTGGCCTTCCATTCGCGCGGATCGCTCTTTGAAGCGTTTTGGGAGCGCAAGCGACAAGCAGTGCGTTCGCGGCGAGTGAATGTCAGATTCAACGACGTGGTCAGTCGGATCGCCAACGCTGCAAGCGATCTGCAAGCGCTGTCTGTCCCAATCGAGATTCTGGACGATGAGGACCTTATTGAAGACGCCAACGTCCTCGTTTCAGAACACTTGCTTGCGCAAGACGGCGGTCGCATCGCGTTCTTCCATGAAACGTTTTTCGACTACGCCTTCGCACGTCTGTGGGTGTCACGCGGGGAGTCACTCGTTGACTTCCTTCTCCGTGACGAGCAGGCACTTTTTCGACGTGCCCAGGTTCGCCAGGTCCTGCAACATCTCTACGAGCGAGCGCCGGATCGTTTCCATACCGAGGTCGAATCAGTACTTACCGCTAACGACATCCGATTTCACATAAAGGAGACAGTCCTTGCCGTCGTAGCTAATCTTCTTGCGCCGACGACTGCCGATGCCGAAGTGATGGTCCGGATCGCCGCGGGACATCCGGGCTTTGAAGACCGGCTCTGGCAGCAGTTGAGTAGACCACAGTGGTTCAGACGATTCCTTGAGGATGGTCAGATTGCTGCTTGGCTTGATGGCCCGAACGAGGGTATGCGGAATCACGCGTTGAATATGATGGCTAGTGCGGTCAAAGAGCACCCGGTATCGATCGCAAAGCTGTTAGGGGACCGCAAGGCCCAGCCGGAATATCACCGCTGGTTGCGTTGGGTCAGCCGTTTTTCGGATGTCTTTCAGAACCGAGATTTGTTCGATTTGGTGCTCGAAGGAGTTCGCGAAGGCGCCTACGATGGGGCACAGCATGAACTTTGGCTAACGATGCGCAACCTGCCTAAGCACGAACCACTTTGGGCGATCGAGGTGTTGCAGGCTCGGCTGATCGATCACGGGGATGCCCTGACGCTTAACGAGGAAGGCAAGGTGACTGTGCTCGGCATGCGAGAGTACAGCGCCGCCGAACTCGTTAGGTATACCGCACATGCTGAACCGTTGGCATTCGTGCTGGTCACGGTGCCGTATCTCCGACGAGTCATGGCGAGGACCGCGATCGAGCCTGGCGTCGACGGCCTGATTCGCGATCTGCACTTCAGCTTTCGCATCAAGGACGATGACTTCGGCAGCTACCGGCTTGATGGCATCCTGCTGGCGGCGTCGGTCCGAGCGCTGGAGAGTGTGGCAAAGAGCGCCCCTGAGGAGATCCGGTTCCTTCTCGAGGAACTGGCTTCCGATCCCTACGACGGATCGCAATTCTTGCTCTACCGAGCATTGTCAGCGGGCGCAGAGCATTTTGCCGGGTGGGCGGCGAGTCTCTTGCTCGAAGGCGGACGTCGTCTCCGTTGCGGCTATATCTCCGATTCCCTATGGGTTGCACGGGAGCTTGTCCTGGCGATTGCACCACACGTGTCCGACGAAATTCACCAGCGGCTCGAGAAGTTGTTTCGAGATTTGCCATGCGAGTGGGGGAGTAACTGCGGCTCGGGACGCTCGGCTTTCACGTTTCTATCCGCCCTGGAAGAAGCGCGGCTTACTACGGTCGGTCAACGACTCCTCGGGGAATACCGACGGAAGTTTGGGGAGGACGCCCCCGCAGAGCCACAGGGAATTACCGGTGGTTCCATCGGTTCGCCGATCGGCCTTGGTGCCGCAAAGAAAATGAGCGATTCACAGTGGCTGAGGGCTATGTCAAAGTATGACACTGACAAGACGAATTGGGCGACCTTCACCGGCGGAGCCCATGAATTGTCCAGCGTGCTGGGCAATCAAGTAGCCGCAAACCCCGAGCGCTTCGCTAGGCTGGCGCTGCGGCTGTCCCCAGAGTTCAATGCGGCTTACTCCGGTGCGATGCTTAGGGGCTTTGGCGAGGCCGATGCGAGCGATAGCACCGCGCCGCTGATCTTCGACGCTGTCCGTCACATTGCTTCGCTGGGACAGGCAGAAAATGATCGGTGGCTCGGGATGGCGCTACAAAAATACTACCGCGAAGTGCCGCTTGACCTGGTCGAACTGATTAGAGACAGCGCTGTGCACGCGCTGGATCCGGCCGATTGTTCTCCTGTGATCGTTCGGGATGGAACGGACGCACCAAGTGCCGTGGATATGCAATTGAACGGCATCAACACGGCACGAGGGAGTTTGGCCGAAGCTCTCGGCGATCTTTTGGTCACCGACAGTGACGGCAAGAGAACTGCACTGGTCGCGCCATATCTCAACGCGATGGCCGGCGATCCGGTACTCAGTGTCCGTTCGTGCGTTGCCTACACCCTCGCCGCCGCGCTACGGCATGCTCGCCCAGAGGTCATGAGGGCGTTCTCAACCCTGATCAATACTGACGATCGTCTCCTCGCCGCCGGATCTGTTCAGCATTTGATGGTCTACATCGGCAACGTGAATCCCGAGGTTATAGATCCGGTAATTCAGCGCATGTTGGCATCGGATGATGCCGAAGCTCGTGAGGCTGGTGGCGCCGTCGCGGCGTTCGCGGCGATGGAATGGGACCGCCCCGATCTTATGAAACAAGCGCTGTCGGGAGACTTTCACGCCCGAAAGGGCATCGCTGAAACCTGTGTTCAGTGTGTCGATCGCACTTCGAATGTCGAACTGGCCACGGCGACCCTAACCCGGCTTATGAACGACGAGGCGGATGGGGTGCGTAAGGAAGCGGCTACTGTGGCGCTTCACCTTCGCGAGCAACCGCTCCAGCCATTCGTTAAACTACTCGCGGCTTTGATCGACTCGCCGGCTTACGAACACGCCACGCCCCAGTTGCTGGTCACGCTACAGTACGCGCCGGATAGGGTCGATGAACTGGTCTTGAGAGCTGCAAAACGGTTCGTTGATGTCTTCGGGCACGATGCCGCGGACATTCGCACCGGCGCAGCGGGAGATGCGCATTACATCAGTGAACTGGTGGTGCGTGGGCTAGCGCAGTGCCGGGATCGTACCCACCGAGCGGAGTTGCTCGACGTTTTGGACTCTCTCTTAGAGCTTGGCGCGTACGGCATCAGTGAGGCCATAACGGATTCAGAGCGGTTATAACCGATAGCGCTCGAAAGGGCCGCGGGTTTCATTGGAGCCAATGTCTCCTGGCGGGAGAGGTTGATCCGATTCGTAACGTGGTCGAGTTCAAGTTCAATGTAACTTAAGGCGCGCCAGTGTTAGTCGTATGACAACACGTGCTGCCATTTACCTTCGCATCTCGCTCGATGCTGCAATGGACGGTCTTGCCATCGAGCGTCAGCGCGAAGACTGTGAAGCCATTGCAAAGCAGCGTGGCTGGATGGTCGTGTACACCTATGTGGATTAGTCGATCTCGGCCTCTAAGAAAGACGTGGAACGTCCCGATTACGACGCGATGGTGGCTAGTCTTCAGTGAGGCGAGCTAGACGCGATTATCTGCTGGGACTTGGATCGTCTAACGCGGCAGCCCGCGCAGCTCGAAGGGTGGATCGACAGAGCGGAACAGCACGGGTTGAAGCTTTTTACCGCGAATGGTGATGCGGACCTCAGTACTGACGGAGGCCGGATGTTCGCGCGCATCAAGGCGGCCGTAGCACGCGGTGAAGTCGAGCGTAAAGGGGCTAGGCAGTCACGCGCCCAACAGCAGCGTGGAGAGCGAGGGCAGACACCGTCCTCGCCGGCTACGGCGCAACGCAGGCGATGCCAGGCCCGCTGTTCACGTTCGCGTCCTTCCTCGGTGCCAGACACCACGCGCAGGTGCGGCCCTGGCTGGAGCGAATGCCGCGGTGGTCGGCATTCTCGGTGCAGCGCTGTACACCCCGGTGTTCACCGCCGGGGTTTCCGGCGTGATCACTCTGTCCATCACCGTGGTCTGCTACGCCGCGCCCACCTCGTGGAAGGTCCCGCCCTGGGCGGTCGTCATCGGCGCGGCCCTGGTCGGCTGGATTGTGCTGTGAACTTCGCTCTCGTCCGGTGCTCGGCGCTGAAGCGCGCCAAGGGAGGGAACCGGGACTAGAGCGTCACGTTGGCCAGCACCGCACCGGTGGGTTGCGCCGCGCCGGCGGCGACTTCCTCGGTGACGAGGACTGAAGCAGTTCCACCGGGCAGCGGCATCCACACGTCGTCGTGGGGTTCTTGGCCGATGACTCCAGCCGATTCCATGGCGCCGTCATCCATGACTGCCCACACTTGTGCCCCCATGCCGTCGTCGAGAGCTGGCTGGCCGTTGACCATGGCGCCGCCCTTGCCCATGTCAGAGCTGATCGCGATGTCGAGGCTCGCGCCCATCGCGTCGGCCTGACCTTGACGCGCGTCTGCCTTGGGGATCGAGGACGCAGGCGTGGTGGAAGTATTTGCCGACGTCCACGCCAATGACGAAGTCATAGGCCATGGGTGTGTTCCTCCTAGCGATGAATTAGAAGTTGGACTATTTGAGCTTCATCGCTGGGGGTGGTCGGACATACTTAGTACTGGCATCTACATTACTGTGAGACCTCATACCACCTGGGCTGGGTCAGGTTCCTATTAGCAGTTTGAGTATGTCACTGTCTTCGGCGGCATCACCCCCGGATCATTTTCAGACAGGGGCGGGAATAAGCCATACCGAAGCCAGCGACTAGTTCTACTGTCCTTTCAGACGGAGGGAACGGAAATAAACATAACCCGCCCAATCGGGTGGACAGGCTATGAATCTTCGGTGCCCTGAGGTGGAACTGCTAACAACGAAATTGGGGGGGGGAACGGGGGCAAAGTCAATAATTCGAGTCTGGCATAAGTTGATAAGGATTGCCTAACCTAATACTGTTTCAAGTTATGGTCCCGATCGGGAATCGGCAACGGAAGCGAGGCGGCGACGATGAACAGAAAACGTGGATCGACCAGAGAACCCCTCTCCGGAGGGGGAGTCGGGGACGCGGGCCCGGACGGGACGGGCGACGGCGACGCGGTGGCGTCGCAGACGGACGACGGGCGGTTGGTACACGTCGCACCGGTCGCAGTGGGTGGCCGACCATCCACCCGCGACATGCTCGTCGCCGCCGCGATCGGCGTCGCGGGGTCTCTCATCGTCGTGCCCCTGACCTACCTGCAGGTGTTCGCCGGCATCGCCCACGTTTATCTCGTCGCGGCGACGCTCGGGTTGTGGTTCCTGCCGTGCGTCGTTCCCCTCATCGTCGTCCGCAAGCCTGGCGCGAGCCTCATCGCGTGCCTTGCCATGGGCGTCGTGTCCGCGGCGACCACCCCGTTCGGCGTCGCCGCGATCGGGGCGCTGATCATGGAAGGATTGCTCATCGAGCTTCCGTTCATGGTCACCCTGTACCGGCGGTGGACGCGTCCCCAGTTCGTGGCGTCGGCGATGTTATTCTCCGCGCTGATGGGAACGATGGCCCCGCGTGCCGTCGGCGTCGACTCGCCGACCACGCCCATGGCCCTGATCAGCTTCGCCGTAGCCTTGGCATCGAGCCTGGTGTTTTTGGTCCTGGGCTTTGCCGTCGCAAAGGGGCTCCGCAGCCGCGGGGTCACCCGATGACCGGCGGAGCGCCCGCGTGCGCCGGTGCGACACGCGGGACGGCCCCGGCCCGGTTGTGGGTCAGTGGCGCGGGAGTGCGGCACGCCGATGGGCGATGGGCACCCGACATGGTGGACCTCTCCTTCGATTTCGGCACGATCAACGCCATCACGGGACCCGTGGGATGCGGAAAGACGAGCCTGGCCCACCTCATCGCTGGACTGATACCCTCGCACATCCCCATCGACCATGCCGGATCCGTGCACATCGTCGATGCCGACGGCACCGAATGCCCCGTGGACCGGGACCGGGTCACCTTCGTCGGGCAAGACCCGGCGACGCAGGTGCTCACGCTCCGAGTCGTCGATGACGTGTCCATGGCCCTCGAGTTTTCCCTCGTGGAAGCCGGCATCGTCGCCAAGCGATCAGCCGAGGCCCTAGCGGAGCTCGGGCTGTCAGAGCTCGCGGAGAAGGATCCGTGGGCTTTGTCGGGCGGGCAACGCCAGCGGATGGCCATCGCCGGTGCGGTGGCCAGGGCACCGGAGGTCATGATCTTCGACGAGCCCGCGGCCCACGTCGACGAGGACGGTCGCCGGTCGCTGTTCGCCGCCATCCGTGACTTGCGGGCCCCGGGGCGCGTCATCCTGCTCATCGAGCACGACCTCCGCCCGTTCGACGGGTGGGTCGACACGGTGACGATCCTCGATGCGGACGGGAGCGTCGCCGCCCACGGAGCGCCGGATAACATCGTGGTGAAGGGCATTGCGACGACGGCCGCGACCGCCGGAACGCCGGACGCCAGTACGCCGGGCACGGGGGCACCGGACCGTCCCGGTCCGGACCGGCGGCGAAAGTCCCGGAGGGCCGGGAATGGCACCGATCCGGAATCGGAGGCGGATGCCGTTCCACTGCTGGCCTTGACCGGAACCCACGTGGCCCGAGGCGGGGAGAAGATCCTGAACGGGGCCGATCTGACACTGGAACGGGGCGAGATTCATGCCCTAGTCGGCGCCAACGGAGCCGGTAAGTCCACCTTGCTGGCGGTGCTGTCGGGCCAGATGAAGGCGGGAGCGGACCTCCGGATCGACGGCGCGTCCGCCTGGCGCGTCCCCGACGCCTTCGCGTCGTGGGCGTTCCAGAACCCCGAGCACCAGTTCACCCGCGCGACCGTCGCCGCGGAAATCGACTCCGCGCTGGCCGGCACGGACCCGCACGGGCCACTCGGCACCGATGAGCTGCGGAAACTGCGGGAAGCCCTGTTCCCCCGGGCACTTGACCCCGTCTCGCCGTTCGTCCTGTCGGGCGGACAGAAAAGACGGTTGGGCATCTTCCTGGCGGTGGCGGCCAATCGCCGTTTGCTGCTTCTCGACGAGCCGTTGGCGCACCTGGATTCGCCGAGCGCGCGCATCGTGCTGGATGCGCTGGCGGAATACGCCGGGGCCGGCGGAACCGTTGTGTTCACGTGCCACGACCGCCGTGTCGCGCGAACGTGGGCGGATCGGGCGAGCATCGTCGCCGAAGGGAAGGTCGCCTGGTCCGGTCCCGCGGCCGACGTGCCGGCTGCCCCGGAGTCGTCCCGGCGGGATCGCGCACTGCCCGTGGCCGGCGCACGGACGTCCGGGGACGAAAGCCCCTGGACCGGTGAATCCGCCGCTCGGAGGCGCGCGGGGTTGAACGCCATCACGATCGTCGCGGCGGTGATGCTCGTCCTCGTCGCCGGGCTGCTCTCCGGCGGAGACGCCGTTCTCGCGCTGACGGGGGTCGCGTTCCTCGCACTCGCTGCAATCGCGGAGCGCGACGTTCGGGCGACGGCGGGGAAGGTCCTCCTCGTCCTGTTGATCGGGGTGTTCTTCGGCCTGCTCGGGTGGCGCTCCGAGTTCTACGGCGGTGGGGATCCGGCGGAGGCCGTCCGCCACGGCATCCATCACGGACTGCTGCTGACGGCCGTGTTCGCGGGGACGGTCCTGGTCTCCGCGTGCATGCGCGTCGAGGAGCTTTTCGACGCCATGGTGCAACGCTTCCGGGTGCCCTACACATGGTGCACCATAGCGATTTCCGGGGTGAGCATCGCGGCGTTCCTGCGCAGCGAAATCCCCCATCTGACATGGGCGATTAGATTGCGCTCGATGCGACCGGGGCAGTCTTTCCGCTCCGGCTTCATTCGCGCGACGACGCCCGCGCGCATCGCCTTTCCCTTGTTCGTCAGCGCCGTGCGCTGCGCCGAAAAGCTGTCCTTGACCCTGGCGATGCGCAACTTCGGCCGCCATCCGCGGCGCACCTTCCGCACCGATCACCCCTGGCGAGTGCGTGACGGATTCGCGGCCGCAGCGTCCGCCGCGGCCTTCGTCGCCGCCCTGGTGTCCGCAGTGACTTGACGGACGCCCGGAACCGGCGGGTCCCGGGCCCGCGAGCGTTTCCGAGCTTGTGCGGAGACGCGCCCCACCCAGTTGCTTCACCCTTTCAACCCTTCAGACACATCCTCCGGGTCACGCCATGCGGGCCCGGTCCGCCCGGCACCGGCATGGCGCCGACAACCGAAAGAGGTACCAATGAACACGATCCGGACCATCAGCGACGTGCTTCGGGACAAGGCCGATGAGACGAAAAAGGGGGCCGATCTTGATCCCGCGCTGGTGTTTCTCGACAGCCTGGCTCCGGGGATCGCGGTCGACGTCGGGGATTTCGGCGCGGAATCCGAAAAGGGGCTGCTGTCCCGGGTGGCGCCCTCGATCGCCGATCTCCCGCACGGAACGCCGGTTGCCCGCCTCTGGGCGGAGTTCGGCGGGGTCGATGAGACCGACGGGGAACGGGGGGCCCGTCTGCGTGCCCTGGCCGCAGCAGTCGCACCGACGCTCCTGGAGGACCTTGGGCTTTCCGGCGACCGGGTGACGGCGACGGAGTTCAACTCGCTGCGCTCGCTCATCGATGCCCGCACCCGGTACCGGCCCGAGGGTCGGGTGAGGGAGGCGTTGTTCGTTTTCCCCGATGACGGCGAGGCTCACAACCACGACCAGTGGCGGGACCACCTCGTCGATGACCTCTGCGTCGCCGGCGTCGCGGGAAACCACTATTCGTTCGTCCTCGGAGAGGATGCCGCGCTGACCGGGGCCCTCATCGGGGAGTACATCGAACGCCGGCGCCAGGCGCCGGAAACGGACGACAGGGCAGCGGACCCGTCGTCCGAAGGAATCGACCGGTCGCGGGACCGGGGAAACGAAATGGAACATGACTGACCGACGAAACGGCGGGGAAGCACGGGACCGCGACGCGGGCGAACCCGTGAAAGTGCTGGTGGCCGGAGGTACCGGCGTCACCGGACGGCTCGTCCGGGGGATGCTCGGCGTCGTCGATGGGATTGAGCTGGCCTACACTTCCCGGCAGAAACCGGACGATGGCCCGGGGCGGCACTTCCCGCTGAGGATCGCCGCCGGCCACAACGAGATCTGCAGGGTTTTCCGCAAACACGATTGGGTGGTCAACTGCACCGGCCCGTTCGAGGTGCATGCAGACTCACTCGCCCGTGCTTGCATCGACTCAGGCACCGGGTACATCGACGTCAACGATTCGATCGACGCCCGCCGCGCGATCATGGCCCTCGACGGGGATGCTCGGCGGGAGGGGGTTCCCGTGCTCACCGGGTTCGGCCTGTGCCCGGGCTTGTCGACGGCCCTGTTGATGCTCGGGGCCCGCGCTGCGGGGGCCGAAGAGGTCCGCGATGTGCGGGTCGATCTGCGAATTGGCGCCGACCAGGAATCCGGGGCCGCGTCGGTCGAGTCGATGTTCCGGACTATCCGCGGCGGATACCGCACGATGCTCGGCGGCACCATCGTCGAGGTGCGGCGCAACCCGGTGTCGTCGCAAAGCGGAATCAGCTACGAATGCCCGGACATCGACGTCGTACGCGAGGTGTGCCCCTCGATCCGTGGATATTCCTACCACGTCGCCTTCGATGCCCTCCCCGATGAGTCGGTGGAGAAAATCCGCACGTCGAGACTGTACTCGATGCCCGTTGTCTCCGGTCTGCTCGCCCGTCTCGGGGCGGCCGTGACATCGCGGAAGGCGCGGGCGAAGGGCACTCCGCAACCCGCCGAGCTGGTCGTCGCACTGTCCTCCGCCGGCGCGGGCGATGCGGGGCCGGCGGCCGAGACGACCGTCGTCCGGGCGACCGGCCCGGGTTCCTACAAAATGACCGCGGCGATTGCTGCCGCCACCGTTGTGGCGGTCGCGGGGAAGCCGGTCGCGCCGGGGTGCCGGGATCTCGTCGGCCACCCCCGGCTCCTCGAACCGGTCCTCGCCTTCGCCCGCGATGCGGGCATCCATATCGAGGTGCCACATGACAACCCGACCACGGGGCCGCTGCCGACAGCGGCCCACTGCGATACCAAAGAAAAGGGGAAACGATGACGGATCAAGCTGAACGAGGTGCGGCGATCGTCGTCCGCGACCTCACGAAGAGCTACCCGATTGCGGGCAAAGCGGGCACCCCGCCCGAAGGCGGGGCAGGTGCCCCGCCGGACGGCGGGCGCAAGGGAAAGCGCGGTGCCCGGATGCGCAAGCATGTGCTCGACGGCGTGAGTTTCACCGTGCCCACCGGGGCGATCGTGTCATTCCTCGGCCACAACGGTGCAGGCAAGACCACCCTCATCCGAATCCTGTCGACGCTCATCACCGCCGACTCCGGCGAGGTGAGCATCTTCTCGCGCGACGTGAAAGAGGACCCGGCGGGCGTGCGCGCTGACATTGCCACCACCGGCCAATTCGCGGCGATCGACGAGAACCTCACCGGCCGGGAGAACCTGGAGTTCTTCGGGCGGCTGCGCGGACTCGACCGCGCCGCCGCGGCCGCCCGCGCGACGGAACTGCTCGCGCAATTCTCGCTCGCAGACAGTGCCTCGACGCTGGCGTCGGCCTATTCGGGTGGCATGCGGCGCCGCCTCGACATCGCCGCGTCGCTGTGCGTCGTGCCCAGGCTGCTGTTCCTCGACGAACCCACGACGGGGCTGGACCCGGTCAGCCGCGAAGAGCTGTGGGGCTTCATCCGGCAACTGCGGGACGACGGAATGACCCTGGTGCTGACCACCCAGTACCTGGAAGAGGCGGAGGCGCTGGCAGACCACGTCCATCTGCTCAAGGATCGCCGCATCGTCGCCAGCGGAACGCCGGAGGAATTGCGCCGCGCCTTCGGGTCGCACGTGCTCCGCGTGTCCTTCGCCACCGCCGCCGAGGCGGAGGCGTTCGCCCGCTGCCTCGGGGGAACGTGCCTGGACGGCGCCCGCGTCGCGGGGAAGTCGGTGTCCCTCGACGTCGACCCCGGACCGCGGGTCCTCGAGGCGGTGGCGCAGGCGATGGAGGCCTCGGAAGCGTTGCCGGATTCGCTGAGCGTGTCGCCGCCCACCCTCAACGAGGTGTTCATATCGATGAACGCAGGGGGTGCGGCGCGATGAGTGCGACGTCGGTCGCGGCGTTTCTCCGTCGGGATCTGCTGCTGTTGCGACGCAACACCGCGTCGCTGATCTCCATGTTCGTGGTTCCGCCCCTCTTCCTGCTGTGCCTGTACGCGGTGTTCGGGTACTCGGCGGAGCAATCCGGCTTCGGGTACCTGCGTTTCGTGCTCGGCGGCTGCCTGTTCCAGGCGGCGATGTTCACCGCCGCGGCGTCGGCGATGGCGGTGGGACAGGACGTCGAATCCGGGCTCGTTGACCGCGTGCGCGTGTTGCCCGGGGCCACAGGCGGCTATGTCGCCGGCAGGCTCGTCACCGATGTGCTGCGGATGTCCGCGTCGATCGCGGCGCTGCTGGTCGTCGCGTGGGCCTGCGGCCTCGACATGGCTGTCGGTGACGTCGCGTGGACTGTCCTGTGGTCGCTGCTCGCCGCGGCGGTCCTGTCCCTGGTCACGGACGGGGTGATCCTGATGGTGCCCGCCCCGGTGTCGACGGCCTCATCGATCCAGGCGCTGGAAATGCTGCTGCTCATGTTCTCCACCGCGTTCATTCCGGCGACCGCTTTGGACGGCTCCCTTCGCGACGTCGTGCGCCACATGCCTTTTTCGCCGGTGATCGAGGTGATTAGGGCGGCGTCCCCGGACGCCTTCCCGGATCGCGCCGGGGAAGAGGCCGCCCTGTGGCTCGGTGTCGCGGCGGTCGCCGGAATCGTCCTGTTCATCCGCCGGTTCACCTCGAGGAGCGAATCATGATTGGCGCCATCTTCGTGCATCTGCGGCGCATCGCCCACATTTGGCTGCGGCGCCCCGACTTCTGGTTCATGACGTTCATTGCTCCGCTCGTGTACCTGTTCATCGTCAACCGCATGTTCGGTGGCCTGGTCAGGCAGCTCACCGGAGAGTTCGAACTCCGGAACGCGGTCATCCTGGTCGTGACGGCGTGGGCGTTCATCCTGGCCATCACGGGATCATCCACCGTGTTCGTTGAACGCAGCAATGGCTTCCACGAGCGGTTGATCACCATGCCGGCGCCGTACGCGGCCGTGCCGGCCGCACGGATCATTGCCGAGTTCATCCGGATCATGGCGATGACGGCCGTCGTCGCGGCGGTGGCCGCCTTGCTTTCCGACGGCCCACCGGAGGTGTCCTGGTGGTGGAGGATCGCGGTGACCGGCGCGATGGTTGCCGCGGCGGCCGCATGCACCGGCACGTACATCGCGTTCTCCATCACCAGCCCCCAGGGTTCCGTGGCCCTCATCCCGTTAATCATCGTTGCGATGTTCGTCAACACGGTGCTCATGCCCGCCGACCACTTCCGTCCCCTCCTGCGCGGAATCGCCGGGCACACCCCGTATCCGCAGCCGGCGAGGCCGTCAACGGCGCCGGAGCTGCGGGTTTGGTGGTCTGCGCGGCCTGGTTCTTAGGCATCGCCGTGCTCGCGGCGTGGGGCATCGCCGTGAAAACGAGGCCGGGGGAGTCTGCATGACGGCCCGCGAATCCGAGCATCTAACCCGAAACCGCCGCGTGGATGCGGCCCACACACCCGGAGACAGAACCAGATGAAGTCGATTGCCCAGATCGTCCAGAACAACCGCAGACTCCTCGCGGCCTACGAGGACAAGGTCCAGCCGAGGTTCCTCAGCCGCTATGCGCGCGAACCGATGGACGCCGCCGTGTACCGGAAGCTCCGTGCGCTGGATCCCGGGCCGGATGCGCCGGCCCGGGTCCTCGACCTCGGTTGCGGAACCGGGTGGCTCGCCCGCACGCTCGCCGCTGAGTCTCGCTATCGCAGGGCGAACATCGTCGGCTACGACCTGTCGCCCAATGCGATCCGCATCGCCCGCGAACGCGCCGCCGCCGACGGGCTTGGGGCCCGGACGGAATTCCACGTTGCCGACATCCTCACGCCGCTCGCGGGAGAGCCCGGCGGGGCCTGTGAAATCTGGGTGTGTGGCGCGCTCCACCAAATGAAGGATGCGGGAGCCGCGCTCGGCAGGGTCGCCGGGCTGCTCGCCGATGGAGGCATCGCTTACGTGCAGACGTTCGTCGAGGATCCCGAGGTGAACGAGCATGTGGACATGGCCGTCGTTGCGAAGATGGGCCACCGGGTGTTCCCGGGCAGCGAGGTCGAGGACCTCGCCGAAGCCAACGGGTTGAAGCTGGGCGGAGCTTCACACGTCGGCATGGTGTACTTCTGCACTCTCACGAA
>NZ_KV818021.1:18442-44478 GCF_001814825.1 Corynebacterium sp. HMSC071B10 | reverse complement strand
CCAGCCAGGTGCTACGCCGCCACATCCTGCCTGATGGCTACATCACCCTGGCCGCACCACACCTGGGTCCAATCAATACTCACCGGGCGCGGCTTGCCTCGCCGGTGCAGCGCCTCGCCTTGGAGGCGGACTCGCCAACCTGTTGCTGGCCGGACTGCACCACCCCGATCTCGAAGTGCCAGGCCCATCACCTGACCGACTACGCCCAAGGTGGTGAGACACACCCGTCGAACATGTGCTGGCTGTGCCCGCACCACAACGCGGTCAACGGCCAGCCAGACCGGGGCCGGATGGCGCGCATCGACGGCCGGATCGCCTGGATCGGCCCCAAATACGGCACACCACGATTCACCGGCCGCGACTACGTTGACGCCGAAACCATCATCGGCGGACCCGCCCAAGGCACACCGGCCTCGCCCGGCTAGAACGCCATCGCCTGCGCGCGCCGAATCACCTCGCGCGCCCCGTGACCGTGCAACGCGTCGATCGGCCGACCCGGCAGCGAATCGTCTTCGGTGAAGAGATAGGAAAGGATTTCTTCCTCGGAGAAGCCGCCGTCGAAAAGCACGGTAATGGCCCCCGTAATGAACTTGCTCATCTCGCCATCGGCGAAGAGCAGGGCGGGCACCGCTTTGCGGCCATCCTTGCGGTAGAGGACGAGCTTGCGCGCGTTGACGAGGTCGTGGACCTTCGTCACCGGGACGCCGAGCATTTCGGCGACCGCGGGCAGGGACAGCAGTTCTTCGCCAGCGAGGAGATCATCAAGAGTATTCACGGCCCCGTAGTTTAGCGCCGCGGGGCCCATGTGCACCATACTGGTCTGCATGGATGTGGGAGACTACCTGGATCACCGATACGTCATCGACCGGCCGATCGCGCGCGGCGGCATGGCGACGGTCTACCGCTGCGTCGATACCCGGCTCGGCCGCGAGGTCGCCGCCAAGGTCATGCACCAGCAGTACGTCGACGACCCGGTCTTCCTCGAGCGTTTCCGCCGCGAAGCCCGCGCGATGGCGCAGCTGTCGCACCCGAACCTGGTCAACGTCTACGATTTCTCCGCCCAGGGCGACGAGATCTTCCTCATCATGGAGCTGATCACCGGCGGTACCCTGCGCGAGCTGCTCGCCGAGCGCGGGCCGATGCCGCCGCACGCCGCCACCGCTGTAATGCGCGGGATGCTCACCGGCCTTGCGGTGGCGCATGACAAGGGCCTGGTGCACCGCGACATCAAGCCGGACAACGTGCTGATCAACGGCGACCACCAGGTCAAGCTCGCCGATTTCGGCCTGGTGCGGGCGGCCGCCGACGCCTCGCACTCGACAGACCAGATCGTCGGCACCGTCAGCTACCTCTCGCCCGAACAGGTGGACGGCTCGGCGATCACCCCGGCCTCCGACGTGTACTCGGCCGGCATCGTGCTCTTCGAACTGCTCACCGGCCGCACTCCATTTCGCGGCGACACCCCGCTCGCGCACGCGTACGCGCGGCTGAACGAGGAGGTGCCGCCGCCCTCGCAGTCAATCGACGGGGTGCCCATGCTTTTCGACGAGCTCGTCACCACCGCCACCGCCACCAACCCCACCGAGCGCTTCCACACCGCCGGCGAGTTCCTCGACGCACTTGACGACGTCGCCCGCGAACTCGAACTGCCCGACTACACCGTCCCGGTGCCGCGGAATTCGGCGGCGAACCGCGCGGCGGCGCACCCGACGCGCTTCGGAGGCCGCGAGACCGCCGTACCGCAGCGAGAACGGCGCCTGTTCCCCGATCCGCCGGAGCCACAGACGCGGGTCGATGCTGCACCGGTCGCACCGCCTCCCGCTCCCCCGCCGGCCAAGCCCGCGCCGAAACCTCGCGTGCGGCGCGTCTCCAACCGCTCCGGGGCGGCGCTGGTGGCGTATGTGGTCTTCGCCGCGCTGGTTGCCGGCGCGGTTGGCGTCGGCGGCTGGTGGTTCGGCTCCGGCATGTACGGCGAGATCCCGCCGCTTGTCAGCCAGGCCGTGTCGGGCGCGTTTTAGTAGCGCAGCATCTCGGCGACCAGGAAGGCCAGCTCGAGTGCCTGCTCGGTGTTCAGGCGCGGGTCGCAGGCGGACTCGTAGCGGCCCGGCAGATCGACGTCCGAGATGTCCTGGGCACCGCCCAGGCACTCGGTGACGTTCTCGCCGGTGAGCTCGATGTGCACGCCACCGGGGTGAGTGCCCAGCTCGCGGTGGACCTCGAAGAAGCCTTGGACCTCGTCGATGATCTTGTCGAAGTGGCGCGTCTTGTACCCGTTGGAGGAGGTGAACGTGTTGCCGTGCATCGGGTCCGACTGCCAGACCACCTTGTGGCCAGAGGCCTCGACGGCCTTGACGATCCCCGGCAGCACGGAGCGCACATTCTCGTGCCCCATGCGGATGACCATCGTGAGGCGGCCCGGCTCGCGATTCGGGTCGAGCTTGTCGGCGTAGGCCACAGCCTCCTCGGGCGTGACCATCGGGCCGAGCTTGATGCCGACCGGGTTGTCGATCATCGCGGCGAAGTTGACGTGGAAGTCCTCGATGCCTCGAGTGCGCTCGCCAATCCACAGCTGGTGGGCCGACAGATCGTAGAGGCGCTGCTTGCCGCGCTCGTCCTCGGCGAGGCGCAGCATCGCGCGCTCGTAGTCCACCAGCAGCGCCTCGTGCGAGGCGAAGATCTCGGAGGTGCGCAGGTTGTAGTCGTTGACCCCGCACGCATCCATGAACGCGAGCGAGCGGGAGATCTCGCGGGCGAGCGCCTCGTAGCGCGCCCCGGCCGGCGAATTCTTCACGAACTCGCGGTTCCAATCGTTGATGTGGTGCAGGTCCGCAGTCCCCGAGGCGACCAAAGCGCGCACAAGGTTCATCGCGGCCGAGGCGTTCGCGTAAGCGCGGACCATGCGGGCCGGGTCGTGGCGGCGGGACTCTTCGGTCGGCTCGACACCGTTGACGATGTCGCCGCGGTAGTTGGGCAGCCCGTTCGCATCCAGGTCGGAGGAACGCGGCTTGGCGTACTGGCCGGCGATGCGGCCGAGCTTGACCACCGGCATCGACGCCCCGTAGGTCAGCACCGCCGCCATCTGCAACAGCGTGCGCACGTTGGCGCGGATGTGCGGCTCGGTATTCGACTCGAAAGTCTCGGCGCAGTCGCCGCCCTGCAACAAGAAGGCCTTGCCGAGCGCCACGTCCTTCAGATGGTCCTTGAGCTCCTCGATCTCCGGGGCAAGCACCACCGGCGGCACCGACTCCAGGATCTTGCGCACATAGCGCGCCTGGTCCGCGTCCCAGCTGGGCTGCTGTTTCGCGTCGCGCTTGAGCACGTCCTGGAACTGCTCGTTAAGATCGCCCGGCAGCGGCGGGAGATCGGGCAGTACGTCTTTCGGGATATCAATTGTCCAACTCACGCCTTTATTCTTAGCACACCGGCTGTGTGCCCAGGACCGATTCCCGTGTACAGGTGTCCGCCGCTAGGTGTTCGGCGCGGTGGCGCGGCCAGTGGCATCCAGCGGCAGTATTTCCGCACATACGCGGTACTTTTTGACGTTGTGGCGGGCGTCGATAAGCGCATCGTGGTTGCCCTGCGGAGCCTTCGGCAGCTTCGGCCGACCCGCCATCTCCCAGTACTGTTTTAATTCATGCGTGAACCGCGGCATCTTGCGCGGCAGGCCCGTCATGTCGCCCCACAGCTGGGCGAAGAGCACGTGATCGTAGCCGCCGACCCACGCCCAGAGCTCAGGGCTTGTCGACGCCGCCGTAAGGAACGCGTACACCTCGTCGCGAATCACCCGCCGCGGCTTCCACGCCGGGTCACTGGCAGGCGGCAGCTTGGATAACACGTTGGCGCGCACCCACTCGCTTGCGTCGCGCGGGTCGAACTCCGTCGACACGGCGTAGTACTCGCGCCCATCTTCCGCCACGATGCCGATGGAGACGAGCTCGATGGTCGAGCCGTCCTCGATGAACTCCGTGTCGTAGAAGTACTTCATCCTATTTCTCGCCCTGCTCTTCCAGCTGGATGGGCAGGCGCTGCTCGCGCTCTTCGCGCGGGCGTGGCCAGAACATCACCAGCGCCACGATCGCCACCGCGATCGGCGCGGCGATCGTCGGGTGGAAGCCCACCTCCGAGGCGACGAGGTACAGCGCGACGGTGACCACAACGAGGACGACGCGCGTAATGAGATCCTTATCCATGTGCTTTACTCCTTGCGCGGCTCGGTGCCTTCCGGGTACTCGCCGGTGGCTTCGAGCGATTCCTTGATTTCACTGGCGTAGACGTCGACGTAGTCGTAGCCGGTCAGCTCAGCGAGCCGGTGCATGAGGTAATCGGTGAACGGGCGCGCCACCTCCCGCGACGCCGGGTCGAAGCCGTTTTCTGCGGCCCAGGCGTGGGGGTCGATCTGCTCGCTGATCTCGATGTGGATCTTCGCTGGCCGCGGGAAAGTCGTGCCGATCGGGTTGGCGTTGCGGGTGCCCACCATGCCGGTGAGCACGACCGGCACCCCTTCGGCCATGGCGATGCGGGCCACGCCCGTGCGCCCCTTGTAGATGCGGCCGTCCGGCGAGCGGGTGCCCTCCGGGTAGATGCCGAACAGGTCGCCGCCCTTCAGGACCCGGTGAGCCGCGGTCTGCAGCGCGTCGCCCGCGTCCTTGCTCTGGCGATCGAGCGGCACCTGGCCGACGGCGGTGAAGAACCACTTCTGGATCGCGCCCTTGAGCCCCGGGGTGGTGAAGTACTCGCTTTTCGCGGGGAAGGTCAGCTGGCGGCGCACCATCAGCGGCAGGTAGAAGGAGTCCATCACGGCCTGGTGGTTGGACACCATCAGCGCGGGGCCGGTGTCGGGGATATGGTCTGCGCCGTTGATCGTCGGCCGGTTCCACACTATGAGGAACGGGCCGAGGACGGCCTTGAACACCGAATACCACCTGTTTGTCATCGCCGTGCGCTTCCTATTGTTGTTCGTGCACCATCGTGCGGGCCAAATCAGCTACACCGATCATACCGGCCTGGGGTCCAAGCTCCGCGCACTGGATGTCGGCCACCGGCCGGTAGCCGGCACCGACCATGGTGGCGGCCATGGTCTCGCGCGCGGTATCGATGAACATGCTGGCGTCGGCGGCCACTCCCCCGCCCAGCACGATCAGCGCCGGGTCGAGCACGTCGGCGACGATCGCGAGACCGCGGCCCAGCCAGGTGGCGAAGCTGTCGAGCGCGGCGAGCCCGAGCTCGTCGCCGGCGCGCGCCGCCTCCATCACGTCCCGGCCCGTGGCGTGCTTGCCCACCACCTTGCGGTAGAGCCCGCAGCGCTTGTAGCCGCCGCGAGTGGCGATCTCGACCGCGCAATCCACCAGGGAGGAGCCGGAGGCGTAGCGCTCAAGGCAGCCCTGCTTGCCGCAGGAGCAGGCGCGCCCGCCGGGCACTACGGTGAGGTGGCCGAACTCGGGCGCGGTGCCAAAGGAGCCGCGGTAGATCTCACCGCGGTGCATGAGCGTTGCCCCGATGCCAGTGCCGACGGCGAAGAGCACCCAGGTCTCCGCGTCGCGGGCCGCGCCGAAGCGGTATTCGCCCCAGGCGGCGGAGTTGGCGTCGTGTTCGAGGCGGACGGGCAAGCCGAGCTCGTCGGCAAGCTTCTTGCGCAGTGGGTAGTCGTCGCGCCACGGCAGGTGCGGGGCGAAGCGGACGATTTCGCAGTCGGGGTCGAGGAAGCCGGCGACGGCAAGTCCGACGGCGGCGATGTCGTGCGAGGCGCGCAGCTGGTGTGCGAGCTCGACGATCGCGGCGGTCATTTCGCTCCCGGTTTGGGGGGTGGAGGTGGACGCGGCGTCGAGAATCTGCCCGTTGGCGTCGACGACGGCGGCGCGCAGGTTGGTGCCGCCGATGTCGAAGCCGATGGTGAGGGGGCCTGGGTGAAGTGACATAGGGGACGATTCTACTGCAAGTGTGCTGCCAGTCTTTCGGTGAGCACGTCCCACGCGAAATGCTTCTCGACGTGCACACGCCCCGCCTGACCCATCGCCCGGGCCCTTTCCGGGTCTCGCAGGATCTCGCAGGCGGCGGCTGCAAGCCCGGCGGTGTCGCGGCCGTCGACGACGATGCCGGTTGCGTCGGTGACGGTTTCCGGGGCGCCGCCGGAGTTGCCCGCGATCACAGGCACGCCGCAGGCTTGGGCCTCGAGGTAGACGATGCCGAGGCCCTCGACGTCTAAGCCGCCGCCGCGGGTGCGGGCGGGCATGGCGAAGAGGTCGGCGGTGGCGATGGCGTCGCGAAGCTGGGTGCGGGTGACCGCGCCGTGGAAGTGCACGCCTTCCGTGTTGCGGGCAAGCCGGCGCAGGCGGCGCTCGTCGGGCCCGGCGCCGATGAGGTGCAGTTCGGTGCCCGGCACAGCAGCTCGAATCAGCGGGAGCGCCCGGATGAGTTGATCCTGGCCTTTGCGGGCGACAAGGCGGGAGGCGCAGACGATCGCGGGATTGGGTGCATCCGGGCGCTGCAGGGGACGGAAGAAGTCGGTGTCCACGCCGGAGGGCAGCGCCAGGAACTCCGGGTGGGGCCCGAAGGCGGATGCGAAGCGGCGGCGGGTGTATTCGGAGACGTAGGTGACCGTATCGGCGCTGTTGCCGATGCGGCGCAGCACCTGGCGGGCACCGGGAAGCATGGACCAGCCGACCTCGTGGCCGTGGGTGGTGGCAAGAACGTTGCGTGCGCCCGCCTGCTTCGCCGCGGCCCCCATCACGGCGAGCGGGGCGGCCGCGCCGAACCAGACGGTGTGGATGTCGTGGGCGCGGATGAGCTCCTGCATCCGGCGGCGCACGCCAAAGGTCGGCAGCATGACGCGGGCCGGCCAGCGCACGACGGGAAAGGGCTGGGCGACGTCCCACTCGCGCGCGGCGTCCGCATCCTGGGTGGAGGCGAACACGACCAGCGAGTCAGGTCCGTTTCGGGCGGCGAGGTGGGAGGCGAAATCGCGCAGGTAGGACTGAATCCCGCCGAGTGTGGGCGGGAAATCGTTAGTGACCAGCAGCGTGCGCGACATCAGCCTGCGGGGCTAGTAGCGCACCGCGCCCTGCACTGGCATGGAGTTGACCGGCACGACCTGGACCGGAATGCCGTAGTCGGAGGCGTGGACGACCATGCCGTCGCCGATGTACATGCCGACGTGGGTCACCCCCGGGTAATAGCCGATGATGTCGCCCGGCTGGAGCTCGCCCATGGACACCGGGGTTCCGCCCGCGAGCTGCGCCTGGGAGGTGCGCGGGATGCCGATGCCGTTCTGGCCGTAGGCCCAGACCATCAGACCGGAGCAGTCGAAGGCGTCCGGACCGGCTGCGCCCCAGCCGTAGGGCTTGCCGAGCTGGGCCATCGCGGCGGCGACGACGCCGGAGTCAGCGGCGGGCAGGTTCGCGCCGAGGCTAACGGGTCCGTCCTTCTCGATCCAGCGTTGGCGGTCCTCCTCGCTAAGGCCGTCGACCTTGGTCTCGATGTCGCGGATCTGGTCGTCGAGCTCGTCGCGCTCGCGGTTGAGCGTATCGAGCTGGGCAGCGAGCTGGTTGCGGTTGTACTGCGCTTCCGCCTTGGCGATGTTGGCGGTGCGGGCGCGGGAGGCGGCGAGCTCGTTGGCGTCGTTAAGCTCGGCGAGCGTGCGCTCCGCCTTGCGTGAGAGCGAGCCGAGGTAGGCGGCGCGGTCGATCGCGGCCTGCGGGCTGCCGGACTCAAGGGTAGTCAGGAACACCTCGGAGTCCGTGTTGCGGTACTTCGACTGGGCCAGGTCGTTGACGTTGCGCTGGAAGCCCGTCTTCGCGCCGCGGGCCTTTTCGGCCTCGGCGCGAGCGGTGGCGGCGCGTTGGTCGGCCTCGGCGATCTTGCGTTCCGAATCGGCGACCTCGTCCTCGAGGGCCTTGATCTCCTCCGACTTCGCGGTCGCCTCGTGGGAGACCTCCTCGAGCTGCTCGATCAGCGCGTCGACGTCGTCGGCACCCGCGACCGGCGCGCACGTGCCCGCAGCGATGGCGATGATGCCGCTTGCCGCAAGTGCCCGGCGAGTGAAAAGAGAGTGTGAGCCCACGACAGATCCCCTTTGAAAAATCCGCAGCCGTAACCAAAGCGTGCTGCGATGTGTATAAAACCGTTATTACTATAGCCAGCTTGGCCCGCTAACAAAAGCACACCCGCCCAGTTCAATACGAACTGGTACGGGTGTGAAAGGTGGGGCGTCGAGAAGCTTTTAGAAGCGGACGACGGAGTGCACCGGCATCATGTGCAGCGGGCGCTCGCCTACCGGCACGCCACTGTTGAGCGCGTCGATGATGGTGCCGTTGCCGGCGTAGATGCCGACGTGGGATGCGCCACCGTAGTAGACCACGATGTCGCCCGGCTGGATGTTGTCCAGGGAGACCGGGGTGCCCGCGGAAGCCTGCGCCTGGGAGGTACGCGGGATGGACTTGCCAGCCTGTGCGTAGACCCAGGAGGTGAAGCCGGAGCAGTCGAAAGCGTTCGGGCCAGCGGCACCGTAGACGTACGGGGAACCAATCTTGGTGCGGGCGATCTCGACGATGCGCTCGCCCTGAGTCTTCTGCGGGGCCGGAGCCGGGGCAGCGACAGGAGCGGAGTACTGCTTAGCGACGGCCTGCGCCGGCTGCTGCTGCGGCAGCACCTGCGCCTCAACGTTGGCGATGAACTGGTTGAAGCCCGGCACGTTGGCGATACCCGGCAGCGCCTTCACCTGAGCGATGGCCTGCTGGTACTGGCCGCCATCAGCCTTGCCAGCCAGGGACGGGACCCAAGCCTCGATGCCCGGGATGTTGGCGATACCCGGAATGTTCTCAATGCCCGGGATCTGCGCGGAAACCGGGGAGTTCGGGACGCGGACCTCGGCGGCCTGCGCGGTGGTCGGCACCATCAGGGTAGCGCCTGCGACGACGGCGGTTGCGGCAGCCGCGGTGCGGACTGCGGTGTTCGTGGTCTGGCGACGGTGCTTTGCCATTGTAAGTTTCTCCATATCTTCTCTTCGCCTACCGGGTAGCCATTCGGGCTGGGCCGTGAGAATCTGCCCTGGCTCGCCTTGCTGCGCGCCATCCGCCCTCAATCAGTAAAGTGCGGTTCCCCGGTTCCACGACGCTGAAGTCGTGGTGTGCGGCTCATATGTTCTGTTTTCGTACCTTGCAAGCAACGGCTGTTGTCGCAATGTCTCGAACAGATTACGAAACGGCAACAAGTTTGTCCAACCCTTAGGTTGTTACAAATCCGTTATTGAACCGTTTCCTTGCGTTTGCCAGAATTTTCCAGAAAATTCGCACGGCCCCACGCGCGCACTGCGCTATAAAACACCTGCCGCTACCTAGCGTTTTGCCGCAGATCGGCTGGCTTCGCAAAGTGCTGCCAATGTACCGTGTTTCATAAAAATTTCTCGTGTGTTCTCCATCACACCGTCGAAAAGCGGGCATTTTGCGCCGTTATAGACCGTGACTTTCGGGCATAGAAAAAGGACCCATCCCCTTTCGGGATGGGCCCTTTTCTGACCGCTATTTCTTACAGCGTATTAGTGGCTGTTCTCGTGGGTCGCGTCGCGATCATCGAGGTGCTTGGTCTCCTCGAGCTTGCGCAGCGTCTCCACCTCTTCGTGGTGCTTCTGCGCCTCGGAGTCGCGGACACGCTCGGTGACGCCGAGCTCAGCCGGCTTGAAGGCACCGATGGTCTCGGAGTCTGCGAAGCCAAGCTGGTTGAGCTGCTTCGGCACGCGAGCACCTGCGTACTCGAGCGGAATCGGGTGACCGTTCTCGTCGACCGGGCCGAGCGGCTGGTGGATCTCCACGAAGGCACCGTTCGGCAGCTTCTTAATCACACCGGTCTCGATGCCGTGTTCCAGGACCTCGCGGTCGGAGCGCTGCAGGCCGATGCACAGGCGGTAGGTGATGAAGTACGCCAGCGGCGGCAGCACGATCACGCCGATGCGGCCGAACCAGGTCATCGCGTTCAGCGAGATCTGGAAGAAGTGCGCCACGTGGTCGTTACCACCGGAGATGGTCATCAGCATGAAGAACACGATGCCCATAACACCGATGGAGGTACGTACTGGGACGTCGCGCGGACGCTGCAGCAGGTTGTGGTGTGCGTCGTCGCCGGTGATCTTCTTCTCAATGAAGGGGTAGGTCAGCAGCAGGACGACCATCAGGCCACAGAGCAGGGCCACCCAGAACGCGCCCGGGATGGTGTAGTTGCCCAGGTAGAGCTCCCACGCCGGCATGACACGTGCGGCACCATCCGTCCAGAGCATGTACACGTCCGGCTGCGAACCGGCGGAGACCTGCGACGGGTTGTAGGGACCAATGTTCCAAATGCCGTTAATAGTGGTCAGACCAGCCATGGCGGCGAGGACGCCGAAGACGAACATCATGAAGCCAATTGCCTTGACGGCGAAGACCGGCATGATGCGGATGCCCACAACGTTGTTCTCGGTGCGGCCCGGGCCCGGGAACTGGGTGTGCTTCTGGAACCAGACGAGCAGCAGGTGCGCAGCGATCAGCGCGAGGATGATGCCCGGCAGGATCAGCACGTGCAGGATGTAGAAGCGGTCCAGCATCAGGTCGGACGGGAAGTCGCCGCCGAAGATGGCCCAGTGCATCCAGGTACCGATGATCGGGATGCCCACAACGATGGCGGACATAATGCGCAGGCCGACGCCGGAGAGCAGGTCGTCCGGCAGGGAGTAGCCCATGAAGCCCTCGATCATGCCGAGCAGGATCAGGGTGACACCGATGATCCAGTTCGCCTCACGCGGGCGACGGAACGCACCGGTGAAGAAGATACGCATCATGTGCGCGAACATGGCCATCATGAACATCAGGGCGGCCCAGTGGTGCATCTGGCGCACGAAGAGTCCACCGCGGACATCAAAGGAGATGTTCAGTGCGGTGGCGTAGGCGCGGGACATTTCCACGCCGTTGAGCGGCAGGTAGCCGCCGTCGTAGATCACCTTGGTAATCGACGGGTCGAAGAACAGCGCCAGATAGACGCCGGTCAGCAGCAGGATGATGAAGCTGTACAAGGCCATCTCGCCGAGCATGAAGGACCAGTGGCTCGGGAAGACCTTGTTCAGCTGGGGGCGCAGGACCCCCGCGATCGTGTACCGCGAGTCAACGTTGTCCGCGGCTTGTGCAAGTTTTGTACTCATTAGGACTTACGCTCCCAGAATGCCGGGCCGACGGGCTCGATGAAGTTGCCGTTGGCGATGAGGTAACCTTCTTCGTCAACAGTCACAGGAAGCTGCGGCAGCGCACGTGCGGCGGGGCCGAAGATCGGCTTGCCGTAGTGCAGCGCGTCGAACTGCGACTGGTGGCACGGACACAGGATGCGGTTGGTCTGCGCCTCGTACAGCGAGGTCGGGCAACCGATGTGCGTGCAGATCTTGGAGTAGGCGTAGTAGTCGCCGTAGTGGAAGTCCTCCTGGCCCTCACGCTCGACGACACGCTTGGCGTCTGCGGAGCGCAGGCGGATCAGCATGACAGCGTTACGCGGGCCGTGCAGCGAGTGCATGTGCTGCTCGTACACGTCGCGCTTCGGGTCGTACTCCTTGCCGTCGTTGACGTCGTCCGCGTACAGCGGGAAGACCGTCTCCATAGACGCTGCAGCCAGGTCCTCCGGGCGCATGCGCACCAGGCGGGACACACCCGCGGTGGTGTAGTGCGAACCGGTCTCGCCCTCGTGCAGCTCAGCGATCGCGCCGGTGTCGCGGCCGAGGTAGACCTTGACGCCCTTCTCCTGGATGGTCCAGCCGTGGGTCCACAGCGTGCCATCGCCCAGGTAGTTGAGCTCGTGGCGCTCGCGCCACGGGTTCTTGATCATGCCGCCGAGCGGGGCAATGACCATCAGGCCGGCGAGGACGCCAGCGCCACCGAGGAGGCCCTGCATCGCCTTACGACGACCAAAGGTGGAGGTCTCCCACGCGTCGTTCAACAGTGCGGTGGTGGTGCGACGGTCGAGCTCGCTGGAGCGACCGTCGTGGCGGCGCTGCACCGAGATCTCTTCCGGGATGAACTTCTTCACGTACTGGATAATCGCAATGCCCAGCGCGATGAAGCCCAGGCCCGAGGTCAGGCCGAGCAGCGGGGTGTAGATCGTGTAGAGCCACAGGCCCTCGTCGCCGTGGAACTTTGCCTCCCACGGCCAGAACAGGTACACGCCTAGGAAAGCGATACCGCACAGGATGGAGATCAGCAGCCAGATGTTGATGCCAGTGGCTGCGGCCTTCTCGCGCGGGTCGCCCTCGACTGGGAAGCGCTCCTTGCGGTAGGCCACCGTGACGTCGTCAAGCTCGGTGCCGAGCGCGGCGAGCTCCGCATTGCTCATGCGGTCCAGCTCTTCTTTGGTGTAATTCTTCTTCACTTCACTCATGAGCGCGATCCAATCCAGATAGCAGCGGCAGCGACCAGGGTCACGCCAATGATCCACATAGCCATACCCTCAGAAACCGGGCCGAGGCCGCCGAGCGACCAGCCACCCGGGCTCGGGGTTTCCTTCGCGGACTTGATGAAGGCGATGATGTCCTTCTTCTCGTCTGCGGAGAGCTGGCGGTCGGAGAACTTCGGCATGTTCTGCGGGCCGGTCAGCATCGCCTGGTAGATCTCCTGCTCGTTGGCGGGATCAAGCACCGGGGCGTACTTACCGGAAGACAGCGCGCCACCACGGCCGGTGAAGCTGTGGCAGGAGGCGCAGTTCAGGCGGAACAGCTCGGAGCCGCGGGCAACGTCGGCGGCCTGAATCTGGCCGTCGTAGTTCTTGCCGCGCAGGGACTCCTTGGCCACCTCGCCGTTGTCGTCGTAGACGAGCTCAGGGCCGCCACCGTTGGCTGCGACGTAAGCAGCCAGGGCAAGCGCCTGGGACTCGGTGTAGCGCGGGCGCTTGCGCTCAGCCTGCGCGTCGTTCGACATCATCGGCATGCGGCCGGAGTTGACCTGGAAGTACACGGCACCCTCGCCGGTACCAATCAGCGACGGGCCGCGATCCTCCACGCCCTCCAGGTTCGCGCCGTGGCACGTAATGCAGGCCACGTCGTAGATGTCCTTGCCCTCCTGGACCAGGGCCTGCTCATCGCGCTCGGCGGTGGCAACCTGAGCGTTCGGGGTCAGCGCGGAGGCCAGAAGGCCCGCACCGGTAAGCCCGAGCGTCAGCGCAGCGGCACCAGCGACGGTGCGTTGGGTCTTGCGACCCCGACGCTTCTTCTTAGGTGTGTTTTCCATCTTGCTTCCTTTTAGCGACTATTCAAGCTTTATCTGTTCCCTGGACTACTGCACCAGGTAGAGGGTGATGAACACGCCGATCCACACCACGTCAACGAAGTGCCAGTAGTAGGAGGTCACCATCGCAGCCGTTGCCTGCGCCGGGGTGAACTTCGACTTGGAAACACGAAGCAGCACCACGATGAAGGCAAGGATGCCGGCGGTCACGTGCGCCATGTGGAAGCCGGTGATGATGTAGAACACCGAGCCATACACGCTGGACTGCACACTTACACCGTGCATGACCATCTCCGTCCACTCGTATGCCACGAGACCCAGGAAGATCACGCCGAGCAGCACAGTGACAGCAAACCACTTACGCAGGCCGTATACGTCACCCCTTTCTGCAGCGAACACGCCGAACTGGGAGGTCACAGAGGAAGCAACCAGAACGATGGTGATGATCAAGCCGAACATCACGTTCAGGTGCGCCGTCTGGTTCTCCCAGTCACCGGCAGCCAAGCCGTTTGCACGCGACGTGAAGTACATCGCGAACAAGCCAGCAAAGAACATCAACTCTTGGGCGAGAAACGCGATCGTGCCCACGCTGACCATGTTCGGTCGGTTCAGCGAGGGGACACGATTCTGCGGTGTCGCCATGCCTTGGTTAGAAATTGCGGTCGTCACGCATGTGATTATGGCCTGTTTTCGTCTGAAAGTCATCTCAGATACCCCCGAAATTTTTCTGCCAATTCCGCCCCAACCTGCTATTTTCCCTGCTATACAATTCTGGAAAAAACTTTTTTGAAAACCCGGGAACTTTTTCATCCCACTATCCGACACACATCCCCGCAGGTCACGGCAGCGCCACTTCCCTACCCCCGCTTTTCGCAACGTTTCGCCGACCGGTGGGCAAATATTCGCCCGTCAATTCGCTTCGGCCGCAAGTTCCCGAATGTGATCCTTCTCATACCCGCCAAGCGCAGAAAGCGGGTGGAAAACCTACTTTCGGTTGACCCCTGTGCGGGTGGGCGTCGACAAGCATAAAGCCCCGGCACCACAAGGTGCCGGGGCTTAAGACCTCCCGCGAAGGCGTGCGGGAGATTAAGGCGCTTAGTGCTTCTCGCGCGGGATACCGTACTGCAGGTTGAGCTGCGTGGTGGTCCAGATGAGGAAGACCGAGCCGAAGGCGATCAGCCACAGCTGGTAGAAGGCGATACCCAGGCCGAGGAAGAAGATCGCACCGGACATTGCGAAGGGCCAGATCGAGTTCGGCGAGAAGAAGCCGAGCACGCCAGCGCCGTCTTCGATCTCCGCCTCTTCCCAGTCCTCGGGGAGGACGTCCATGCGGCGCTCGGTGAAGTTGAGGTAGACCGCCATCATGAAGCACAGCGCCGTGGCGAGCACGAGCGCGACACCACCGACCCACTCGAGGCCGAAGAGGTAAGCATCCTCACCGATCCAGCTCGTGGAGACGATGTAGGCCACTGCCATCAGGGCCAAGAAGGTGCCGATTGCGTAGAAAACTTTTGAGCCAGCTCCCATTGTTCTGCACTCCTTCTTTCTTTAAACGGTGGTGGGGACGTTGGTGTTATCGCCGTCGCGGGTACCCAGACGGTCGGTAACAAACGGGTGGGTGGAGGTTGCGTACGGTTCCTCACCAATCGCCTTCAGTGCGTCCGAGTTCGGAGCCTGCGGGTTCTCGATGCGGAAGTCCATGTACTGCTTGAACTTCTCCGGGGAGACTGCGCGAACCTCAAAGTTCATCATGGCGTGGTAGGTACCGCACATCTCAGCACAGCGGCCGACGAACGCGCCTTCCTCATCGATGCGCTCGATCTGGAAGCTGCGCTGCTGCTGGTTCGACTCAGGGTGCGCGTACACGTCGCGCTTGAACAGGAACTCCGGAACCCAGAATGCGTGGTTGACGTCACCAGAGGCGAGACGGAACTCGATCGCCGTATCGGTCGGGACCACGAGCACCGGGATCTCCTCGGAGGAGCCGATGGTCTCGATCTGGTTGAAGTTCAGGTACGACTGGTCACCCATCGACATGCCGTGGATCGGGTTCGCGTTCGGCACGCCCTCCGGGTCGTACTTCGACTCTTCCGCTGCGGCCTGACGCTCCTCGTCGCGGCCCTCGTACTTCTGGCCGTTCGGGGTGAACTCGCCGTCAACCTCCGCGTAACCAAACTTCCAGTTCCACTGGTAGCCGGTGACATCAACGGTGACCTTCGGATCCTTGTCCAACGCAGTGGTCTTCGTCTGTGCCTGGACGGTGAAGAAGAACAGCACCATGACGATAAGAATCGGCACAATGGTCAGCGCCAGCTCAAGCGGCACGTTGTACTGCAGCTGCTTCGGGAACTCGCCCTCACCCTTCTTCTCCTTGGCCTTGCGGTTCCACTTGAAGATAGCGGTGAGGAACAGGCCCCACATCACGATGCCGATAATCCAGGCAGCAAGCCATACCCAGACCCAGAAGTTGTACAACTGCACACCCTCCGGGGTGACCGGGTCAGGCCAGCCCATGTCGAGCACCTTGGCCACAGCCTCCGGCGGGGCTACTTCACAGCCCGCGAGCGCGAAGCCGCCGAGCAGGAGCGAACCGGCCACGCCAAGCTTCTTGGCGAAGCTGCGCTTAGTTTCCTTTTCCACGTGTGTCTGCCTTCCTGTCCACACTTCACTTAAAACACTGAACGTCCATAGGTATGCCAGAGCATTCCTACCCATTCCTACCCAGTTAGATTAGTTCATTCCAAGCCCGTCCACGGAATTCTTACTGTCGCCCCCGAAGTGCAGTGCTTTCGCTTCTCGACGCCCAGCCACCACCCTTGGCTTTTCCTGCCAGACCGCAGCAAATGTGGCCGGTGACACACAAATAGCGGAGAACTCGCCAAAATATTCATCCGAAAGTTGGCCCCCTTTCGGGGACGGGCTAAAGGTTGAAGCGCCACACCGGTGTCCGGTTCGCCGATCGAGCCGCGCGAACTCTATCCTTGGAGGGCATACCCGCGCGCACCCGTTGCGCACCATATATATAAGGAGAAGGTTCAACTTACGATGTGTGGCCTGCTTGCACTGCTTACCGCCGGTTCCAACGCCAGCACCTTCGTTTCCGCCGTGGACGAGGCGCTGCCCTGCATGTACCACCGCGGCCCCGACGCCGCCGGCACGTGGCACGACGCGGACGCGGTCTTCGGCTTTAACCGCCTGGCCATCATCGACCTGGAGCACTCCCACCAGCCGCTGCGCTGGGGCCCGGAGGACAACCCGACCCGCTACGCCATGACCTTCAACGGCGAGATCTACAACTACCTCGAGCTCCGCGAGGAGCTGCAGGCCGCGGGCTACACGTTCAACACCTCCGGAGACGGCGAGCCGATCGTGGTGGGCTACCACCACTGGGGCAAAGACGTGGTCAACCACCTGCGCGGCATGTTCGGCATTGTCATCTGGGACAACGAGACGAAGACCATGTTCGCCGCCCGCGACCAATTCGGCATCAAGCCGCTGTTTTACGCCACCACGGAGGCCGGCACCGTGTTCGCCTCCGAGAAGAAGTCCATCCTTGCGATGGCGGAACCCCTTGGGCTCGATCTCGGCGGTCAAGACAACGGACTAGACCGGCGCGCGATCGAGCACTACGTCGACCTGCAGTACGTACCCGAACCGGAGACGCTGCACACCGCTATTCGACGCGTGGAGTCCGGCTGCACCGTCACCCTTACCCCCGGCGGCGAGGTTGTCAGTGAGCGGTACTTCACCCCGCACTTTAAGTCCCAGCCGGTACCGAAGGGCAAGGAGCAGGACCTCTACGACCGGATCGCTGCGGCCCTCGAGGATTCGGTGGCCAAGCACATGCGCGCCGACGTGACCGTCGGTTCCTTCCTCTCCGGTGGCATCGACTCCACCGCTATCGCAGCGTTGGCGAAGCGCCACAACCCGGACCTTTTGACCTTCACCACCGGCTTCGAGCGCGAGGGGTACTCCGAGGTAGACGTTGCCGCCGAGTCGGCCGAGGCGATCGGCGTGGAGCACATCGTCAAGATCGTCTCGCCCGAGGAGTACGCCGACGCGATCCCGAAGATCATGTGGTACTTGGACGACCCGGTCGCGGACCCCTCGCTCGTCCCGCTGTTCTTCGTTGCGCAGGAAGCCCGCAAGCACGTCAAGGTCGTACTCTCCGGCGAGGGTGCCGACGAGCTGTTCGGCGGCTACACCATTTACAAGGAGCCGCTCTCGCTCGCACCCTTTGAGAAGCTGCCCTCTCCCCTGCTGCGCGGGCTGAACAAGCTCGGCCAGGTCCTGCCCGAGGGAATGAAGGGCAAGAGCCTGCTGCTGCGCGGCACCACGCCGATGGAGGAGCGCTACTACGGTAACGCCCGTTCCTTTAACTTCGAGCAGCTCAACCGGGTACTGCCCTGGGCCAAGCGGGAGTGGGATCACCGGGAGGTCACGGCGCCGATTTACGCGGCGTCGACAAGCATGGACCCGGTCGCGCGCATGCAGAACCTGGACCTGTTCACCTGGATGCGCGGCGACATCCTGGTCAAGGCCGACAAGATGAACATGGCGAATTCGCTCGAGCTGCGCGTGCCTTTCCTGGACAAGGAGGTCTTCGAGGTGGCGCAGACGATTCCTTACGAGCAGAAGATCGCGAACGGGACGACGAAGTACGCGCTGCGCCGCGCGATGGAGCAGATCGTGCCCGCGCACGTGCTCAACCGCCGCAAGCTCGGCTTCCCAGTGCCGATGCGCCACTGGCTCGCGGGTGATGAGCTGTACGGCTGGGCGCAGGACACGATCAACGAGTCGCAGACCGAGCACATCTTTAACAAGAAGGAGGTGCTCGAGATGCTCAAGGAGCACCGCGACGGCATCTCCGACCACTCGCGCCGCCTATGGACAGTGCTGGCGTTTATGGTCTGGCACGGCATCTTCGTCGAGCAGCGCATCGACCCGCAGATCGAGCACAAGGAGTACCCGGTCAAGCTGTAAGGGGCGGCGCGGGGGCGGCGACCTGGGGAGTTTGCCGCTTCTGTGATCCGATCGACCTGGCATTTTGACGCCGGGCCTGTCGTTTTTTGAGGCTGGTCCAAATGGAGCTAGCTCCGTTTAGCAATCACGATTCCCCGCGACCTGGCGTTTTCCGGTCGCCGTTGGTCTGAATGGAGCTAGCTCCGTTTAGGCCTCCACCACCTGCGGCCATCACAAGGTAGTGCTAGCTCTACCCCAAGACTCCGCCTGCCACCATTGCCGACCACCTCCTCGCGCAGCCAAAATTTAAGGCATGAGCACAACAAAGAAAGTCCTTCGTATCCTCGGCGGCGTTGTCGTCGCCCTCGTCCTCCTGATAGCGGCCGCCGGCTACGTCTGGGGCCCGACGCTAACTGCGCAGATGACCGGCCAGGCTCGCTTCTTCGGCACGGACACGCCGAAGCGTTACGCCAACACCGTGCTGGATCTGTCCGAATCGATGGGCATCTACGGCGACTCGGAGGAGTTCGCAGCCGCCCGCGCCGAGGTCGAGGAGGCGACCAAGTATGCGCGCCACAAGTACGAACTCATCGAGCCGCTCAACGCCGCGGTGAACGCCGCCGGCGGCAAGCATTCCAAGCTCCACTACGAAGAGACGAACCAAGACACCGACGAGTCCCCGTCCGCCCAGGTCGGCGTCGAAACTACCGACGACATCGCACTGGCCACCGTGCCCGGTATCGGCCGCCACGACGACGTGCAAAGCTACGCTGACACACTCTCCCGCGGCCTCACCGAAGCGCGCGACGGCGGTGCCTGCGGCGCAATCGTCGACCTGCGCGGCAACGACGGCGGCGACATGGGCCCCATGGTCGCGGGCCTCAGCCCACTTCTCCCCGACGGCACCGCACTCGAGTTCGTCAGCCGTATGAACACCACGCAGGTCACCGTCGAGGGCAACGCAGTGCGCGGCGGCGGCTCCCCGCTGGAGACTGCTGGCGGCAAGTGGGAGGCCCCCACCGCCGTGCTTGTCGACGACACCACCGCCTCCTCCGGCGAAGCCACCATGCTCGCCTTCCGCGGCCTCGATAATTCCCGCTCCTTCGGCACCCCCACGGCCGGTTTCGCCTCCGCGAATATGGTCTATGACTTCCCGGACGGCAGCGTGCTCATGCTCACCGTCGCGAAGGACAAGGCCCGCACCGGCGAGGAGTTCGCCGAGGATCCGATCCAGCCCGACTCCCCCACCGCCACCGCCGACGAGGCCCTCGACCAGGCCAAAGCGTGGCTGCGCGAGCAGCACAGCTGCGGCGCGTAGGCGAGTTTCAGAAAGTGCGCAACATCACGTCATCCAAACCATAGGACAATTCACAGCATGCTGCTATCCTTTAGTCATGAAAAGATCAATTGTGGCGCTATGTCTGGCTGGCGCATGCATATTTTCCCCAACGTCTGTACCAAATGCGCAAGCCACCGAGGTTGCTTCGCAAGAGGCTGCTCAAGCAGAAGACAATGAGCTCTCCACAGGCGCAGCCGCCGCCATCACAATTGCCGCCATTCTTGCGGTCGTTGGCTTGGGTGCTGGCGCCACAGTTTGGGCAGTCCAGCAGCGACTCATCCCTAACCCCCTTCCGGGAGTTATTCCTGGGCCCCGCCCCCGAGCAAAAGCACCGGCACCGAAGCCGGCGCCGAGCCCGAAAACAGCACCAGCAAAGGCTCCACGGCAAGCGCCCAAGCCTGCTCCGGCCCCGCGGTCTGTGCCCAAACCGGCTCCAGCACCTGCACCCCAAGCCCACCCCGCACCTGTTAACCAGAACGGGAAGCGGCCTGCAAACGGCTACTACCGCAACTGCGCTGCAGCCCGCGAGGCTGGTGTAAATCCCATCTACGACTATGAGCCTGGCTACCGCTCTGCTTTGGACCGCGACGGCGATGGCGTCGCCTGCGAATAGCGCAAAAACAATCGGCCAATGACAAATGAATCCCGCCCACCACACAGCTCGTCGCCTGTGTGGTGGGCGGGATTCTTTCGCGCGCGGGACTTAGTTGAAGGAGTCGCCGCAGGCACAGGAGCCGCCAGCGTTCGGGTTGTCGATGGTGAAGCCCTGCTGCTCGATCGTGTCGGCGAAGTCGATGGTGGCACCGGCCAGGTACGGCACGCTCATCTTGTCCACCACGAGACGCACGCCGCCGACCTCGTCGGCCTTGTCGCCGTCCAGGTCACGGTCGTCGAAGTAGAGCTGGTAGCGCAGGCCCGCGCAGCCACCCGGCTGCACGGCGATACGCAGCGACAGGTCGGTGCGGCCCTCTTGGTCCAGCAGTGCCTTCGCCTTCGCGGCGGCGGCGTCGGTCAGGTTCACCCCAGTGGCAGAGGTAGGTGCAGTCATGGAAATCTCTCCTTAAATGTGTTGCCGGAGTTGGCCCCATCATAGTGCCCACCCGGAAGCGGCGCGCAACCGTCGCCGCCCAGGTGCCGGGCTCTTCATCTGTAACGCACCACCCCGGTGGCGTATTCCTACTTTTCTACGCCTGCTTGTAGCCTAGAGGGCGTGAAACTCCCCTGGCAGAAATCTGAAGAGCAACCCGAGCAGCAGGCTGAGGTGGCCGGCGACGTGGCGTCGGCAAGCGAGGCGAAACCCGAGCCCACCTACCCCAAGGGCTACACCCCGCCGAAGGGCCGCCCGACGCCCAAGCGGCAGGACCAAGAGATCAAGCGCGGGGTCTTGCGCGACCCGGACGCGCTGACGCCGGCGCAGCGCTCGCAGCGCAACAAAGACCTGAAGGCCTCCATGACGAAGGAGGAATGGAAGGCATATAAGAAGGAGCAGCGCGCGGAGAATCGCCGCGCGAACCGCGAGATCCAGGCGCGCATCGACGCTGGCGACGAGCGCTACCTCATGGACCGCGACAAGGGCGAGATCCGCCGCTACGTGCGCGACTGGGTCGACGCCCGCCGCTTCTTCAACAACTACGTCATGCCGGTCGCGCTCGTGCTGCTGCTGGTCATGCTGATCGGCACCTGGATGCCGCGCGTGGCCACGGTGCTGTCCGGGCTGACCATGGTGTTTATCCTGGCGATCTTCATCGAGGCCTTCATCATCGGCATCCGCGCGAACAAGGCGGTGCGCGCGAAGTTCCCGGAGGCCACCGAGACCGGCTTCGGCCTGGGCATGTACGCCTTCTCCCGCGCGTCCCAGCCGCGCAACTGGCGCTCGCCGAAGCCGCAGGTCGCCATCGGCGCGAAGGTGTAAGCGATGACCGATCCCGCACCACGCTTTCCGGCCGTCGAGCCGCCGGACACGGGCCGCGCCCGCACGGTGTCGCGACTGCTCGCGCGCAGTGTGCCGGGCCGGGCGCTCGGGCGGCTCGGCGATCTCGGCGCGCAGCTCGCCGGTGTGCAGGCAGGCGCGGACCCGGCCCGCTTTGCGCGTCCCCGCGCCGTGGTCGTGGCCGCGCGCCACGGCATTGCGGCCCGTGGGTTGTCCGCGTGGGACGAAGGCGCGACCGAGCGCCTGCTTTCCCAGCTCGCCGCAGGCGCGGGTCCGGCGCACAGTGCGGCGCGCGCGGCGGGGGCGACGGTGCGCGTGGTCGACGAGTTCGACGAGCCCACCGGCGCGATCGATACCTCCCCCGCGATGACTGCCGCCGCCTGCGCAGACGCGATTGCGCGCGGCATGCAGGTCGCCGACGAGGAGGTCGACTCCGGCACCGACCTGATCATCCCTGGCAACGTCGGCGTCGGCGACACCACGATTGCCGCCGCGGTCTACGGCACGCTCACCCGCACCGAGCCGGTACTCGCCATCGGCCGCGGCTCCGGCATCGACGACGAGGTGTGGAAGGTCAAGGTCGCCGCGATCCGCGACGCGATGTTCCGCGCCCGCGGATTCGCCGACGACGTCGAGCGCGTACTCGCAGAAATCTCCGGGCCGGACATGGCCTTCCTTGTAGGGCTCATCGCCCAGTCGGCGGTGCGCCGCACGCCAGTGCTTCTCGACGGCGCGCTGCCCACCGTCGCCGCCTACGCCGCCGAGCGACTCGCCCCGGGCACCAAGCGCTGGCTGATCGCCGCTGGCTTAAGCCCGGAGCCGGCGCACATCGGCTGCTTGCAGGCGCTCGAGCTGACCCCCGTGCTCGCGCTGGATATCACTGCGGGCCAGGCCACAGGCGCGCTCGCCGCCCTGCCGCAGCTCAACATGGCTGCGGAGATGGTCGGCGAGGTGCTCGAGTCGCTGCGCGCGGAGTAGGCAGTCTTAAGCCTCGACGAGCGTGGTGTTCCACCCGTGGGTGTCCTCCACGCTGCCGTCCTGGATGCCGCGGAGGCGCTCGCGCAGCGCCATGGTGAGCTCGCCGGCCTCGTTGTTGTTGATGGTGAACTCGCCGTCAGCGCTCTTCACGCGCCCGACCGGGGTGAGCACGGCGGCGGTGCCGCAGGCGAGCGTCTCGGTGATCGTGCCGTTTTCCACGCCCTCGCGCCAGTCCGCGACGGTAATCTTGCGCTCCTCAACCTCCAGGCCCATGTCCTTGGCGACCTGCAGCAGGGACTTACGGGTAATACCCGCCAGCAGCGAACCGGACAGTGCCGGGGTGACCAGCTTGGCGTTGTCGCCGGAGCCCTCGACGAACATGAGGTTCATGCCGCCCATTTCCTCGATGTACTTGCGCTCAATCGCATCCAACCATACGACCTGGTCGCAGCCCTTCTCCTCCGCCTCGGCCTGGGCGAGCAGGGAGCCGGCGTAGTTGCCGGCGAACTTCGCGTCCCCGGTGCCGCCCGGCGCGGCGCGGACGTACTCCTTGGACACCCAGACGGAGACCGGCTTGACGCCACCGGAGAAGTACGCGCCCGCCGGCGAAGCGATGACGTAGTAAGTAAAAGAGTGCGAGGGCTTGACGCCCAGGGTCTTCTCCGTGCCGATCATAAAGGGGCGCAGATAAAGCGCGGCCTCCCCGCCGGCAGCAGGGACCCACGCCTTGTCCACGTTGACCAGCTGGCGCAGCGACTCGATAAACAGCTCCTCCGGCAGCTCCGGCATAGCCAGGCGGTGCGCGGAGTGCTGCATGCGGGCCGCGTTCTGCTCGGGGCGGAAGGTGGAGATGCTGCCGTCGGCGTGACGGTAGGCCTTCAGGCCCTCGAAGATAGCCTGCCCGTAGTGGAAGACGTTGGTCGCCGGGTCCAGCGTAATCGGCGCGTACGGGCGCACCTGCGCGTCGTGCCAACCTTTGTCCTCGGTCCACTCAATGGAGACCATGTGGTCGGTGAACTCCTGGCCGAAGGCCGGGTTGGCCAAAATGGCTTCACGCTCGGCGTCTGTTGCGGGGTTGGGGTTTTGGGTAATAGCGAAATCAAGCGATGTCATGGGCACTACCCTACTCGGGGCATCCGGGCTGTTTACCCGGGTACGCTGAAATAGCACTGGAATTTATTCAGGCTCATAAAGAAAGGTGACTACTTATGGCTTTTGATTGCTCGCTTCCCGTCCGCGGCACGGCGGCGTCGGTAGCTGCGGCGGAAAACGCGCCTGCTGAGGCGGCGCGTCTCGTCCCGGTCGCTGCCGGTGAGTCCGGCCCCGAGCTGCCGGTGACCTCGCTTGTGACCGACGGCCTGCTCGATGCGCTGAGCAAGGTGGGCGCGAAGGGTAAGGCCGGCGAGTGCCACCGCCTGCTTGTCGACGGCACGTTGTTCATCGCCTTCGGCATCGGCCCAGCGGCGGACATCGACGACGAAGCGGTGCGCCGCGGCGTCGGCACCGCGGCCCGCTCGCTCACCGGGGTGGAGAAAGCAGCGATCAGCGCCGAGTTCGGCGTGGGCCCGGTCGTGGAGGGCATCGTGCTTGGCAGCTACTCCTACCAGGGCTTCAAGGCTGTTGACGCTGCAGAGCCTGCGCAGGTGACCACCGAGGTCACTGTGGTCAATGCTGATGCGGAGGCCTTCGAGGCCGCGCGCACCATCGCCGAGTCGGTCAACCTGGCTCGCGACCTGGTCAACACCCCGTCGAACTACCTCTACCCGGCCTCCTACGCCAAGGTCATGGAGGAGATCGGCACCCAGGTGGGCCTGAAAGTCGAGGTCTTCGACGAGGACTACCTCGCCGAGCACGGCTTCGGCGGCATCACCGCCGTCGGTGGCGGCTCGCAGCGCCCGCCGCGCCTGGTGCACCTCGCGTTGAACCCGGAGGCCACCGGCACGCACACCGCGCTCGTGGGCAAGGGCATCACCTTCGACACCGGCGGCATCTCGCTGAAGCCCGGCCCGAAGATGGAGGACATGATCAGCGACATGGGCGGGTCTGCCGCGCAGTTCGCCGCGATCGTCGCCGCCGCCCGCCTGGGCATCGACATGCGCATCGACGCCTGGCTGCCGCTGGCCGAGAACATGCCGTCCGGCGCCGCCACCCGCCCGGGCGATGTCATCACCCACTACGGGGGCCTGACCTCGGAAGTGCTCAATACCGATGCGGAGGGCCGCCTCGTGCTTGCCGACGCCATCGCACGCGCCTCCCAGGACAACCCCGACTACCTCATCGAAACGGCCACGCTCACCGGCGCCCAGATGGTCGCGCTCGGCGCGCGCACCTCCGCCGTGATGGGCTCGGACGAATTCCGCGACGAGATCGCCGAAACCGGCCGCAGCCTAGGCGAGCCCGCCTGGGCCATGCCGCTGCTGGAAGAGCAGGAGGCGCAGCTGAAGTCCCCAGTCGCGGACATCCGGAACATCCACAACTCGCGCAACGGCGGCATGCTCTTCGCCGGACTGTACCTGTCCAAGTTTGTCAGCGAGGGCACCCAGTGGGCCCACATCGACATCGCCGGGCCGTCGTTTAACACCGAGTCCCCCTTCGGCTACACCCCGAAGCGCGCCACCGGTGTGCCGGTGCGCACCATCGTCGCCACCCTTTCGACGCTCGCCGAGCGCTAGCTATACGGGTTCTCGCCGCGCTCAAACTTGGCGCGGCGTTCCCGTTGCTCAGCCCTTTTTCGCAGGATTCTCTCCTGCTCCATTTTTTTGCGCATGCGGTCTGGGTAACCGGTCTCCTCGACGTCGTAAAGCAAAATGCCCAGCAGTTTCGCGACCTCATCGATGCCCTTGGGCCCGCCGATTCGGCGGCGGGTGTAGTTGCCCTGCTCATCGACGAGTACGACCGACATCTCGTTGACCATCGTCTCCGGCTCGATGTAGCCCTCGACGAACTTCCGGCCGGCGACCCACTGCTGTAAGTACTGCGCATCGTCAGGGCGGATGGTCTCACCGGGCGCGCGCGGGGGCTTGAAGGTGGAGGACTGCTTCCGTTTGCCGAAAAGGTTAAACACGCCCAACATCTTAGCGAGCGTACAAATCGCGCCCCCAAACGCGACGAGGCGGACGGAATACAGGTAGCCTGTTGACTGTATAGCTTCCGTTACAACGTTGAACTGCGAGGAGACTTAGAAAACATGGCGCACTCTGTAGAGATGCCCGAGCTGGGCGAGTCTGTCACCGAAGGCACGATTACCACGTGGCTGAAGGAAGTCGGCGATACCGTCGAGGTCGATGAGCCGTTGCTCGAGGTCTCCACCGATAAGGTCGACACCGAGATCCCGTCGCCGGTCGCCGGCGTACTCATCGAGGTCAAGGCTGAGGAAGACGACACCGTCGAGGTCGGCGAGGTCATCGCCATCATCGGCGAGGAGGGCGAAGAGGCCCCTGCTGGCGGCGATTCCGACAAGGCTTCCGACGATGCTGACGAGACCGAGGAAGAGGCACCTGCCGAGGAGAAGAAGGAGTCCAAGTCCGCACCGAAGTCCTCCGGGTCTGCCACGGACGTGGAAATGCCGGAGTTGGGCGAGTCCGTCACCGAGGGCACCATTACC
>NZ_KV818021.1:17963-18342 GCF_001814825.1 Corynebacterium sp. HMSC071B10 | reverse complement strand
CGACACCGTCGAGGTCGGCGAGGTCATCGCGCGCATCGGCGATGCGGATGCGGCGGCGTCCTCTGCTGACGCTGACGACTCGGATGACACTGAAGAGAAGGCCGAGGAGCCCGCTGAGGAGAAGGAAGAAGCTCCGAAGCAGGAGAAGAAGTCTTCCGGTTCCGGCGCTGGCACCAAGGTTGAGATGCCGGAGCTCGGCGAGTCCGTCACCGAGGGCACCATTACCACCTGGCTGAAGGAAGTCGGCGACGAAGTTGAGGTCGACGAGCCGCTGCTCGAGGTCTCCACCGACAAGGTCGATACCGAAATCCCGTCCCCGGTCGCCGGCACCCTGGTTGAGGTGCTGGCCGAGGAGGACGACACCGTCGAGGTCGGCGAG
>NZ_KV818021.1:323-17863 GCF_001814825.1 Corynebacterium sp. HMSC071B10 | reverse complement strand
GCTGCTCGAGGTCTCCACCGACAAGGTCGACACCGAAATCCCGTCCCCGGTTGCAGGCACCCTGGTGAAGATCCTCGCTGAGGAGGACGACACCGTCGAGGTCGGCGAGGCGATCGCCGTCATCGGTGACGCTGACGCGGCAGACGACGCCGACGAGGCCGAGGCGGAAGAGCCCGCCGAGGAACCGAAGGAAGAGAAGGCCGAGGAGCCGAAGGAAGAGCCCAAGAAGGAGGCGCCGAAGGCTGAGAAGCAGCCGGAGAAGTCCGCTGCTTCCTCCGAGAAGCTGAACAACCGTGGCGGCGACGTCCCGTACGTCACCCCGCTGGTGCGCAAGCTGGCCGACAAGCACGGTGTGGACCTGAACCAGGTCGAGGGCACCGGCGTCGGCGGCCGCATCCGCAAGCAGGACGTGCTCGCTGCGGCCAAGGGCGAGACCGCTGCTGAGTCCGGCTCCGCTGCAACTGAGAAGCCGGCTGCGAAGGGCGCACGCTCCAACTGGTCCACCAAGTCCGTGGACCCGGCGAAGCAGGAGCTGATCGGCACCACGCAGAAGGTCAACCGCATCCGCGAGATCACCGCTGCGAAGATGGTCGAGTCCCTGCAGACCACCGCGCAGCTGACCCACGTGCAGGAGGTCGACGTCACCCGCGTCGCCGAGCTGCGCAAGAAGTTCAAGCCGGCGTTCGTGGACAAGCACGGCGTCAACGTCACCTACCTGGCGTTCTTCGTCAAGGCGACCGCCGAGGCACTGGTCTCTCACCCGAACGTTAACGCGTCCTTCAACGCTGAGACCAAGGAGATCACCTACCACTCCGATGTCAACATCGGTATCGCTGTTGATACCCCGCAGGGCCTGCTGGTTCCGGTGATTAAGAAGGCACAGGACCTCAGCCTGGCCGAGATCGCGAAGGCGATCGCGGATCTGGCTGAGCGCGCACGCAACAAGAAGCTGCGTCCGGACGACCTGTCTGGCGCTACCTTCACGGTGACCAACATCGGTTCCGAGGGCGCGATGCTCGATACCCCGATCCTGACCCCGCCGCAGGCCGGCATCCTGGGTACCGCAGCGATCGAGAAGCGTCCGGTGATTGTCACCGAGGACGGCATCGACTCCATCGCGATCCGCCAGATGTGCTACCTGCCTTTCACCTACGACCACCAGCTGGTCGACGGTGCTGATGCGGGCCGCTTCGTCACCACGATCAAGGACCGCATCGAGGTCGGCGACTTCGAGTCCGACCTGGACCTCTAAGTCCTCACGTAAAACGGCCCGCTTCCTCTGCGTTTGGGGAGGCGGGCCGTCTCGCTTTCCGGGGGCACCTGCCCTTTCCGTACTCACCCGGGCCGCACCTTATACTGGCTAGTGTTTGGCACCACTTCGACCAAGGAGCGCGTTTTGGATTACATCTCCCGTCATATTGGCCCCGACCAGAGCGAACAGCGCCAGATGCTGGACACGCTGGGATACGAGTCGTTGGATGCGCTGATCGATGCTGCGGTCCCCTCCGGCATCCTCGCCGACGGCCCGCTGAAGCTGCCGCAGGCGCTCACCGAGTACGAGGCGCAGGACCGGCTCCGCGAGATCGCGAGCCAGAACACGGTGCTCAAGGCCTTCTACGGTCAGGGCTACCACTCCACGCTCACCCCGCCGGTGATCCGCCGCGGCGTGATCGAGGACGCCGGCTGGTACACCGCGTACACCCCCTACCAGCCGGAGATCTCCCAGGGCCGCCTCGAGGCCCTACTCAACTTCCAGACCATGGTGCAGGACCTCACCGGCCTGGACATCGCCAATGCTTCGCTTCTCGACGAGGCGTCAGCCGCCGCCGAGGCCGTCGGCCTTATGTCGCGCGCGGTGCGCAAGGGCCGCCGCGTGCTTCTCGACGCCCGCCTGCACCCCCAGGTCATCACCGTCGCCGCCGAGCGTGCCCGCGCCATCGACCTCGAGGTTGAGGTCGTGGACCTCTCTGAGGGCGTCGTCGGCGAGGATCTCGTCGGTGCCGTCGTGGCCTACCCGGGCACCGAGGGCGACATTGTAGATCCGCGTCCCGTCATCGAGGCCATCCACGAACGTGGCGGCCTTGTCACCGTCGACGCGGACATCCTCGCGCTGACCGTTCTGGAGTCCCCGGGCGAGCTCGGCGCCGACATTGCGATCGGCACCACTCAGCGCTTCGGTGTGCCGTTGTTCTACGGCGGCCCGCACGCGGCCTACATGGCAGTGCCGGAGAAGCTCAAGCGCCAGCTGCCGGGCCGCCTGGTGGGCGTGTCCAAGGACGCGGAGGGCTTCCCCGCCTACCGCCTCGCGCTCCAGACCCGCGAGCAGCACATCCGCCGCGAGCGCGCCACCTCCAACATCTGCACCGCCCAGGCGCTGCTGGCGGTTGCGGCCTCCATGTACGCCGTCTACCACGGCCCCGAAGGCCTCACCGAGATCGCGCGCACCATCCACGACTTTGCTGCGCGCTTCGCTGCCGGTATCGAGGCGGCAGGTAAGCGCGTCAAGCACGCCGAGTTCTTCGACACGGTAGCGGTTGAGGTAGATGATGCGCAGGCGATCGTCGAGAAGCTGGCGCAGGCCGGCTACCTGGTGCGCGCCATCGATGCGACCACCGTCGGCGTTGCTTTCGGCGAGGACACCTCCGAGGCCGACCTCGCCGCACTTCTCGACGCCTTCGGTGCCACCGCGCCCGAGTCCGCCGAAACCCGCCTGCCCGAGGCACTTGCGCGCCGCACCGAGTTCCTCACCCACGAGACCTTCAACGCGATCCACTCCGAGACCCAGATGATGCGCTACATCCGCGCGCTCGGCGACAAGGACCTCGCGCTCGACCGCACGATGATCCCGCTCGGCTCCTGCACGATGAAGCTCAACCCCACCGCGGGCCTGGAGACCATCACCTGGCCCGAGTTCGCTAACGTCCACCCCTTCACCCCGTCCGAGTACACGAAGGGCTGGGCCACGCTTATCGACGAGCTGCGGTCCTGGCTCGTCGAAATCACCGGCTATGCCGAGGTCTCCCTGCAGCCGAACTCGGGTGCCACCGGCGAGCTCGCAGGCCTCTTGGCGATCCGCCGTTACCACGTGGCCAACGGCGATACCGAGCGCGACATCTGCTTGATTCCGGCGTCGGCGCACGGGACGAACGCGGCGTCGGCAAGCTTGGCGAACCTGCGCGTCGTGGTGATCAAGACCGCCGACGACGGCTCAATCGACCTGGACGACCTGGACGCGCAGCTGGAGAAGCACGGCGAGCACGTCGCCGCCATCATGCTGACCTACCCGTCGACCCACGGCGTGTACGAGTCCGACGTGCGCACCGTGGCCGACAAGGTCCACGCGGCCGGCGGCCAGGTCTACATCGACGGCGCGAACATGAACGCACTGACCGGCATCGCGCGCCCCGGCGACTTCGGTGGCGACGTCAGCCACCTCAACCTGCACAAGACCTTCACCATTCCGCACGGCGGCGGTGGGCCGGGCGTGGGCCCGATCGGCGTGGGCGAGCACCTCATCCCCTTCCTGCCGGGCGACGCCAACGTCACGCTCGCAGAGGCGAGCGCGCCTGTGCCAGGTGACAAGGGTGTGCCTGTTTCCGCCAGCTTCTACGGCTCGGCCGGCGTGCTGCAGATCTCCTGGGCCTACATCGCGATGAGCGGTGCGGCCGGCCTGAAGTCCGCGACCCAGCACGCAGTGCTCGGCGCGAACTACCTGGCGCACCAGCTCACCGACTACTTCCCGGTGCTCTACACCGGCGACAACGGCATGGTCGGCCACGAGTGCATCCTGGACCTGCGCGAGCTGACCGACAAGTCCGGCGTGACCGCCGCCGATGTTGCCAAGCGCCTGGTAGACTACGGCTTCCACGCCCCCACCCTCGCTTTCCCGGTCGCGGGCACGCTCATGGTCGAGCCGACCGAGTCCGAGGACCTGGCGGAGCTGGACCGCTTCGTCGAGGCGATGCGCTCCATCCACGCCGAGATCCAGGAGATTATCGACGGCCACGTGGAGTACGAAAACTCCGTGGTGCACCACGCGCCGTTTACTGCCCACTCGGTGGTGCGCGACGAGTGGCCGTACGAGTTCAGCCGCGAGCAGGCGGCCTACCCTGTCGATCGGCTTGTGCACGCGAAGTACTTCCCGCCGGTGCGCCGCATCGACGAGGCGTACGGCGACCGCAACCTCGTGTGCGCCTGCCCGCCGCCGGAAGCTTTTGACATCAACGACTAAGGAGAACCACCAATGCCACAGACTCCACTGCATGCCACGCACGAAAAGCTCGGCGCGAGCTTCACCGATTTCGGCGGCTGGGAAATGCCGCTGAAGTACGGCTCCGAGCTAGAGGAGCACCGCGCCGTCCGCACCGACGTGGGCATCTTTGATTTGTCCCACATGGGTGAAATCAGCGTCCAGGGCCCCGACGCCGCCGCCTTTTTGGACTACTCCCTGATCTCCAACTTCTCCGTGTTGAAGGAGGGCAAGGCGAAGTACTCCATGATCGTTGCCGAAGACGGCGGCATCATCGACGACCTGATCACTTACAAGTTCAGCGAGAACCACTTCATGGTGGTGCCCAACGCCGCGAACACCGCCGCCGTGTGGGCCGCGTTTGAGTCGCGCAAGGGCGACTTCGAGGTGCAGCTGACCAACAATTCCGAGGCGTTCGCGCTCGTCGCCGTCCAGGGCCCCGGTTCGCTCACCGCGCTGCAGCCATTGCTTAGCGACGACGCGTCCACCCTTTCCTACTACTCCGGGTCCTGGATGACGCTCGACGGCATTGAGATCTTCGTCGCCCGCACCGGCTACACCGGCGAAGACGGCTTCGAGCTGTTCTGCGCCCGCGAAGACGCGCAGAAGGTGTGGGATGCCGTGATCGGCTGCGGCACCCCGTGCGGACTGGCCTCGCGCGACTCGCTGCGCCTGGAGGCCTCCATGCCGCTCTACGGCAACGAGCTTTCCACCGAAATCACCCCGGTCGAGGCCGGCATGGGCCGCACGTTTGCGAAGAAGGAGGCGGACTTCGTGGGCAAGGCGGCGCTTTCCGGCCGCGAACCGTCCGTGGTTATCGCGGGCCTGACCTCCGAGCAGCGCCGCGCCGCCCGCGCCGGCGCCGAGATCTTCCTGCCGGGTGCGGAAGACAGCATCGGCGTGGTCACCTCCGGCCAGCCCTCACCCACGCTCGGCTACCCTGTTGCTTTGGCGCACGTCGCGCCGGAGCACGCGGAAGTTGGGACGGACGTGGAAATTGATATCCGCGGGCGTCGCTATCCGTTTACTATCGTTAAGACCCCGTTTTACTCCCGAAAGGACGCCTAACATGGCACTGCAGAAGGACTTCTACTACTCCGAGGACCACGAGTGGATCAACGTCGCCCCCGACGAGGCCGTGGGCAAGACCGTGCGCGTGGGCATTACCGACGTCGCCGCTGACCGCCTCGGCGAAATCGTCTTTGCCGAGCTGCCGCAGGTCGGCGACACCGTCACCGTCAACGAGCAGTGCGGCGAGGTGGAGTCCACCAAGTCCGTCTCCGACCTGTTCTCCCCCGTCACCGGCACCGTCACCGCCGTCAACGAGGACATCGACGGCGCCTACGAGGCCATCAACAACGACCCCTACGGCGAAGGCTGGCTCTTCGAGGTCGAGGTTGAGGCCGTCGGCGAGCTGATGACTGCCGACGAGTACGCCGCCGAAAACGGCGTCGAGGACTAAACACTCAACATCTCCACGCGGGGCTAGAATGCGAAGGCATGACAGCCCCGCGTGATCCATTTTTCCCCGCCGACAAGTCCATCCGCGCCGACGCTGAGGTTCCGCTCGATGTGCGAGAGCTCGGCGTCGTGCCCTACCAAAAGGCCTGGGACCTGCAGGCGGAGCTTGCGGCTAAGCGCGCCGCCGGGGAAATCGGCGACACCGTGCTGGTGCTCGAGCACCCGTCGACCTTTACCGCCGGCAAGCGCACCCAGCCCGAGGACATGCCGGAGGCCGACTACCCCGTCCCCGTGGTCAAGGTGGACCGTGGCGGGCGCATCACCTGGCACGGCGAAGGCCAGCTGGTGGTCTACCCCATCATCAAGCTCGCCGAGCCGGTCGACGTGGTCGACTACGTCCGCCGCCTGGAAGAGGCCATCATCGAAACCGTGCGCGAGGCAGGTGTGACCACCGCGGGCCGCATCGACGGCCGATCCGGCGTGTGGGTCCCCCACACCACGCCCGCCGCCGACCCGCGTGCGCCGAAGCGCGACCGCAAGATCGCAGCGCTCGGCATCCGCATCACCCGCGGGGTGACCATGCACGGACTCAGCATCAACTGCGACAACACGCTTGCTCACTACGAGCACATCGTCGCCTGCGGCATCGACGACGCGGACGTCACGACGATGAGTTTGGAGCTGGGGAGGGACACGCGGGCGTCGACAATCGCCCCGCGCATTGTGCACCACCTTGACCGCGCGCTTTCCGGCGAGCTCACCGTGGCAAACCACACCTTCGCCACCGCTCCAGACCCCACAAAAGGCCTGAAGAAACGGCCGCGCTAACCAGTGCTTGACACGTCCGTTAACGTAGGGGGCGTGACTGTAGCACCAGAAGGTAGAAAACTCCTCCGAATCGAGAAGCGCAACGCGCAAACCCCGATCGAGTCCAAACCGCGGTGGATCCGCAACCAGGTCAAGACGGGCCCTGAATACGAGGACATGAAGCAAAAGGTCAAGGGCGCCGGACTGCACACCGTGTGCCAAGAGGCCGGCTGCCCCAACATCCACGAATGCTGGGAATCGCGCGAGGCGACCTTCCTCATCGGCGGGTCTCGCTGCTCGCGCCGCTGCGATTTTTGCGACATCGCCTCCGGCCGCCCCGACCCGCTGGATCGCGACGAGCCGCGCCGCGTGGCCGAGGAAGTCCGCGGGATGAACCTGAACTACTCCACCATCACCGGCGTGACCCGCGACGACCTCGAGGACGAGGGGGCCTGGCTCTACGCCGAGGTCGTGCGCAAGATCCACGAGCTCAACCCGCACACCGGCGTGGAAAACCTCACCCCGGACTTCTCCGGCAAGTCCGACCTGCTCCAGGAAGTCTTCGAGGCCCGCCCTGAGGTCTTCGCGCACAACGTAGAGACCGTGCCGCGCATCTTCAAGCGCATCCGCCCGGCGTTCCGCTACGACCGCTCGCTGGACGTGATCCGCCAGGCGCGCGACTTCGGGCTGATTACCAAGTCGAACCTCATCCTCGGCATGGGCGAGACCCGCGAGGAAATCCTCGAGGCGCTGGGCGATCTTGTCGACGCCGGCTGCGACATCATCACCATTACCCAGTACCTGCGCCCGGGCCCGACCTACCACCCGATCGACCGTTGGGTAAAGCCGGAAGAGTTCATCGAGTACCGCGATGCCGCCTACGAGATGGGCTTTGCCGCCGTCATGTCCGGCCCGCTCGTGCGCTCCTCCTACCGCGCCGGCAAGCTCTACGTCGAAGCGATGGAGCACCACGGCCGCGAACTGCCGGAGAACCTCAAGCACCTGAAGGAGACTTCCGACGGCGAGACGACGCAGGAAGCATCCACCTTGCTGAAGAAGTACGGGCCTTCCGACGACCACCCGGTCGTGACCCGCTAGGCGTCCTTTTTGCGGCCTCGCGCTGGCGCATTAACATAAGCGGCATGGCGAAGCAGGATGATAAGGCGGCCGCGAAGGCCGCCAAGAAGCAACAGCGCGAGGCAAAACGCGCCAAGAGCAAGCAGACGCGCAGCCAGGTGTGGCAGGCGTTCAAGATGCAGAAGGAGCGCGACAAGGCGCTCATCCCGATTATGGTCGGTGCCGTGCTCGGCATGGGGCTGTTGTTCTTCCTCATCGGCCTGCTCTGGAACGGCCAGTGGTTCATGCTGGTCCTCGGCCTGATCCTCGGTGCCGTGCTGGCGATGTGGCTGTTTTCCCGCCGCCTGGAGAAGTCGATGTACGACCAGGTCGGCGATACCCCGGGCGCGGCCGGTTGGACGCTGGAGAACATGCGCAACACCATGGGCATTGTCTGGATCACCAAGACTGGCGTGCAGGCCAACACCCACATGGACACGATCCACCGCGTCGTGGGCAACCCCGGCGTCGTGCTTGTCGGCGAAGGCAACCCGAACCGGCTGAAGTCCATGATGGCCAAGGAGCACAAGCGCGTCGACCGCCTGCTGGCGGGCGTGCCGATCCACGAGGTCTACGCCGGCGAAGGCGAGGGCCAGGTGCCGGTGCGCGGGCTGCAGAAGCACCTGCTGAAGATGCCGAAGAACTACAAGAAGGACGAGGTCTACTCGCTCAACGCCAAGCTCGAGGCGATGGACGCGCGCAAGGGCCCGGGCCAGGTCTCCGGCCTGCCGGGCGGCCCGATGCCGCGCCAGGCGCAGAACATGGCGGGCATGAACCGCCGCATGCGCCGCATGCAGGAGCGCAAGGGCAAGTAAGTGGATGCCGAGGCCAGCGCCGCGCTGCGTTTGGGGTCGCTGCTGTTGACCTCCGGCGCGCCCGCCTACCGGGTGATCCGCGCGGTCAAGCGCTGCGCCCGTGCGCTTGGGCTTGACGACGCCGACGTGATCGTCGGCCTCGACACACTCACCTGCACCTTCCACCGGGGCGAGCGCTTCCGCACCCTGGCGGCTGTGCTGCCGGTACCCGGAGTCAACGCCTCGCGGATCGAGGCGCTGGAGAACTTCAGCCGCCTGGACCTGCACCACTACGTCACCGCCGCACAAGTCGAGGCAATGCTCGACGAGATCGAGGCGATCCCCGCCCCGCGCTGGAGCCCGCCGGGTTCCGCACTGGCCGCCGGGATCGCGTGCGGCGGTTTCGCCATTTTGAACCACTTTTCGCTGCTTACTGCGGCACTCGTGGTCGTTGCGGCAGGCGTCGGCCAGTACGTGCGCCACCGCCTCGCCGCGCGCCGCCTGCTGCAGTTGGGCGTCGTCATGGTCGCCGGGGCGGTCTCCACCCTGATCTTCCTCCTACTTTCGCTCGCGGTCCCGGGCGCGGACACGCAGCTTGCCGCCGGTTTCGTCCCGGCGATCCTCTACCTCATCCCAGGCTTCCCGCTGTTCGTCGCGATGAACGACCTGTCGCGCTTCGACTTCAGCGCCGGTATCCCGCGCCTGTTCTACGCGCTTGAAGTGATCGTGGCGATGATGCTCACCGTCGCCGTCATCGCCATGGTCACCGACGCGCCGGAGCCCCCGCTTGTCGACGTCACGCCCTCCCCCACCTTCTACGCCGCCGCAGCGCTCGCCAGCTTCCTCAGTATCGGCGGCTTCGCCATTTTATTCAACGCCTCGAAGCGGATGGCGCTGCTCGCCGCCTCGCTCGGCACGGTCGCCAACGTACTACGCATAGTGCTGCTGGACGCCGGGGTGGAGTTCTTCCTCGCCTGCTTCTTAGGCACGCTCACGATCGGACTGCTCGGCTGGGCGCTCGGACAGCGCTTCTTCGTGCCGCGCTCGACCGTGACTATCCCGGCGACAGTGGTGATGATCCCGGGCACCACGATCTACGCCGCGCTTCAGCATTTTACTTCCGGCGATGTCACCGGCGGGATCTCCGCGACGACAGAGGTCGTGCTCGCGGTGCTCTTCCTTGCTGGCGGGCTGAGTGTGGCCCGGCTTGTCACAGACCGCAACTGGGCGCTGCAGCGCCACATCGACTTCGATACCGACTTAAGCTAGCCGCGGATCACCGTCGTGTTGGTGGCGCGGTCGTGCATGCCGCGCCCGTCGGCGTCGACAAGCGCTGCGGGCAGCACGAAACCGGTCAGGACGGTGCGCAGAGCGGCGCGCCACAGGCCGACGGGCTCCTCGGCGTCGACACGCGCCACCCCCATGCCGAGCACCGCCATGCCCGGCGTGCGCGCCATCAGCCAACCGGTGAGAATGCCCATGACCATCCACAGCAGATACGTCGCGGTCGCGGTGTCGCCGAGCGCGTGCGTCTGCGACGTGATCAGCGCCGCGATCCCCCAGGCAATGCCCCAGTCGATCAGCACGGCGCACGCGCGCCGCATGACCGACGCCTGCGAACCCGCCCCCTTCTCCGGCAACCCCAACCACTGACCCGGGTAATCCGGGACCGCGTCGTCGCCGGAGAACTGGTTCGGTATCTCGGGGCCATCGCGCCACTTACGCTGCTGTGATCCTGCCATGGGCACTAGCCTAGCCGGGGCCTGCGGCCGGTGAAAATGGGCGCGTCCCACATTTGCGCGCCGGTGTTCTACTAAACTTGTGGGCGTTCAGATTTTCGCCCTAAAGGAGAGCACACGTGTCTTTCGAAAATATCGAGGACGTCACAAATTTTATCGCCGACGAGGAAGTCGAATTCGTAGACGTCAGGTTCACCGACGTTCCCGGCCGCGAACACCACTTCTCCATCCCGGCGTCCATGTTTGACCAGGAGGTTATGGAAGAAGGCCTCGCCTTCGACGGCTCCTCTATCAAGGGCTTCACCACCATCGAAGAATCCGACATGACACTCATGCCGGATTTGGCCACCGCCAAGCTGGACCAGTTCCGCGAGGCCAAGACGCTGAACGTGAAGTTCTTCGTCAACGACCCGTTCACCCACGAAGCCTTCTCCCGCGACCCGCGTAACGTGGCGCGCAAGGCGGAGGACTACTTGGCGTCGACAGGCATTGCAGACACTTGCAGCTTCGGCGCCGAGGCCGAGTTCTACCTCTTCGACTCCGTGCGCTACGAGGCCGAGGGCCACCGCGCCTTCTACGAGGTCGACGCCGAGGAAGGCTGGTGGAACCGCGGCAAGGAGCGCGACGCCGACGGTGAGCCCAACCTGGGCTACAAGAACCGCTGGAAGGGCGGCTACTTCCCCGTCGCCCCCTACGACAAGACCGTGGATGTGCGCGACGCGATGGTGCGCAACCTGGATGCCGCCGGTTTCCACATCGAGCGCTTCCACCGCGAGGTCGGCAACGGTGGCCAGCAGGAAATCAACTACCGCTTCAATACCCTGCTGCACGCGGCCGACGACCTGCAGGACTTCAAGTACATCGTGAAGAACACCGCCGTCCAGTTCGGCAAAACCGCGACGTTCATGCCGAAGCCGCTCGCCGGCGACAACGGCTCCGGCATGCACGCCCACCAGTCCCTGTGGAAGGACGGCGAGCCGCTGTTCTACGACGAGTCCGGCTACGGCGGCCTGTCTGATATCGCCCGCTGGTACATCGGCGGCATCCTCGAGCACGCCGGTGCGGTGCTCGCGTTTACCAACCCGACGCTGAACTCCTACCACCGGCTTGTGCCCGGCTTCGAAGCCCCGATCAACCTGGTGTACTCGCAGCGCAACCGCTCCGCCGCGATCCGCATCCCGATCACCGGCACCAACCCGAAGGCCAAGCGCATCGAGTTCCGTGCCCCGGACCCGTCGGGCAACCCCTACTTCGGCTTCGCCGCCATGATGATGGCTGGCCTCGACGGTGTGAAGAACCGCATCGAGCCGCACGCCCCGGTGGACAAGGACCTCTACGAGCTGCCGCCGGAGGAAGCCAAGGAGATCCCGCAGGCGCCGACCTCGCTTGAAGCGTCGATCGCCGCGCTGGAAGCCGACCACGACTTCCTCACCGAGGGCGACGTGTTTACCGACGACCTCATCGAGACCTACATCAAGCTCAAGCGCGAAGAAGAAATCGCGCCGGCGCAGCTGCGCCCGACACCGCTCGAGTTCGAGATGTACTTCGACTGCTAGTTCGCGCGCGAAAACCCCGAGGGTGTGTTCCCTCGGGGTTTGTTTATGCTCGGATGCCTAGGTCGAAGTCGTCGACGCCAGAGAGGCTGCGCGGGTCAAGGCGGGTGGTGATGCCGATCCGGTTCCAGGCGTTGATCGCCACGATCGCCATGAGCAGGTTTCTCGCGCCCTTCTCGCCGTGCAGGCGCTCAACCCGGTCCCAGAGCTCGTCCGGCACGGACTCCTCCCCGTGGATTTGGGTCACGGCGTCAGTGAGCTCGAGTACGGCGCACTCTTCGTCGGAGAATTGCTCCTTGTAGTCAGTCCAGCGCTCGGTGCTGCTGATCTTTTCCTCGCTCCAGCCGTCTTTCTTTGCATCACGACGGTGCATGGCCAGGCAGTACACGCACTGGTTGAGCGCGGAGGCCCGCAGCTGCACCAGGTGCGAATAGCGTTTGTCCACGCGTGCTCGGACGTACGTTTCCAGCCCGAGCATGGGTGCGTAGGCGACTTTCGGTATGGGCTTTCTCTGTCCAGTCATAGGGCCATGCTACGCGGCCCGGACCAAATTGGTCCGGGCCGCAAGTGCATCGTTTCTCGTGGGTCGCGTTCTTAGCCTTCCTGCGGCTCGATAATCGTGGCCCTTGCCTCGACGAACTCGATGCCGTGGCCCTGGCCGCCAAGCGCGATGGTGTCGCGGTCCAGGATGTAGACGTCCGGCTTGGCCTGCAGGATGGTCTTCAGGTCCTCGGCGGCGGCCATGGCGGCCGGATCGCACAGCGCCTGGGTCTCAGCAAGGTCGCCGACGTGCAGCTTGCCCTGCTCGTCGAAGTGGTAGGTGCCGTTGCCGGAGTTGCACCCGTCGCCGTAGGTCAGGGTGCCGTCCGGGTTGAACTCGATGGTCACGTGGTCGTTGGCCTTGGCCTGCAGCGGACGCTCGATGGCTGGGCCGCGCAGGTGCTCGGGTGCCGGCTGCGCGTGCTCGGGCAGGGCGGTGATCAGGCCGCCCTGTTCGGCCGGAGCACCCGGCTGCTGGGCGCTCGAGCCCGGCAGCGCCGGTGCGCCGCCGATGAGGATGGAGCTGAGCCCCGCAGCACTCTCGACGATCGCGGGGTCAGACGACAGGCCCTGCGGCAGCTCCTGCGCCTGCGCAGTGCCGGTGGCACCACCCATCAGGGCGACGGCAATGGTTGCGGTGGACAGTTTCTTCACGATCTTGGAAACCATGGCCCTCAACCTACCGAGCGATTTCGGGGAATCAACCACCTTGAGGGAACTAGAACGGTATCTCCAGGGCGCTCCTAAAAGCGGCGGCCGAAGCTGAAAGTCGCATAAAAGTTGGCGCGAACAGTTGACGCATTGTTGTGTTTATACAACACTTTGAGTCATGTCCCCAAAGAAGAAACCAGTAGACCCGATCTACAACCGGGTCCGCGTGCTGCGCACCGAAAGGGACATGTCGCGCGTGCAGCTCGCGGAAGCGGTCGGGGTCAATCCGCAATCCATCGGCGCGCTCGAGCGCGGCGACCACTACCCCAGCCTGGACCTCGCCTTCAAAATCTGCGACGTCTTCGGTCTGCCGGTGGAAGCCGTGTTCTCGCGTACCGAGTTCACACCAATGTCGACCGAAATCTACCGAACACGCTGAGAGGACACCTGATGGCACAGAAGACGGAACACGTGAGCGTCGCAAAGCGAAAGAGGCTCATTCCCACTACGGACATCGGCATCGCAATTGTGCTTCTTGCCGCTGTACTCCAATTTTTCAACAGTGGCCTGTCCACGGCGCTGTGGATCGCCGGCGGGCTCATTGCCGCGGGCGGGCTTGTATGGCTGCGCAGATCGATCGGCGGCGCAGACCTGCCGGGCGCCGAGCTCGACGAATACGAAGCGCAACGGCACCCCGAAGCCCGCGACGACGGGCTGCGCGCGGCGATCATACTTTCCGCGGCCATGTTCGCCGTCGCGGGCGGTGTCGCGCTTGCGGCGCAGTTTTCGCCAGAGCTCTCGAGCATTGACGTCGCGCTGTTCTTTTCCAAGCTGGCCTACTGCCAGATGCTTTGGGTCCCGTTCGCGGTGGCGCGCTCGCTGGCCGGCAAGATCAACCGCGACGAGCTCATCGCCTAGCTACTCAGCGATAAATTCGATCGCCTTGCCCTGGCTGCCCAGGGCAAGACCGCCGTCGAGCTGGTAGACGGCCGGGTGAGCACGCAGCAGGGTCTTCAGCTCGTTCGCGTTGTCCATGGTGGCGGTGTCGCACATGACGCGGGTCTCGGAAAGGTCGCCGACGCGCAGCAGGCCTTTTTCGTCGATGCGGTAGGTGCCGTTGCCGGAGTTGCAGCCGTCGTCGTAGGTGAGCGTGCCGTCGCCGCGCAGCTCGAGCGTCATCGCCTTGCTCTGCTTCGCCTGCCACAGGCCGACGACAGCATCCTTCGCCTCAGCGGCCGGCAGCGGCTGCGCGCCTTCCGGCAGGTCAACCATGATGCCGGACTGGGTTGTGCGCTGCTTCGCCGCGTCGACGCTCGCGCCGCCGAGCACGGTCGAGTTGAGCTGGCCGACGCGATCGACGTCGATGTACTGCGCGAGATCAACGCTCGACGACAGCCCCTGCGCGCCGGCGGTCCCAGTACTCCCCACCGCCAGGGCGACGAGCGCAGCTGCAGTGGTCATTTTCCTAAGCATGCGTGAAATCATGCGGCCCAACTTAGTGGCGCGCTGCGCGGAATCAAGCCAATACATCAAACCTTTATGTATCCCCAAGCACTTTTGCTAGGTTGGGGTGAACACACAGACCCGAAAACAAGGAGCCCGACCATGCCTTTCCGTTTCCGCCGCAGCAAGAAAGTCGGCCCGTTCCGCTTCACCATGTCCGGCTCGGGCCTGTCGGCGTCTGTCGGCTCGGGGCCGTTCCGCTACACGTTCAATTCCAACGGCGGCCGCACCCGCACCGTGCGCACCGGCATCCCCGGCCTGCGCTACGAGGAGCGCGACACCCCGAACCAGGTCCGCAAGAAGAAGGCGCGCAAGCTCGAGCACGACGACAGCGCGCAGGCGGAGTTTAACGAGATTTCGCGCCAGTACCGCGATTAGCCAGCAGCCACCAGATCACGGCGGTGGCGAGCAGAGTCATGCTTATCGACGCCAGCATCTCCCCCACCGTCACCTCAGCCAACCCAGCGACGTGCACGTGGAATGGATCCGGTACGAAAGCGAACGTGTTCGCCACCGCGTGTACCGCGAGTGACGCCTCCAGCCCACCCGTCGACCACGTAAGAAACGCGCCGCACAGCGCGAACACCAGCACGCTGAGCTGCCCCTTCCACCCGTAGTCGTGAAACGAAACGAACAGAAATGCGGGGACGAGGTACGCCACCCAGGCGGAGCGGGTCCACTGGCCGACAACCTGCACCAGCGAGCCGCGGAACACGAGTTCCTCCGACAGCGCCTGCAGCGGGATCAGGGCAAGCAGGATGCACAGCGCCCCGAAGTTCGCCGCGCTGAATGCTCCTATCTCTCGGGCACCCCGCCACATCGAAAACACCAGTTCCGCGCCGAAAAAGACCAGCGCTGGCACCAGCGCGACGGCGAAGATGCGCCACCGGAAGCGGTACTCCACCGACCACAGCGCCGCGGGTCGCCGGCCGACGACGCGCGCGGCGATGAACGCAGCGGGGATCGTCGCCGTCTCGATCGTCCCGGCCGCAAGCGCCAGCCACGGGGTGTCGACGAATTCGAAGTCACCGAGGGCTTTGACAGCGGGGTCGAAGAGGGTGTCGGCGGCGTCGAAAAGCGCAAGCATCGCCGCGTAAATGGCGAAGAAGAGCGCGAGGACGAGGACGAACTCGACGAGCGGACGCCACCAGCCCACGCGCCCGTCGCGACCGAGGAGATGGTAGATGCCCATACCCTTAGCGTACTCCCACAGACATAGGGATTACCATTGCGCGAGTGACTGAAAAATTTCGCGAACTCCCGCCGCCAGGCCCCGCGTGGGGCGGCAGCCTCATGGGCACCTCGATCGTCGCGCGCATGCTCGTCGAGGAGGACATGCTCGCCGCCGCCGGCGTCTTCGCCGCGATCGGCTGCGTGATCCTCGTCGTGCTCACCTTCGGGTTCGCGCGCTACCGGCAGCCGAGCATCGCGCGCACGACGATGGCCGAGTGGTCCATGTACTTCATCGGCATCCTCGCGCTCGGCGCCGCGCTCTCAGGGCTGACCGGCGCGGGCGTCTACCGGCTTGTCGGGTTCTGGATCGGCGGGCCGGTGACCGTGGTGACCTGGGCGATCCAACTCACGCGCTTCGACGGCGCGCCGCGCTTTACGTGGGGGCTGCCGCTGGTCGGGCCGATGATTTCGGCGTCGGTGGCCGGGTGGCTCGCCCGCGACTACGGGCAGGCCTACCACGTCATGGGCACGGTGTTGTTTTTCATGTCGCTGTGCACCGCCGTGCCGCTGTTCGCGCGCGTCTACTGGGCCGCCTGGCACGGCCGCGTCGATCTCGGCGGCGCGAAGTCCGCGACCGCGTGGGTCCCGCTGGGTGTGGTCGGCCAGTCCACGACCGCGATGCAGATCCTCTTCCCCGGCACCGTCTCGATCTACTACGGCATGGTCGCGCTTGTCCTGGCGATCCCGCTCGCCTGCTACGCCATGGCGATGTTCTACCCCAACGCCGTGCGCTGGGTCGACTACTCGCCGGCGTGGTGGTCGTGCACCTTCCCGCCGGGCACCGTGAGCATGGGCGGGCACCAGGTCGCGCTCGTTGCCGGCACCGAGTGGCTCGACGCGGTGGCGCTGACCATCCCGGTGCTGCTCATCGCCCACTGGGCGCTGTGCTCGGCGCGCTTTGTTAGCTGGTGCGCACGCTGAGTACGGCCTCGGTGTAGTCGAGCAGCGGCGTCGGCACGCCCGCGGTCGCCGCTTTCCTGCGGATCGCGCCTACCTGCGCGTCCAACTCACTCGGCAGCCCGGCGGCGATGTCGCGGTGCATGGAGCTGGTCGCGCCCGCGTACTGCCGGTCGGCGAACGCGAGCGTCTGCTCGACCACATCCGCGGGCAGTTCGACGCCGTTGCCGCGGGCGGCGGCCTCGACTTCTTTCATCAGGGCGCGGAGTTGGGGCCGCAGGGCGTCGCGAAGCACGCCCATCGGTGCCTGCGCAACCGCGCCAAGCGCGCCGGTGGTGCTGACAAACATCGCCTTCGCCCACACGTCCACGAGGATCTCCTCCGGGGTGAGGTACTCGCCGCCGATGCCGGCCTCGTCGAGCGCTGCGCGAAACGCCATGGCCACTTCGCTTCTCGACGACCCCTCCACACGCCCAAAGTTCAACGTCAGCGGCCCCGGATTCAACTGAATCTCGGCGGGCCCGACGCGGGTGGCGTAGCAGCGGGCCACACCCGCAAAGACGCGGTCAGAGCCGAAAAGCCCGGCGGCGGTGTCGTGCACCTCCACTGAGTTCTGCGAGGTGACAATCGGCACGCCGTCCAGCTGGTGGGCGTCCTTGAGATCCGCGAACGTGGGGTTATCCGGCAGCGCCTTCGTGGCGACCAGCACGATGTCGGCACCGCCGAGCAGGTCGGCAGCGCTGCCTGCGCGGTCCGCGGTGTGCACGCGGATCGTGCGCGCGGGCTTCTCACCGTTTTTGAGCAGCAGGCCGCGCTCGCGCAACGCCTTGAGCGTTGTCCCACGGGCGACAAACGACACCTCGTGTCCAGCTTCCGCAAGCGCGCCGCCGAAATAGCCGCCGATCGCGCCTGCGCCAATACACAGCACCTTCATGCTGCTTAGTCTATCCCCGTTTGCGTTTACCCGGGTGTGCCTTGGGCGGGTCCGCCGATGATG
>NZ_KV818021.1:0-223 GCF_001814825.1 Corynebacterium sp. HMSC071B10 | reverse complement strand
CCAGCACATATTCGACGGGTGGGTCTCACCGCCCTGGGCGTAGTCGGTCAGGTGGTGGGCCTGGCACTTGGCGATCGGGGTGGTGCAGTCCGGCCAGCAGCAGGTTGGCGAGTCCGCCTCGATCGCCAGGCGCTGCACCGGCGAGGCAAGGCGTGCCCGGTGAGTGTTAATCGGACCCAGGTGTGGTGCGGCGAGGGTGATGTAGCCATCAGGCAGGATGTGG
>NZ_KV818020.1:0-31430 GCF_001814825.1 Corynebacterium sp. HMSC071B10 | reverse complement strand
AGGCTGGTCAGGACGATAACGGTAATGGCAAGCCTGCAGGCGAGTCCGACTCCAAGACCACCGTCGAGGGCGCTGACAACGCTAACGAGGTCAAGCCGAACGGTGAAGAGCAGTCCACTGGTGTGAAGGTCACCAACCCAGGTGACGATACGAAGGTGTCTGCCGTTGATGAGGACGGTAATAAGGTTGACGCTCGCATCGTTGATGATGAGCTGGTTGTTACCCCGCCGACGGACGTTGATGGTCCGATTACGGTGACCGTTGATGATCCGGATTTCGATAAGCCGGTTACGGTTGAAGTTCCGGTTGAGGGTCACAAGGCTGGTCAGGACGACAACAGCAAGACGACCACCGCGAACACGGTGGATCCTTCCTACGGCGATTCTGCAACGTCTGTGAAGCCTGGTGAGTCTGCTACTACGAACAACCCGTTCGGTGAGCAGGGCGCTCCGGAGGGCACCACCGTTACAGTCAACGAGCCGACCGACGCTACCGGCTGGAAGTTCACGGGTGATAAGAATGGTGCTGTCACTGCGCAGGCTCCGAGCAACGAGGAGCTGGCAAAGCAGTTCGCTGAGCTGGGTGAGAAGGACTGGAGCAAGGTCGTAGAGGCCCTGACCCCGGTTGCTGAGCCGAGTGTTGACGTCGACTTCGAGTACGCGGACGGTTCCAAGGACACCGCGGATGCGAAGTTCCAGGTTGTCGGCCAGGATGGCAAGTCCATCCTGGATCCGGAAGGCGACGCTGACGGTGATGGTGTGTCGAACAAGGAAGAGTCCGAGAAGGGCTCCAACCCGTTCGATAAGAACAGCAAGCCGCAGGACGGCAAGCCTGCACCGAACCCGCAGGGTCCGGCTGATACGGGCAAGTGCATCGCTTCCGCGGTTGGCTTCGGTCTCCCGCTGCTGGCACTGATCCCGATCGGCCTGGCTACCCAGCTGACCATCCCGGGCTTGACGGACTTCGTCGAGAACGTGGCCATGGACATCGAGCGTGCAAACGCTCAGATCCAGCAGAACCTGGGCATGTTCAACCCGCAGACTGCACAGGCACTGTCCCAGATGAACGCACAGCTGCGTAAGGCAGGCTTCGACCTGGCTACCGTCGGTGCTGGTCTCGCAGTGATCGCCGCTGGCATCCTGGCTGGCACGATCATCTACGACAACTGCGCACCTGGTGACGCGAAGAGCTCGGTCAAGGTTGATTCCCTGAAGGGTTCTTCCGGTAACACCTGGACCTCCTCCAAGAAGGACGAGAAGTAAGTCAAGCTTGAACGCAGCACATAGGAGCTAAGTTAGGCACACACCGGCCCGGCACTCCCTACCACGGGGGTGCCGGGCCGGACGTATATTCTTCAAGCAATTGGTGTGATCTATGCTGAATGGCACAGGCCAGCAGAGCACATTGGGGCGTTGCACGTCGCGATTCGTCGGTACACTGGTCACTGTTTATGGCAACTCGAACCAGGCCGCAGATACGCCTGGACACGAAAGGTGGACTCATGGCGAATAGCCGCTCACTGCTTATCACCGCAGCCAAGTGCACGCTCGATGACGTTGACGTTGCAGCACTCGCAGACGCACTTGGTGTCCGCGCCGCCCGCGTCGAGGGCCAGACCCTGGCCGAGGCGTACGGCCAGGAGCTACTCGCGCAAGGCGACGCGCTCATCTTGGGCAGCGGCGACTACACCTTCGATGCGGAGGTCGCCGCCGCGTACGGCGTGCCTGTCGTGCTGGTGACCCCCACGCCGGAGAATACCGGGCACGAGGAGGAGGTGTTTGGGCAGAAAGGGGCGGTGCTCGCGGGCGTCGTGAAGCAAGGGGCCCTTGATGCGGCAGCGCTGCAGGTTGAGGTCGAGGCCGAGCCCGTCATGAGCGCCGAGGTCTTTGAATCCTGGCTGATCGGGCGTGCGAAGGAGAACCAGGCGCACATCGTGCTGCCGGAGGGCGAGGACGACCGTATCCTGCAGGCGGCGCACCAGCTGCTGGCCAAGGACGTGGCCAAGCTGACCATCCTGGGCGACGTCGATGACATTGCTCGCCGTGCGGAGGCGCAGGGGCTGGATCTGTCCAAGGCGCAGGTGATTGACCACACGAAGTCTGAGCTGCTGGAAGAGTTCGCCGCCGAGTTTGCGGAGCTGCGCAAGAAGAAGGGCATCACGCTCGAGCAGGCGCGCGAGACCATGCAGGACATCTCCTACTTCGCCACCATGATGGTGCACAAGGGCCTGGCAGACGGCATGGTCTCCGGTGCGGCGCACACCACCGCGCACACGATTAAGCCGTCGTTCCAGATCATTAAGACGGCTCCGGGTGCGTCCGTGGTCTCGTCGATCTTCCTCATGGTCATGCGCGGCCGCCTCTGGGCTTTCGGCGACTGTGCGGTGAACCCGAACCCGACCGCTGAGCAGCTCGGCGAGATCGCTGTGGTCTCGGCGGAGACCGCCTCCCAGTTCGGCATTGACCCGAAGGTCGCACTGCTGTCCTACTCCACCGGTGCCTCCGGTGCGGGCCCGGACGTGGATCGTGCCGTCGCAGCGCTGGAGGCCGCGAAGGCCGCGAACCCGGGGCTGGCTGTCGACGGACCGCTGCAGTTCGACGCGGCGTGTGATCCCGGTGTGGCGAAGAAGAAGGCACCGGATTCCCCGGTCGCAGGCCAGGCCAACGTGTTTATCTTCCCTGACCTGGAGGCCGGCAACGCGGGCTACAAGATCGCGCAGCGCACCGGTGGTGCGCTCGCCGTTGGTCCGGTGCTGCAGGGTCTGAACAAGCCAGTCAATGACCTGTCTCGTGGCGCGACTGTGCCGGACATTGTCAATACCGTCGCAATCACCGCTATTCAGGCAGGAGCAAAGTAAATGGCATACGCACTGGTTATTAACTCCGGTTCATCCTCCATCAAGTTCCAGATCGTCGATCCGGCGTCTAGCGCTTCAGAAGACCCCTTCGTCTCCGGGCTGGTGGAGCAGATTGGTGAGCAGCAAGGCCGCATTACCATCAAGCACAACGGCCAGAAGTACGTCGTGCAGCGCTCCATCCCGGACCACAAGGTTGGGCTGGAGGAGAGCTTCAGCATTCTGGAGAGCAAGGGGATTGGCCCCACCCAGATCGAGATCAGCGCGGTTGGGCACCGCGTGGTGCACGGCGGCATGGTCTTCTCTGAGCCCGAGCTCATCCTGGACCCGGTCGTGGAGATGATCCGCGATTTGATCCCGCTCGCGCCGCTGCACAACCCGGCCAACATCGACGGCATCGAGGTCGCCCGCGAGCTTTTGCCGAACATCCCGCACGTGGCCGTGTTTGATACGGGCTTCTTCCGCCACCTGCCGCCGGCCGCCGCGTTGTATGCCATTAACGCTGAGGTGGCAGAGAAGAACCAGATCCGCCGCTACGGCTTCCACGGCACCTCGCATGAGTTCGTCTCCTCTCAGGTGCCGGCGCTCATCGATCGCGATCCGCTGCACACCCGCCAGATCGTGCTGCACCTGGGCAACGGCGCGTCCTGCTCCGCCGTGGAGAACGGCCACGCCATCGATACGTCGATGGGCTTGACCCCGCTCGCCGGTCTGGTGATGGGTACGCGCTCCGGTGACATCGACCCCGGCATCATCTTCCACCTGGTGCGGCAGGGCGGGATGACTATCGACGAGATCGACAACCTGCTCAACCGCCAGTCCGGTGTGAAGGGCCTATCTGGTGTGAACGACTTCCGTGAGCTGCGCGCGATGATCGAAGAGGAAGACGGGGACGCTTGGCTGGCGTACAACGTCTACATCAACCAGCTGCGCCGCTTCATCGGTGCGTACATGATTGCGCTCGGGCGCGTGGATGCCATCACGTTCACCGCGGGCGTAGGCGAAAACGACCAGCAGGTCCGCCTTGATGCGCTGGACAACATGGAGATGTACGGCGTTAAGGTTGACCCGGAGCGAAACGCGCAGCCGAACGACGGCCCGCGAATTATTTCCACCGATGATTCCAAGGTGAAGGTCCTCGTCGTGCCGACGAACGAGGAGCTGGCAATCGCGCAAAAGGCCAGCAGGATCGCGCAACAGATGGAGTAGTGGCCTCGTCTCATGTTGGCTCGGGTGTGATCTGCTACGCACATGCCCGAGTCAACATTGCGTTTTGATTACCTGTCGGTAAAATAAGTAGCACATGGGCAAATCCTTGTAGATGCATAAACGCTTGAGGTGTGCCCATACCTAACCCGCGCGCGGCAAAACCTCGTGCGCGGTGGACAAAGGAGGGCCACGAATGGGCAGCACTGGAAAGCGGACCACCGCGCGTCGCGGGATCACGCTCGCCGCGTTCGCAATGGGAGCGACACTGATTGTGACGGGGGTGCAACCTCTCGCCGCCCCGCACGCACTTCCCGCTGCAGAAGCCGCCCCGGCGCGCACGGACGCAGAACGCACCAGCATTAGCTGGGACACCCTGCAGCCTCGCTTCGGCGACAACGCATCCGCGGCACCCTCCGTGCGTAAGTCCGGCCTTATTGGCAGCGTCGGCACGCCGCAGGAGTGGGCGCTGGCCGAGGACTTCACCGTCCCGGAAGGCTGGGAAGTCACGCTCCAGGAAGACGGCAGCCTTGACGTCGCCCCGCCGTCGCCCTTCACCGCGGAGATGGTTGACGAGTTCGACGTACCGGTGACCGTGAGCTTTGCCGACGGGTCGGTCGGCGAGTTTTCCGCACACGTGGAGCTCGCCAACGAGCCTTACCTCATCGCCCCGGGCGACAAAACCTACTGGTCGGGCCGCCTTATCCTTCCGCTATACCTGCGCGCCGTGCACGTGCCCTTCGGCGCGAAGCTTGAGATCGACGGCCTGCCCGACGGGCTGTGGACCACCGTCCAGGCCCCGGGCCTGAAGCGCAGCGTCTACTACTACGTCAATGGGCGCCCGCAGGGGACCGGCGAGTACCCGGTGACGCTGCGCGTGGTCGACCGGCAGGGCAATCCCGTCTCCAATGGTGCAGGTCCGCTCGAGACCTCGTTCGCCATCACCTTCCGCGACCCGGCCGAGTTGGAGCCGCAGGAGGCACAGCTTGTCGACGTGCCGTCCACGCCGCTTGTCGCCGGCGAAGAGGTGCGCATCCCGGTGGCGTCGGAAAGCGCGGCTTCTGTGGAAGTCAGCGGCCTGCCCGAGGGCTTGGACTTCGACGGCGAGGGGGGCGTAATCGCCGGGACCCCGGCGGCCGCTGGCACCTCGCACGTGACCGTCGATGTGATTACAGAAGACGGCGAGCGCCTCGTCGACAACTTCGACCTCGTGGTCGAGGGCGAACCGGCTGAGTCTAGCGAGCCGACGGAGCCTCCTGCGCCGTCGGAGCCTCCCGCCTCCAGCACGGAAACGCCGGCACCGTCGACCACGACGCCCGCCAGCTCGACTGCACCGACGACCCCGCCGGCACCGTCGACCCAGCCAGCACCGTCGACCCCGGCGAAGTCGCCGGTGGAACCCATCGACCCCGATGACCCGATCGAGCTGGACCAGTTCGCCTGGGATGAGCTCGAGATCGCCGCTGGCGCCGAGGACGCCTTCGAGCCTGTGCGCGCGGAATCCGGGGTCGTTGTTTACGCCACCAAGGGCGCGCCCGAGTGGGTCACCGTCTTCCGCGGCGGCCAGGTCTACGCCCAGCCGCCTGTAGGTACGAAGCCTGGTGTGTACGAAGTGCCGGTTGCCACGTCGAACGGCGAAGACGACGTGATCCGTATCCGCGTGGTTGAGGCCGCCAACGACGAGCAGCGCTACACCCCGACCTACACGGTGGCTTACGCACGCGCGGGTGGCAAGGCAACGTCGATGCCGCCGCGTGCCTCCTTCACCGTGAACAACGCTGCTTTTGACAACCAGCCGTTGCCCGCGGGCACGCGCTTTGAGGTCGAGGGCGAAGACGTGAGCGTCGATGAGTACGGCGCGGTCACCTACACTCCGCCGCTGGATGCGCCGGTGGGAGAGCCGAAGCACGTGCAGGTCAACGTGATCTACCCGGATGGCTCGAGTGAGCGCACCGTCGCCCACTTCGAGGTGCTCAAGGCCCGTAACGCGGAGCAGTACACCCCGGCATACGCGGAGAAGCTCGCCAGTGTTGGCGAAACCGTCACCGTCCGCCAAACCGTCGCTGACCTGCCGGAAGGCACGGAGTTCAGCTTGGACCCGGACGCAACGCTGCGTGGCTGGGACGTGCGCGTCGATCGCAGCACCGGCGACGTGCAAGCGACCGCGCCGCAGGACGCAGCACCGCTGAATATCACGGTGCTTGCCACCTACGCCGACGGCTCGGAGGCCGAAGTGCCGCTGAGCATCGGCGTGCGCGAGCAGGCCTCGATGGCGCAGGAATCCGATCTGCGTTACGAGGATGCTTACGCCGACGAGCAAGGCAACGTCTCCATAAAGCCGAGCGGTAGCGTGCCGGAGGGCATGGAGTTCGCCGCCTCCGGGGCGAACCCGATGCCGGTGGACGTGGACCAGCACACCGGCGAAATTACGGCCCGCCTTCCCGAGGAAGCAGCCCCAGGCGCGTCCTTTACCGTTGGCGTGCGTGCCGAGTTCCCGGACGGGTCGGAGACGTCGCTGGATGCGGTGCTTTCCACCGACTCTGAAGCCCGCCGCGCAGACATCACCTGGGAGCCCTTCGTGGTGCCCACAGGCGAGGTCGCGGTCTCTGCGAAGGCCAACGGCGTGCCGGAGGGCACCACGTTTGCCCTCGCCTCTACGCACGCAGGCGTGCCCTGGCCCGCCACTGTCGACGAGACCACCGGCGAGCTGACCGTCTCCGCTCCCACGGGTGCAGATCCTGGCGACGCTACCAACGTCCTGGTCAAGGCGACGTTCAGCGACGGGTCTTGGCGCCTGCTGTCCACGCCGGCAACGGTGGTCGCTGCAATGTCTGGCGCGGTGCCGAGCGACTTCGGCACAGCCCACGTCCGGCCGGGCCAGACGGCCACAATCTCGCCCGAGTTCGCCGCCACGGCGTTCTCCCTGGTCGAGCCCGTACCTGGTCTGCGCACGCAGATCGACGAAGCGACCGGGCAGTTGACAGTTGAGGCTATCGACGGCGCCGAGCCGTGCGAGCGCAACGTGAAGGTACGCGTCACGTTCGCAGACAACACCGAAGCAGTCACGAACGCAACGGTCACGGTGCTGCCGCCCGCTGGCGTCGAGGGTTCCGATGACGGCAGCTTGCCGACGCCCGCGCAGCCACCGGCTACCAACGGGTCGTCGTCAGACGCTGCGTTCGCCGCACGCCTGGTTGCGCTTGCCCTTGGCATCATTGCCACGGCAGGCGGCCTCGGCTTCGGGTTGTACCAGAACCGGGAGTTCTTCCGCACGTTCCTGGTAGTTCCGCTGAGTTAACCTTGTCGTAAACGTTGTCTACCAACCGATATTTCCGTACCGAACGCCGAAAGGGGATGAGCATGCGTCTACGCACACTGCCGGCTGTTCTTGTCGCAACCGCCCTCGGCGCAGCCTGCGTTAGCGGCCCAGGGACGGGCGTAGCAGACGCAGCGATTACGCCACGGAGTTTCTCCGTGGAGGTCACTACCGAAGCAGAGTCCGGTCTCCATACCGTGGACGTGAGCAAGGGCCGAGTGTCCTGGCTGTACTTCAACCACTCCAACACGGCAGTGAGCCTGCTGCAGAACCCGCTGTACATGGATGCTGCCGCTGACGGCGTGCCGGTGACGTATGCCGCCGACGAAACTGAGGTCGCTGAGTCTTCTGAGGGAGGGGTCGATACCGTCACCCTGACCCACGTCGACGACTACGCGCAGGTGGAAATGGTGCGCACCTTCCGCATCACGGGCGACACGGTGGACGTCGATGTGCAGCTGCGCAACCTAAGCGAAGAGGACCGCGAGCTGTCGCTTACGCTCGCGCACGGCACGCTCGGTACGAGCAACCAGGTGCGCGCCACCCGCGAAGGCGATGCGCTGGATGTGCGGGTAGGCGAGGACTACAAACTCAAGACTGAATTCCCGTCTGCCGTGAGCATCGGCGCGGGCCAGGACCGCGACGCCGCACTGGACGACGCAGCCCACGGCGAGTGGAAGGACGCGGAGGAGAAGAACGCCCGCTTCCAGGTCGGCGAGTACGCCAGCACCACCGCGCCGGGCGACACCTTCCACGTGCAGATGAAACTCAGCGTTGAGATGGCGGAAGGACTCGCCGACTCCGACGGCGACGGGTTCCCGGACCGCTGGGAGCTCGAGGGCTTCACCACTTCCGACGGCACCGAGTTCCCCCTGAACGCCTGGGGCGCGGACCCACAGAAGCCGGACCTGTTCTTGCAGCTCAACTGGATGAAGTCGGAGTGGGAGACCCTTGGTTGCGCGGCCCGGACGCACTACGCGCCGACCCCGGCCGACTTCGCCGCGTTCACCGCCTGCTCGCGCGCAAACACGAATACGTACCGCCCTTCCCGCGAGAGCCTGAACCAACTGGTCAAGGTGTTTGATCGCCGGGGCATCCGCCTGCATATCGACGCCGGCGAGTACTACACCAACATCCCCGGCTACACCAACCACCACGGTGGGCCCACCGAGGACTACGAGAAGTACTACTTCGGCGGCGGCTCGAAGCCGAGCCAGTTCCCCGGCGTCAAGCTGATGCAGGAGCGCGACCGCCTGCTGGGCCCTCGCGCCGACGTCTTCCGCGTCGGCATCATCGGCGGGCAGCAGTCGCCGAGCAACTACTCCTCGGGCACCGGGCTGGTGCGCGACGGCGCGTTCTACGTGGCGAAGAACGACTTCATGACTTCGCAGGAACAGCTGCGCAACACGATTCTGCACGAGTACGGCCACAACCTGGGCCTGACGCACTCGGGCGGGTACCACCTGCAGCGCCCGGACTCGGACTACGTGCCGAACTACCGCTCCGTGATGAACTACCTCTACCAGTTCGCGCACTTCGACTACTCGGATACACAGTCGCGGCCGGACGCGAACACGCCACTGCCGCGTGCTTGCACTGACGGCAGCGTGCGTTGCTACACCGGCGACTACGACATTGCGCCCGACTGGGACCACGTAGAGATGGTCAACGGCCGTGTCGGCTCGGCCCAAGGCATGGCCGGCACCAGCACCCCGGACGGCAACAACGGCTCCGGCCAGGACGGCCAGGAGGGCTCGCGGCCTGACTACGAGGACGTGGAAACCACCCACCAGAGCGACGTCACCGTCCGCGACCTGGAGAAGAACGCCGCCCAGTACAACGACGGCAAGGCCGGGTTCCGCGTGCGGAAGAACCCGTACAACCCGAACGTGATCGTGGCGAACCGCTCGGACTCCACCGTTGCAGTCGAGGTGACGAACCTGGGCCATCGCCCGCACAACTACACGGTCGAAGCCAGCTACCCGGGCGGCAAGTGGTCCGAGACTGTCGAGGTCGCCTCCGCGCTATCGAACTCCTCCAAGAAAGCGCTGAGCGTCCCGATCGCCAACACCACGGGCTACGACAAGGCAACCATGCCGATCCAGTTCCGCGTCTACAACGAGTCCGGCCGCCTCGTCGCCGACGAGACGCAGGAATTCTCGGTGCTCACCTACACCAAGGCCGATATGCAAAAGCTTATCGACGAGCTCACGCGCACCAATTCCCCCCTCCTCGCCGAAGCGAAGAGCGCCTTCGGCACGCCCGACCCGGGACTGCGCGGCGCGTCCGTGACCTCGCCGATCACCACCCGCCCGAACGCCACGTTGACCACGCCCACCCGCAAGCCGGGCGTGACCGACCTCGGGCCGGCGGCCCCTACCAAGCCCACCGAGCCGACCGAGCCCACCGCAACGCCGACCCCGACGACGACCGCGAAGACGGCGCCGGATTCCGCCCCGGCTGCAGCGCAAGGGTCGAGCACCGCCGGTATCGCCATCGGCGTGATCCTGGGCCTGCTCACCGTCCTGGGCATTGGCGTCGGCGTCGCCGCGCAGGCTGGCCTGTTCTAGCCCGCCTTGCGGCGCCGCGCGGTGTAGTACCATATACGGTACTATGCCTGTGTGGGGTCCGGAATTGAAGACATCGTTGCAAGAATGAGGAGATCAACGAAAAACATTCGTTACTCCGACTTGGAGAAGGTGTGCGACCACTACTTTGAAAGTCGGCAATCGAAGAAAACCTCACACAAGACGTATAAAACACCATGGCCTGGCGATCCACGGGTCAACATTCAAAACGCCAAAGGGCAAGCAAAGCCATACCAGGTGAGCCAGGTCCTACAGGCAATCGACCGTTTACACCGAGAAGCATCGACTCAAGAAGGAAGCGAGGAGTAGCTGACATGGAAATCGACAAATACACATTCCAGGTGAGCTGGTCAGAGACTGATCAGGAATATGTGGCGACCGTAGCGGAGTTCCCCTCGCTCTCTTGGCTGGATCCTGACCGCAGCAAGGCCGAAGCGGGACTCTTTGACCTGGTCGCGGAGGTGGTTGCGGATATGCAGTCCGCCGGTGAACCGATTCCGGAGCCCCTTGGGGTCCGGGAGTACTCGGGAAAATTCAACGTACGTACTTCGCCGTCGCTGCACCGTCGATTGGTCATCGCCGCGAAATCGGAGGGGATCTCGCTCAACGCGCTGATCAATCAAAAGCTCGCGGCACTTTAACCCGCTCGGCGGCGCCAGTCCTCGCCGAAATCTGGGCGGGCGTGGGTGGCGGAGGTGAGCGGGGCGTCGAGAAGCGAAGCATGCTCCTGTAGCTCGCAGATGCGGCGCACGACGCGCTCCTCCTCGCGCAATAACTCGCGCGGCGTGATGCGCACGACCGCGTAGCCCTGCAGCCGAATCCAGTTCTCGCGCTCCAGCTGCTCGAGTGCCGCCGCCTGCCCGTCGTCGGCGAACTTCGCGTCGCCGTCAACCTCGATGACCAGCTGGCCCCACATGAGATCTGGCCGCGCGTACGGGCCGATCCACATCTGCTCCGCCGCCTCGATGCCACGCTCGCGGAGCACGACGCGCAGCAGGGACTCGTACGGCGACTCGGACTTCGTCGAACACCAGGCGAGCGCCTTGCGGGCGTGGGCGATGCCGCGTTTGCCCGCGAGCCTGGTCACTGCGTCTGTCAGCTCGGCGCGGATGCGCTCGTGCTCGTATGGCTGCGCCTGGTAGAACAGGGAATCCATCGCCACGACGCCGTGGCGGACCCCGTAGAGACGGGCGATGTCGACCGCCGTGCGCGCCGGTGTCGTCGTGTGGATGGTGTCGCCGACGCTCGAGGTGAAGGTGTAGTAGTCGGTGGCAGGGACGTTCATCCGACGGAACTCGACGCCATTCGGCCAGCGGTCCTTACCGGGTGCTGCCTGCCGCTGGTACGACACCGTCACCGTGGCGTTCCTCATCGGCAGCGTCCAAATGCCGTGCATATGAGCAGCAGACCGGCCTATGAGCACCGCTGATCGCGATGCTGCTCCCACCGCATATGCGCGCAGGAACTCCTGCTCGTAGGGTTTCAACTGTTCCCAGGTGGAAGTGGCGACAAATTTGGTCGCTGATAACTTCCGGCACGGAACCTCGTCGGCGTTACCTGGCCGAATAAGGTGCGCGATGAGTGCATTCCTGTCCATGTGATCCCCCGATGCTTGTGCGCGATCCCCCGATCGCGGCTTGCGGTCAGTCTATCGCCCTTGGGGGTGTGAGGCTAGGCGGGACGGGGCCTCCTCGCTACGTGACGAACACGGGTTGACGAACAAGTCCACGCCAAAAAATCGACTTGTTCGTCAAGGGGTGTTCGTCATTTGCGGGTCAACGGGGAAAACGGCAGGCCACCCGGAACCCCACCAACCCCCGTCAGAACCACGTCGCGGGCCGCACCTTGTTCGCCATGTCCACGAGCGCGAAACGGTGCTGCGCGTACGGCGCGACGCGCGCCTGTTCCCGCAGCGTGATGGCCAGGCCGCGGCGGAGTCCGCGGAGGCTGAAGGTGTATTCGAAGAGCGGCATGGTGGAGTCGGCGCGCTGCATGCCGTTGGCGCGCAGGTAGGTCAGGGCGGCGCGCAGGACGAACACCTTGATCTGGAGGAAGCGGGGTTCTGTGTTGGGGATCTGGTCGAGGCGGCGGGCGGCGCGTCGGATGCGGGATTCGGTGAGGTCGCCGGAGACGAGGCAGAGGATGGAGGTGAGCTGGGCCATCCGGTAGTGGCGTGAGGAGTTGGGGACTTTGTCCAGGGCGGCGATGGCGAGTTCGACTTCGCCTTCGTTCATGAGTTGGCGGGCGAGTCCGAAAGCGGAGGAGACGGTGGTGGGGTTGGTGACCCAGACCAGGGAGTACAGGCGCATGGAGTGGAAGCGCAGCATGGCGGGGTCATCGGTGACCAGGTCCCAGTTCTCGGACATGAGGCCGCGGTCGTGGAGGTCTTCGAAGACGGCGTTGTCCACGTCGTCGAGTTTGGTGCGGAGTCCGGCGGAGGCGCGTGCGAGGGCGTCGTTAAGCAGTTGCTCCTCGTGGAGGCCGGCTTGCTGGAGCAGAAGCTCGTCGACGGCGGCGATGGCGAGCTTGGGGGCGGACTCGCCGGGAAGGAAGCTTAGGACGCGGGCGAAGTCGCGTTGGGCTTCGTGGAAGTCGCCGAGCAGGGTGTTGACCACGCCGAAGTACCAGTAGAAGCGCCAGTTGCCGTCGAGGCGTTGGTGCATGCTGGCGAGCCAGGTTTGCGCTTGCTCGGTGAGCCCGAGGTCGAGCATGGAGCGCACCACGCCGAAGGGGATTTCTAGCGACTGTTGGTATTGGTCGGACTGCATGGCTTGGCGCAGCGTCTCCAGCGTTTCCTGCGGTTCGGAGTAGGAGGAGCCTTGGAGCATGCCGGCGCCGACGTCGTCGCGGTTGATCAGCGGGGTGGGCAGTGCTGAGACGACTTCCTGCGGGGTGATTTCGACGGTGCGCGTGATGCCGTCGATAAGCTGATCGGTGCGGAAGACCAGGTGTTTCGTGCCGAAGGTCGTGCGCTGCGGGGAGAATTGGGACTGCTGGGCGGGGAAGGTGCGGCCGTCGCGAATCGCGAGCACCTCGCGCAGCACGCCGAGCAGCTGCGCCTGCAGGTCCTGCACCGAGCTGTAGCGGTGCGCGGCGACGGGGTCGCAGCAGCGGGCGATGACGCGGTAGAGCGAGATGTAGCGGCGGAACAGCGGTTCCTGGGTGGGCGTGGGGATGCCGTGCTGGTACACGCCGTCTTTCTGCGGCAGGTCGATGACCAGCGCGGCGAGGGTGCGGCCGATGGTGTAGATGTCCGAGTGGATCGTGGGGCCCTCCGTACCGACCTCGGGCGCCTGGAAGCCGCGCGTGCCGTAGATGTAGCCGAAGGCACCGATACCGGAGACCGCGCCCAGGTCGATGAGCTTGACCTGGTCCTCGGTCACAATGATGTTGTCGGGCTTGAGGTCGTTGTACACCACGCCGCGCGAGTGCAGGTAGCCAAGCGCGGGCAGGATCTCCAGGATGTAGCCGATCGCCACGTCCGGCGGCAGCGTGTGGTCGGGCTGGGCGTTGCGCTGGGCTCTTAGCGACGGCCCGCCCACGTACTCCATCACAATGAACCCGCTGGGCACACGGGGATCGTCGATGAAGTTGAAAATCTTCACGATGCCGGGGTGCGTAATGTCCGCCAGGAACTCGCGCTCCGCGGCGGCGGCTTCGGCCTCGTCCGGGTTCTCCTGCGAGTGCAGGCCCTTGAGCACGACGACGCGTTCGGAGACGTTGTGGTCTTCCGCGAGGTAGATCCAGCCGAGTCCGCCGTGGGCGATCACGCCGAGGATCTCGTACTGGCCGGCGACGATATCGCCCGGGTGCAGCGTGGGCGCCGGAATGCCCTTCTCCACCTCGGCGGGGCGGGGGTCTTTGAGCGCCGTGCGGGGTTGGGTGGGTTCTACCCAGGGCAGCTCGACCATGCCGTCGGCCACCATGCGGTTTTCGCGCCGGGTCCCGCGCAGTTCGCGGAAGGTGTCCAGGGCCTGCCTGCGGGAGCGCGAGGAGGTGTCCTCCTTGACGGAGCCGCGGCGCAGGTCGTCGAGGTCTTTGAGCAGGCCCGCCATCTCGCCGAGCTCGGAGAAATCTGTACCGTCTGAATCTTCGTCCGCGAACGGGTCGAAGGGCACGGCTTCGGTGCCCGGCTCATCGTCCGCGAAGGGGTCGTACGGGACGGCCTCGGTGGCGGGACCGGTGGTGTCGTCGCGCTTGGTGGGTTCGGTCACTGCTCCTCCTCGCGGTACATCAAGGGCGGCGGGGTCGGTTCGGCGAGCGAGTCGCCGAGCCACTGCTGGTGCATGCGGGTCCACGTGCCGTCGCTGCGGATGCGCTCGATGGTGCTGTTGACGGCGCGGACTAGGTCGTCGTGGCCTTTGGGGATACCGACGGCGTAGAGCTGGCGGGCGAGCGAGTCGGGCAGGATTTCGGCGTGGGGGTCTTGGGCGGTCATGCCGGCGAGGATGGCGTCGTCGGCAAGCACAGCATCGGCCTGGTACTGCTGGGTGGCCATGAGGCAGTCGGACCAGGAGCGGGTGCGCAGCACCTCGGATTCGGGCGCGACGGTGCGCGTGAGGTTGAGCAGGTTGGTGCCGTCGACGATGCATACGCGCTTGCCCGCCAGCTGCTCGATGGTGTGGATGCCGCGGTCGCGTGGGGTGAGCACGCGCACGTACGAGATCATGTACGGGGTGGAGAAGGCGACCTGCTGGGTGCGCTCCTTGGTAATCGACATGGTACGGATCACCACGTCCACCGCGCCCGACTGCAGCATTTCGGAGCGGGAGGCAGACTCCACGAAGCGGAAGTCCACCTTGTTCGGGTCGCCGAGGATGTCCTCGGCGATCTCGCGCGCGAGGTCCACCTCGAAGCCGCGCAGGTCGCCCGCGGCGGTGTCGCGGTAGGACAGCAGGTACTGCGACTGGTCAATGCCCACGAGCAGGCGGCCGCGCTCGCGGATCTTGTGCAGCGCCCCGCCGATCCCGTCCTCTTCCTCCAGGGGCGCGAGTGAGCCGGGCCAGTCGAAGTCCGCGCTGGAGAACTCGCCCGCGGGCGGGACGCCGGCCGGATCCACGATCGCGCCGGGCGGCAGCGGCAGGCCCTCGTAGGTCAACGGCGGGTCCTCCGGCGGCGTGGGTGGGGCACTTGGTGCGCACCCTGCGCAGCCCGCGAGCAGCAGTGCACTTCCCAGAACCATGGCTACGTTTTTCATCACAGATACTCCGCAATCCGGTGACGAATTCCAATCCAAATGCACAGCACCGCCAGCAGCGACAGCAGCGCCACCGCGCCCGAGACCAGCCGGGTCGCGTCGAGCGAGGCCGTGATGTACTCGCGGGTGGACACGCGCGAGATGGCGATGAGCTCCTGCAGGTTTGCGTCCAGCTGCCGGTAGGCGGTCGCGCCGACCTCGCCAGCAACCGAATCGGCACCCTCATCCCCTGGCTCCTGCCCGGTCAGCAGCACGACGGCCTCCTGGTACTGACCGTTATCAATCGCGGACAGCAGCGCGGTGTGGTTGTCCCGCCACTCGGCGAGCGCGACGTGCGCGGAGGTGATCAGCTGCTCGGTCTCGCGAGAGGCCTCGCTGCCGTGGCGCTCCGAGTGCTCCGCGAGCACCACGTTGGTCGCCTGCAGGGCGTCGACGATCTTCTCGTGTGTGGCGTCGAAGGAGCGCGAGGACTGGGCAACCGACTGGCGGCGCAGCAGGGCGAAGGTTTCGTCGGTGCGGGCCTCCTGGGCGTCGATGCGGGCGTCGGTAAGCTGCTCCCAGGGCTCGGCGGCGCGCGCGAAGCCGACGAAGCCGGACTGCCACAGCTGCAGGTTGGACACGCTCACCCACAGCACCGCGACCAGCATGGACGCGGTTGCAACGAGGAAGCCCTTGTTCAGGCGGCGGCGGAAGGTGCGCCAGAGCCACCACTGGGCGGCGATGAGGAAGATCAGGGCGGCGAACAGCCCGGACAGCGGCACGAATTGGGGCGCGGACAGGCGGGCCATCTCGCGGGCGACTTGGCGTTGGGTCAGGGTGTAGAGGCGGTCGGCGTCGTCAAGCATCTGCTCCCTCATGATGCCCGAGGCCTCCGACATGTACGCCACACCGACGGGGTTGCCCATGCGCTGGTTGACCAGGGCCCGCTCCATCAGCGCCGAATAGACGGGGATGTGGCGCTGGATGGAGGAGACCAGGTCGATGATCTCCTCGCTGTCCTGCGCGTCATCGGCTTCGACGGCGCCGCGGTAGACGTCGTTGGACGCGGTCACGGCCCGGTCCAGCGAAGCCAGGTAGAGCGCCCGCTCCTCCTTGGTCAGCATGCCGGGCTGCACGAAACCGGTGGTCGCCACGGTGTCGGCCTGCGACAGGGAGGTAAACAGCAGGTGCGCGGAGTTACTCATCGGCTCGGTCGCGGTGACCAGCGTGTCCAGCGAGTCCTGCCGCTTCGCCATCGAGGAACTCATCGCCATACCGGCGGCGAGCAGCGCGAGCGTGAGCACTAGCATCACGGCGACGAGCTTGCCCGGGGTGGTGGCCACGAAACTTGCGCCGCGCCGGGCCAAGCGCGCGGGCCCGGTGACGTAGTCGCGGATGACCATGCGGAACGTGCGGCGGGTTGGGGTGCGCTCTAACTCGTCCAACCACGCGTCGTCGGGCGTCGGCGCGGGGCCTCGCTGCACGTTCTGGGACATTCTCCAAGAATAACGTGTCTCGCTACAGTGGGTGGCATGCTTGGCGACGGAAACGGATGGGTCTTCGGCCCCAACGGCGAAAAATACTGGGGAAAGTTCGGTGCCGCAGGCCTCTTCCTGCAGGCAGGGGACAAGATTCTGCTGCAGCACCGCGCCGCGTGGACGGCCCAGGGCGACACGTGGGGCATCCCCGGCGGTGCCCGCGATTCCCACGAGACCGCCACCGAGGCCGCCCTGCGCGAGACTGTGGAGGAGTGCGGCATCGACCCCGCGCACGTAGAGCCGGTCGAGGAGGTCGTGACCATGCGCGTGCCGGGCTGGAGCTACACCACTGTGCTGGCCCGCACGATCGATGGCACCCCGCTGCCGACGGTGGCGAACGAGGAGAGCGAAGAGCTTCGTTGGGTTCCGCTGGACGCTGTGTGTGAACTGCACTTGCACCCGGGGTTCGCTTCCGCGCTGGAGGGGCTCATCGGGCATACTTGTCCGCATGATTGAAGTTCAAGGACTGACCAAACACTACGGTCCGGTCCGGGCGGTCGATGACCTCACGTTCAGCGTGAAACCGGGCGTGGTCACCGGCTTCCTGGGCCCCAACGGGTCGGGCAAGTCCACCACCATGCGCATGATGCTGGGCCTGGACACTCCCACGCAGGGCACCGCGCTTATCGACGGCGCGCCCTACCGCAACCTGCCACAACCCACCCACCGCGTGGGCGCGCTTCTCGACGCCAAGGGCGTGCACCCCAACCGCACGGCCCGCAACAGCCTGCTGTGGCAGGCACAGGCCGCGGGGTTGCCCGCCAACCGCGTCGATGAGGTCCTCGGCCTCGTGGGCTTGAGCGATGTGGCCGACAAGCGGGTCGGCGGCTTCTCGCTAGGCATGGGCCAGCGCCTCGGCATCGCCGCAGCGCTGCTGGGGGACCCGGAGTACCTGATCCTGGACGAGCCGGTCAACGGCCTGGACCCGGAGGGCATCCGCTGGGTCCGTGGTCTGCTGCGAGGGCTCGCCGCCGAGGGGCGCACGGTGTTCGTCTCCTCGCACATCCTCGCCGAGATGGCGCAGACCGCCGACAATCTCGTGGTGATCGGCCGCGGCAAGCTGGTCGCCGACACCTCGGTGGCCGAGTTCATCTCGTCCAACTCCGCGGTGACGACCCTGGTGCGCACAGCGGACGAGGCAGCACTCGAGCGACTGGCCGCCGCGCTGGGTGAGACGCGCCGCGGCGTCGACGGGGCGCAGCGCCCGATGCTGGAGGTCCCCAACACGGCGAGCGACGAGGTCGGGCGCATCGCCTTCGAGGCGGGGATCCAGCTTGCCGAGCTCACCGAACGTCACGCCTCGCTCGAGGACGCGTACATGCACTCGACCGAGGGCCACGCCGAATACACCGCACCGGAGGGACGCCGTGCTTAACCAGATCAACGCCGAATGGACCAAACTGCGCACCACCCGCTCCTTCTGGGTGTCCACCATCGTGGCGCTGGTGCTGTCGCTGCTCTACGGCATCCTGGTCGGCTGGTCCTCCCAGCTCGGCGCGATGCCGTACGCTCCGCTGATGACGGTCTCGATCGTCGCACTGACCCTTTCCATCATCACGATGGTGCAGGCATCCATGACGGTCACCACCGAGTACCGCTTCGGCATGGCCAGCACCAACTTCCGCATTGTGCCGAAGCGCTGGCAGCTGGCCTGTTCCAAGGTGCTGCTGGGCGCGGCCCTTGCCTTTGTGATCGGGCTGGTGAGCATGGTGCTTGCGCTCATCGCAGGCGACCTGACCGCCAACGTGCCCGCCAACTGGGCGACGAACAACTTCACGCAGCGCGCGCTGTGGGCCGTGCCGCTGGGCCAGGCGCTCATCGTGGTGCTGACCCAGGGCGTGGGCTGGCTGGTGCGCAACACCGCCGGCACCGTGGTCATCGGGCTCGGCCTGTTGCTGGTGGCAGAGAACATCATCCGGATCCTGCCCAAGATCGGCGCAAAGGCGGCCGAGTACCTGCCTTTTGGCAACCTGATGAGCTTCATGCTTAACCAGCCGGGCGCGCACGAACTGTGGGCGTCGTTTGGCATCTTCTGCGTGTGGGCCGTCGCGCTGTGGGTCATCGGCGTGGTGGTGCTGCACAAGCGCGACGCTTAAAAGTTACTGCAGGGCGGAGGTCAGCTTCATCACGTTGTCCACGTACCGGCGGTACCAGGGCCGCCGGTTCCACCGCTCTGGCGTGAGCTCGCGGGAGACTGCAAGGTAGTTTTCCGCGAGCTTTTCTAGATCCTGGATCAGCGAGCCAGCCGTCACAAACAGGCTGGACTCGTAGTTGAGGGAGAACGAGCGGATGTCCATGTTGGAGGAGCCGACGACGCCCACTGCCTCCGCCGTCTGCGGGTCCGCGAGCGCGAACTTGGTGTGCAGGATGTACGGGGCGGGGAATTCCCAGATGTGCACGCCGGCCTCGAGCAGCTGCTGGTAGTAGGAGGACTGGGCGTGGTTGACCATGAACTGGTCCGCCTTCTCGCTCACCAGCAGGTCGACCCGGATGCCGCGGTAGCAGGCCGTCGTCACAGCCTCGAGGAGGGATTCCTCCGGCACGAAGTACGGCGAGCACAGGATCAGATGCCCGCGGGCGTGGTGGATCAGGGAGTTGAAGCTGCGCAGGTTCGGCTCCGTCTGATACCCCGGACCCGACGGCAAGAGCTGCATGAGGTTGACGTCCTCGTTATGCGGGTTGGGCAGGGGAACGGGCGCTTTGAGCTCGATGAGCTCGCCGGATTCCGTGTACCAGTCCACGGCGAACAGCGACTCCATGGAGGTGACGATGGGCCCCTCCAGCTCGATGAAGATGTCCACCCACTGCCTGCCCGCCTGGCGGTGGTTCGGCATGAGGTAGCTGCGGTCGATCAAGTTGAGTGAGCCCAAAAAGCCGACGCGGCCGTCAATGACCACGAGTTTGCGGTGATTGCGGAGGTCCGGTCTGCGGAAGCGGCCGCGCAGCAGGTTCAGCGGCAGCATGAGGTGCCAGTCGATGCCTGCCTTGGTCAGCTTGCGCTTGAGTTTGCGGAACTCGGGGTACTTCATTGACCCGATGTGGTCGAAAAGCAGGCGGACGTGGACGCCGCGCTTGACTGCCCGCTCCATCGCCTCGAAGACGGGGGCGGTGGTTTGGTCCCACGCCACGGCGTAGATTTCGACGTCGACGTAGGAGGTTGCTTCGTCGATAAGCGAGGCGAGCCGCTGCATCACCAACTCATAGTCTGCCCAGGTGTGGCGCACGCGGCTGTACTGGGCGGGGAAGCCGGTGAGCTCGCGGTTCAGGCGCAGCATCGACGCGACGTCGGTAGAGAGCTGCGCACCGCGCGGGTAGTCGGGCGTATCGGTGAAGATGTCGTTGAGCAGGTCGGTGGCCTGGCGCTGGATGCGGTGGCGGCGGCGCGAGACGAGGGTGGAGCCCATGAGCAGGTAGAGCGGCAGGCCCACGATCGGCAGCAGCAGAATCAGCAGCAGCCACGCGTTTGCCGACGACGGGCGGCGGTTCTCTGGCACGATACCGATCATGACGAACTTGATCGCGTAGTCGATGGCCATGGCCACCAACTGCCAGTAGGAGACGTCAAACGAGAAACTCATCGCACTTGATCGTAGTCCAGCCCACGGGTGTCATAGTCCGCGATCACGGGCGCGTGGTCGGAGGCACCGGTGCCGCGGCGCTCGTCGGCGTCGACCCACACGCGGGTGGCCAGCGCGGCGAGCGGGGCGGTGGCGAGCTGGAAGTCGATGAGCATGCCCTCGTTGCGCTGGAAGCGGGCCGACTTGTAATCCCAGAAGGAGTAGAGCTCCTCGTGCTCGAGCTGGGTCAGCCCGGTCTCGCAGAGCATCTGGAAGGCGGCGCGCTCCGGCTCGGTCACGTGCGTTTTGCCGTCGAACCAGTCGATGTCCCACACGTTCTCGTCGCGCGGGGCGATGTTGAAATCGCCGGTGAGCACCTGCAGCTCGCCCGGGCGCACCGTGTCCTGCAGCGAGTAGAGGAACTGCAGCTTGTAGTCGTAATGCGGGTCGCCGATCTCGCGGCCGTTGGGCACGTACAGGCTCCACACCTCGACCCCGCCGCAGTTCGCGCCGACCGCGCGCGCCTCGCGCACCGGCTCGCCTTTTTTGGCAAAGCTGGGCTGGCGCTCGAAGTGGTCGCGCACATCGCTCAGGCCCACCCGCGAGGCAATCGCCACGCCGTTCCACTGGTTGTAGCCCACGTGCGCGACCTCGTAGCCGGCGTCGTTGAACGCGTCGTAGGGGAATTTCGCGTCGGCAGCCTTCGTCTCCTGCATGGCCAGCACGTCGACCTGCTGGCGGTCGAGGAAAGCGACGATGCGCTCGGTACGGGTGCGCACCGAGTTGACGTTCCAAGTGGCGATTCGCATGCCACCACTGTAGCTATGCTTCTCGACGCCCCGTAGCCCTAACCCACCAACCGGGCATAACGATGACGGTGATGCTCAATAAAGCCCAGCTTGTGGTACATATCCAGTGCGATAGTGTTGCTCTGGCGGCAGTGCAGGTACGCCGCCTCGGCACCCTGCGACGCGCCCCAGGCAAGCAGCTGGCGGGTCAGCTGCGTGCCCAGCCCCTCGCGGCGGCAGGCTTTAGCGACCTCGACGGCCGAGTATCCGAGCCAGGTACGCCCGTCGTCGGATTCCGTCAGCGTCGCGCGTGTGACCGCGACCGTCCGGCCATCCCGGATGAGCTGGGCGAAGGCGAGTTTTCCATCGATGTTGGCGGCGAGATCCAGCACCGCGTCCTCTGGCAGCGGGGTGCCGCGGAAGTGGTACATGTCCAGCCACTCGTCGGTGGGGTGGGCATCCACGCGCAGCTGGGTGCCGGTCGCTGCGGCTGTGTCGGGTGCTTCACATGCGGCCGTCATCACGAGGATCTCCTCGCCCAGCTCCCAGGCGTCCGGGTGGCGCTCGATCAGCCGCAGCGCAGGCTTGCCGATGCGCTCCGGCACCAGCAGCTGCAGCGGGACGTCGTGGGCGTCGTAGAACTTCCGCAGCGCGTCGAGCGGCACCGGCTGCAGGGAAGCGGAATGCCCGACCGGGGTAGCCGAGTTTGAACGCTCGGCGATCTCGGCGCCGGTGCGGGCGAGCCAGCCGTCGATAAGCAACTGCTCCTGGCCCGGGAAGGCGCGGGCGGTGGCGGCTTCGATGGCGCGGATGTCTGAGTTGCGCACGGTGCGCGGCGATAGCTTCTTGATGATGTGGAGGTCCGTAATCTCCACCGCGTCTTTAAATGACGGGAAGCCGCCGACCTCCTGCGGGCGGATGACCAGCGGGTCCAGGCTGAGGACGTGCCCGATGACGTCGCTGGCGTGCTCGCCGCGGCGCTGGCGCACCACGACGCGGTCGCCGACGGCCACCTCGTCGGAGCGGAAGATGCGCGACATTAGGCGGGGCGACGAACCAGGAATGCGCCGGCCAGCGTCAGCAGCGCCGCGAGCACGATCAGGTTGCGCATCGGCGTACCCGTCTCGGCCAGGTCGCCGTCGCGGGTCTCCTCCGAGGTCTCGGTGGTGGAGGTGGTGCTGGACGTGGTGCGCGTGACCGTCGAGGAGCTCGAGCTGGCCGAGGTCGTGCGGTTTTGCAGGATCGCGGTCGCCGAGGTTGTCTCCTCCGCAGTCCCCGTCGTCGTTTCCGCTGGGGCGGTTGTGGAGGTGGGCGTGGTGGTCGCGGTGCCTGTGTCGGTGTTAGTCGTGGTCGACTCGGTGTTGGTGGTCGTCGACTCGCTGGTGGAGGACGTCGGGCTCGTGGAGGTAGTCGTCGAGCTCTCCTGCATCACCTCGGCGCGGTAGTAAGGCCGCGGCTCCTCCGGGGTGGTGACCTCGGTGGTGGTTGGCTCGGAGGTTTCCTCGGCCTCTTCCTCTGCCTCTTCCTCGCCCGGCAGGCCGAAGACGATGCGCTTGTCGCCCTGCTCGGAACGCTCGATCGCGTCCGAAGCGGTGGTGCCCAACAGGCCGCCGAGCCCGCCGATGACGCCCGGGAGGTAGACGGCCTCGTCGTCGCCGAGGACCTCCTCGCGCAGCTCGCGCACCGTCGCGCGGTCCTCGCGGATCGCGTCCTCCGTCTTGGCGAAGGCCTTCTTCTCCTGCTTAGTCAGCTCGCCGTCCGGGGCGTTGTCTTTCGCGTCCTCGCGGAGTGTTCCGAGCTCGTCGGCGGCGTCGATGAGCTCGGTGCGCCACTCTTTCAGCGTCTTGCGGTAGGCGTCCTGCGCGGCGACGAGTGCTTCCTCATCCTCGGCCTCCTCGGCGGCCTGGATGTCCTCCAGCTGCGTTTCGAGGGTGTCGGTGTAGGAGTCGTGGAGCTCGTGGACGTCGATAAGCAACTGCTCCACTGGCTCCTGAGCCCACGCGAAAGGCGCGGACAACGCGACAATGAGCGTGCCGGCGGCGAGAGCAGAAGAAGTACGCATAAAACCCTTTCCCGACTGGCCTAGTGGCCGAACGGATCCTCATCAGTGCCCGGCAACCAGGTCCGGCCAGGCTCGGTCCAACCGTTCGCCTTAATCGCGCGCTTCGCCTCGCGCTTGTAGCGGCCAGTCAACACATCGGTATACACCTTACCGTCAAGGTGGCCTACCTCGTGCTGCAGGCAGCGCGCGAAGAAGCCGGTGCCCTCGACCTCGACTTCGTTACCGTGCTCGTCGAGGCCCGTGACCTTGGCCCAATCCGCGCGGCCGGTGGGGAAACCCTCGCCCGGCACGGAGAGGCAACCCTCGTCGTCCTCGCCGTCATCGCGCGGCATCGTCTTCGGGATCTCACTGGTCTCCAGTACCGGGTTGATCACCGTGCCGCGGCGCATCTCATCCCCATCCGGGCAGTGGTACACGAAAAGGCGCAGGTCAACGCCCACCTGGTTGGCGGCAAGGCCGACGCCGTTGGCGGCATCCATCGTCTCGTGCATATCCGCGATCAGCTCCTGCAGCTCCTCCACGGGCTGAGTCACCTCGCGGGTGGGGTTGTGCAGGACAGGGTCGCCGTAAATCACGATGGGTCGAATCGTCATGCCTACTATATTAAGCATGCCTGCGACCCTTTCCGACTCCGACCGAACACTCCTCGATTTCGAAGCCGGCGCCCCGCGCAGCCTCGGCGCGAAGGAGGAAGCGATCCGGCATGAACTGGGGCTCACGCCGACGCGGTACTACCAGCGGTTGAACTTGTTGCTGGAGTCGCCGGAGGCGTTGGCGTACGCGCCGCAGCTCGTGCGTCGGCTGCGGGCTTTGCGCGAGCGGGGGTGAGTGGGGGTGTTTTCTGGTGGCCTGGCGGGGTTGTTTTGCCTGTGAAGTTTGCCTGGTCTGCACTGCTAGAGCTGGGGCTTGGGAACTCCTTCCAGTTTTACTACGGTATTGCCTTCCAGGGGCGTGACCGCTGCTTATATGTAGCGATGCTGGGTTGGGCGGGCTGGGCGATGGGAAGATTGAATAAAAAGCCTATACACTGTAGTGATGTGGGTCATTTTGGGTCTTGGGGCAGACTTAGGAGTTTTTAAAAGTTACTTGGACAAAGCGGGTGGGGACGGTTAGATTTAGGGTGTTCTAAAAGTCGGGTCACTGACGTGTGCGTGCGGAGTGATGCTCTCCCAAGCGCACTGAGGGCCCCGAGCTACCCCCTTCGGAAGGAAGTCAAATGGCAATTGCCCTCAAGAAGACCGCCGCGATTGCGATTGCTGCGGGCCTGACCATCGCCGGCTCTGCTGGTATCGCCGCGCAGGACGCGTTCGCACAGGACAGTGTTCCTACGGTCGCGCAGAAAGCGCCGGCGGCAGATGGGATCGGGAAGGACCCGGCCAACCTGACGATTCACAAGCGTGTGAACCCGGGTGATCTTCGCCCCGCTAACGGTGAAAAGGACAATGCCCCAGGTGGTCAGCCGCTCGTAGGCGTTGGCTTTAGTGCCCAGAAGCTCAAGGGCGACATCACTGATCAGGCAACGTTTAACAAGATTGCCAAGATGACCCAGAACCACCAGCTGCCTAAGGCTGACGAGCTCGAAGGTGAGGTTATCGACCTCGGTAAGACTGGTGCTGACGGTGCTACTACGCCTAAGGAACTCCAAGTTGGCGCATACCTGATCACCGAGACCACTGTGCCGGAGAATGCCGGCGAGGCCTACGTGAAGGCTGACCCGTTCATCGTTTTCCTGCCGATGACCACTCCTAACGGTGAAGGCTGGAACCGCGATGTGCACGTGTACCCGAAGAACTCCATGGCGAAGGTCACCAAGACCGTCGTGGACGACAAGGTGAACACTGAGGTTGAAGGTCGCAAGGGTGAGAAGCAGGTCACCTACACCCTCGATGGTGTAGTGCCGGCAACTCCTGAAAACTACGAGATGACGAAGTTCAGCATCAACGACTCCTACAACAGCGCTGAGCTTCGTAGGGACTCGATCGAGTCTGTCGTGGTTAAGCGCGGCGACAACGTAGTGGCCACCTTGAAGGAAAACGAAGACTATACCGTCAAGGAGAACAAGGGTGAGTTGGCACCGAAGGGTGCTGACGTCAAGGAGAAGTACGACAAGGGCTTCGAGATCATCCTTACTGATGCTGGGCGCGCAAAGACCAAGGCAAACGATCACGTCGTTGCTACGGTGAAGGCGACCTTGCTTAACGCAAAGGCTGATGGCAAGACCGGTGACCAGGACATTCACAACGCCGTCAACGAGACCGGAACTTTTGAACGTAAGCCGAACACTGGCACGGGGTTTGAGCCGAAAGAGTGGGAAACCCCTCACGACGAGGTCGTGACCTACGTCGGCAACATTGAGATCTACAAGACCGGTGAAGTCGACGGTGAGAAGAAGCCTCTCAAGGGTGCAAAGTTCGACCTGTACCGTTGTGGCGACGCTGACAACGTAATCCAGTCGGGTGTTTCTGATGACAATGGCCTAATCAACTTCGAAGGCCTGCACGTGACCAACTTCCGTAACAACGAAGATGCTCCGGCAGACCAGATCTTCGAGTACTGCGTCAAGGAGACCGAGGCTCCTGCCGGGTACTCGAAGGATCCGAACGAGCACAAGATCACCCTGACCAAGGACGACCGCAAGACCCGCAATGGCGAAGGCAACTACGTAGCAACCGAGAACGCGCTCCGCATGAACGGTGTGTCGGTGAACAACGTCAAGTCCACCGTTCCGCTGCTGCCGTCCACCGGTGGCATGGGTATCTTGATCGTGGCCCTGGCGGGTCTCGCGATCATCGGCGGCGGTGTCTACGCGGCACGTCGCAACTCCCGCACCGCGTAAGTGATGTAGGAACTACCCCCGATCCAGCAGCGCTGCCCGAGCCACAAAGCCGAGCGGCGCTCGTGGCGTGTGGCCTCTCGGCGAGACGGCCTAAAACTCTCGCCCAAGTTTATTAAGGGGACGCGAATATCTAGGCGTCTTGGACGGAAGGAAGACGCGGTGGCAACAGAAGCGAAGGCGAAGCATCGGCGTGAGCCGGGGCAGCAATCGTTCTTCAAGCGCATGGCGCTTCCCGTCATCCTTGTACTGGTGGGAATTGCGGTGCTGATGTATCCGGTCATTGCGACGCAGTGGAACAACCGGGTGCAGGAGCAGGTAGCGAAAATCTACGAGGAAGAGCTGCAGCAAACACCGGTTGAAGACGTAAATAAGGCATTCGAAGCTGCGAAAGCGTACAACAAGGCGCACACCGACGGGCCGATTTTGGACCCATGGCTTGCGCGTATCAGCGAAGACAACGTCGACTACAAGGAGTACGAGCGTCAGCTGGAGGGTGTGTCGGCGATGTCGCAGATCGCGATTCCGGCGATTGACGTTCGCTTGCCGGTCTACCACGGCACGGCGGAGGACACCCTGCAGAAGGGGCTCGGCCATCTGTATGGCTCGGCGCTTCCCACCGGTGGCGAGGGCTTCCACTCGGTCATTACGGGCCACACCGGTCTGACCACGTCCACCCTGTTCGACAATCTTTCGGATGTCAAGGTCGGCGACGCTATCTACGTGTCCACGTTCGGTGAGCGCATGAAGTACAAGGTGTACGACATCGAAGTAGTGCTACCTGATGAGACCGACAGCTTGCGCGCCGAACCCGGACGCGACCTGCTCACGCTCATCACCTGTACGCCGTACGGCATCAATTCCCACCGACTGCTCGTTCACGCGGAGCGAGCACCCATGGACCCGGACGAGGCCAGCATTCTCGACGATTCCACCTCCGCTTTCCAGTGGTGGATGTGGGCCCTCGGCGGAGTGTCCTTGCTGGTCCTGTTGGCACTTATCTGGTGGATTTACCGCGAAAAACAAAAGAGTGACCGTTCCGGCGCTGTGAACGAGGAGGATCTGTCCTAATGCGTGTGTCTCAACTACTGGCAGCGTGCGGAGCCGCCGCATTGCTCGCTACGGGTGCCCTGACACCTGCGGTCGCCGATGTGCGTCCAATCAGCGGTAACGACGCCAATCTTGATCCGTCAATCATCGACAAGGACAAGCCGATCCAGCTGCTGCTCAAGAAGCAGGGCACCAACCCGTACGACGATGTACCCGCAGGCCAGAAGCCTCCCGCCATCGCAGGGGCGAAGTTCACTCTGTCGAAGGTGAAGGGCATCGACATCACCACGGAGCGTGGCCGCGCTGCGGCCAAGCGCACCTCGCTTGACGACGCACGCGCACTCGGCCTCGACATCATCGCCACAAAAGCCACAGATCAGCGCGGCGAAGTCGTCTTCGAGTCGTTGAACCCGGGGCTGTACCTCATCGAGGAGTCCGCTCCGGACACGAAGTTCGAGTACCACCTCAGTAGCCCCAAACTTCTTCTGCTGCCGCTTCCCGACGAGCGCGGCATCCGTTACGAGTACGAAAACGTCCTCGTGATGAAGTGGGATTCGGGCTACGGCACCCCGCCCCCGTTCGCACCTCCAGAAACACCGTCGACCACCACGGTGACAACCACGCCGACGGTCACTCCCACCACCGGTATAACGACCACTACGGGGCGGACCACAGAGCCGACACCCCCGACGGCAAAAACGACCATCAGCACCACCTACGTCACGACCCCTCCAGGCGGAACCCCGACGACGGTGACTACCACGTTGCCGTCAACGATCGTCACGACGAAACCGAATGGCGTGGTGACCACCGTCACCCACCCGAACGCGGTGCCGGAACGAGAACGCGGGCCATTGGCCTCCACGGGCGCGAATGTGCTGTGGGCCGCGGCACTAGGCGGCCTGCTGATTGTGCTGGGGCTGTTTATGGCGCGGCGAAATAAGAACGAGACACGGTAGAGAAGCGGAACTAAGGAATGAGAAAGATGCGAAACATTTTTAAGCCCGCAGGGGCACCTGCGCAGCGCCGCACCCGTGGACTCGCCGCGATCTTGGCTTCCGTGGCACTCACCGCCGGCCTGGGCGCGTACCCGGCTGTCCAGGCGCAGGAGACTCATGAGTCACCTGCGCCCGCAACGGTCCCGGAAGGTGACATCGTTACGGGCGACGATGGTTTGCCCGCGTACAACTGGATGGACAACGAGAAACCGACCTCAAATGTTGATGCCTCTGTGTCCGCGCCGGCTGCTCCTCCTGCAACGCCGACTCCTGCAGCCACATTGCCGAGAGTCAACGCACCTGCGGCGACAAACCCGGTAACCGTTGAGCGCAAGGGTGACGTCGACCACATCACGGTTAACGATCCCGAAGGCGAAGCGTGGGAATTCGGAGGCAAAGCGTCGAAGGAGAACATCTTCGCGCTGAAGCGCGAGGGCAAGGGCGAGATCAAGGAAGTCTTGTCCGTTACTGCTGACGGCCGCAAGCTTGAGGCGTATGACTACGGCTTCCTCAACTCCGAAGAAAGCTCGTTCGTGGCGTTCGACCTCCAGGCTCTGCACACGATCCCTCCGATGGTCGTTGAGATCGAGGTCCGCACGACCGATGCCAGTGAGTACGTGATTGCAGAGAGTGACGAGGTCCCAACCGCGCACGAGCTTGCAAGCAGCGGATATGGCCTAACTGATCAGGAATCTGGGGTTATGGATCCGGCAGTCACAGACATGTCTCGTGCGGCTGTGCTTCCTGCTTCGAAGGTGCGCCTACAACTAGGTGCCTTATCGTACGTACCCATCAGTGGGACTGTTCCACCACGCGGCACAATCAGCACACAAATCGGTGGCGAAAGAACCCAACAGAACATTTATTTAACTGAGGTGATATTGACAAGCAACAGCAGGAATGCCAACAATGCATCGCTGGCTGGACCAATCACAATCTCAAAGAACGGGGGCACCGAAAAATGCACAGTCCCGCAATCTGCGGTGAAGACACTGAATAGTCGCTCGACCTCTAGAGGTGAAATCGTAGACAAGATCTCGGTTGACCTTACCGGTTGCAAACCGCAGATTGTTGTTTGGGAAGGTGACGGTAACAGAATCAGCGTTACATTCACCGGACCTGGAACGGGCAACGTTAGTAGAGACTATTCCATGGAGCTGTATGGAGCACTTTCGAAATCGCAAAGCATAACTATTGGTCAGGGTGATCCAACTACGCCCAAGAACTATCGTCCGATCCCTAATGAAAGGGGCTACGATACGTGCAACTATTCGAATGGGCTCTTGGTAACGCGGACTTGGTGGGATAACACACCTGCTGGCGGCATGAAGTTCAAGGTCGCCGAAATAGAAACTGGTTTACCAGACCTGCGTGACCAGATTGACGTTCACGACCCTCGGTTCGGTCTGAGCATTGGTCACGACCAGCATGGTTGGACCAAGCTCGAGTACGGGACTGACTATACATTGTCAATTGACGGTGGCAGCCTTTATTTTGTTCTTAACAAGGAGCAGCAGCGCAAACCTCGAACGCAGGAGGGATACGATTTGGAGGCTCGAATCCCCCTCGCGAAAGCTTCCAATAATTGTAGGCTCGTGATGTGGGATCAAGATGCTCCTGGGTGGTTGGACCGCGAAGCTCCTGCTCTTCAGCTGGATGTACCGGAGACTCCAAGGGAAAAGCTAGATTGGTTACCTGCCTCTGCTCAGAACCCTCAACTGCCTAACGATGTATGTATAGCGAAAAACATCGCACTCGTATTTGATACGTCTGACTCCATTGGGCATAACAATGGTGTTGAAGCGAGTCGTCTGGCCGGGCGTGAAGTCATCAAAGCTTTGCAGGGCACAGACAGTAACCTTGCTATATACAACTTCGCCTCGGATGCCCGCTCAATCCCAGATATGTCGACTGGAAAGCTACGGACTAACAACGAAGAAGACATCAAAAAGCTCAACGACGCGGTAGACGCGATCGCACGGCCGTTTACACGCAATGGTCGCGGTGGTACGAACTATGAAGCTGGCTTAGCTCAGATCCCCACGGGCGAATTCGACGTTGTCTACTTCATTACGGATGGACTCCCCACTACAAGCTCACGAGATTATCCTGGTCACGGTTTCGATATCGGTACCTTAATTAATCAGAGTGATCTCTCGCTGGCTGTTAAGGAAGCAAACCGCTTGAAAGATGGGGGTACCCGAATTGAGACAGTGATGGTTGGATTCGAACCCTTCAACGAGCATATTCTCAAGGACGACTACTTCGGAAGGCCGAATGTTAGTAAGCAGCCTGAAAACTGGCCCAAGCAACAGGGGTATGGTTACCCTTCGCACTATGCTTCTGGCGGATCCGTTCGGGAAGGGCTTGATGGGGGCGGTTCGATTCTAATGTGGGATACGCCATATCAAGAGAATGCGACTCAGTATGATATTACGAATCAGCCTGAGATTTGGCGTGCCGGTGTTCGTAACACTCGTTCGATGGGTGCCGACATCTCCAGTGACGATGCAGTGACTACGCTGACCAGCTTTGACCAGTTGGCGCGAGTTTTGAGGCAATTGGTCGCAGAAGGCTGCTACTCAGTCTCCCTCGAGAAAGTAGATCACGAGAACGCGGCACAGCTGCTTCAGGATTATCGTTTCGAGCTGCTCGAAAATGGAGCTGAGGGAGAGCCATTTTTTACCTTCACAGAGAACACTCCTCGCGCTAACAACCTAATAACTGGCAGGACTTATCAGCTTGTGGAACGGAAAGCGCCCGCCGGGTACAGCCTGCTGACACAGCCTCTCCGCTTCTCTGCGGTCGGAGATGGATCCGGAAAGCTAGAGCTCCAAGTAGATGGTGGCATTGAGCAGCACCCTGAACTCGAGGTTGAATTGGCGAATGATTCTTTGCACGTGACGTTTAAGGTGGCTAATATCCGCCAGGGTGACCTTCCGAAGACCGGCGGTGCTGGATTACAACTCCCGCTCCTGCTTGGTGGCGCAATTATCGCCGCGGGAGTGCTAGTAGGTCGTCGTAAAGCTGCAGCATAGGCGTAGTGTCGCATGTCGAGAGGCGGGTGGAAAGGGCTTCGCCCTGGGTAATGTGGTTGCAGTGGCAAACTCTATTTCGTCCAGCGACTGACCACCGATGGGGCGGAGCCATTGCAAACCGTCTGCCTTCGCAATCGGCCCCAATCTGCTTGTTGGGACACCGTGTTTTGATGGTGTCCGGCTACCTCTAATTAAAGGGAGTGTGGTGGGCGCGTGTGCTCCCCCCCGTCCACGTCGGTGTCATCACCGCCTCGACAGGTCACGACCTTTTTGGGGCTGTCAGATGCGGGTTTTTGGTACCGGTGTTCCGGAGACCCGGTACTGCCGGGTTCCGGGTAGTTGGTACCGGGGCCGGGCCGACGGAGTCGGCCCGGCTGTTTGCTTTATTCGTCCGGATCTATTGGGGCGGTGGCCTTGCGCATGTCG